>NZ_JADQDK010000001.1:4077598-4391260 GCF_019263705.2 Pseudonocardia abyssalis
GGGTCGGCGGGCGCACCGCCGTCGTCGTCGGCAGCGGTCCGATCGGGCGCGCGACCGCCGCGATGCTGGCCGCGGTCGGGATGCGCGTCGAGTTGGTGGGGCGCCGCGCGGACGAGGGCGTGCACCCGATCGAGGACCTGACCACGCTCCTGCCACGCGCGGAGTGGCTGGTGCTCGCCGCCCCGCTCACCGACTCCACCCGCGGGATGCTGAACGCCACGACGCTGGGCCTGCTGCCACCGCGGGCCCGCGTGATCAACGTCGGCCGCGGCGCGCTCGTCGTGCAGGACGACCTGGTCGCCGCACTGCGCGACGGCACGCTGGCCGGGGCCGCCCTCGACGTGTTCGAGAAGGAGCCCCTGCCCGCCGGCTCCCCGCTGTGGGACCTGCCGGGCGTCATCGTCTCCCCGCACATGTCGGGTGACATCCTCGGCTGGCGCGACGAGCTGGAGACCCTGTTCGTCGACAACCTCACCCGCTACCGGGCGGGTGAGCCGCTGGCCAACGTCGTGGACAAGACGCTGGGCTTCGTGACGGGAAGTGCTCGATGACCTCCGCCGACCTCACCGCCGTCGAACTGCTCGCGGCGTACCGCTCCGGCGAGCTCTCCCCCGTCGAGGCGACCCGCGACGCGCTCGACCGCATCGAGACCTACGACCCGGTCGTCAACGCGTTCTGCCTCGTCCAGGCCGACGAGGCGCAGGCCGCGGCGAAGGAGTCGGAGGCGCGCTGGCAGCGCGGCGAGCCGGAGGGATCGATCGACGGCGTCCCGACCTCGGTCAAGGACCTCCTGCTCACCGCGGGCCGCCCCACGCTGCGCGGCTCGCGGACCATCGACCCGGCGGGCCCGTGGGAGGTCGACGCCCCCGCGGTGGCGCGGCTGCGCGAGCACAACGCGGTGATCCTCGGTCGCACCACCACCCCCGAACTGGGCTGGAAGGGCGTGACCGACTCCCCGCTCACCGGGGTCACCCGCAACCCGTGGGACCCGACGAGGACCGCGGGCGGGTCGAGCGGCGGCAGCGCGGCGGCCGTCGCGCTCGGGATGGGCGCGCTGAGCCTCGGCACCGACGGCGGCGGTTCGGTCCGCATCCCGGCCGGCTTCACCGGCACCTCGACGATCAAGCCGACCTACGGCCGCGTGCCGAACTGGCCCGCGAGCCCGTACGGCACGCTCGCGCACGTCGGCCCGATGACGCGCAGCGTCGCCGACACCGCCCTGCTGCTCGACGTGGTCTCCGGCTTCGACCCGCGCGACCCGTGGGCGCTGGCCCCCGGCCTGTCCGCGTCGGACGCCGTCGCGCGGGCCCAGGTGTCCGGGCTGCGGATCGCCTCCAGCACGACGCTGGGCTACGTCGACGTGGACCCGGAGGTGGCCGCGGCGTTCGAGTCGGCCGTCGACGTGTTCGCGACGCTCGGTGCGTCGATCACCGAGACCGACCCCGGGTTCACCGACCCCGTCGATGCGTTCGAGACGCTGTGGTTCTCCGGAGCCGCCAAGTCGATCGAGCACCTGGGGCCGGAGCAGCGCGCGCAGATGGACCCGGCCCTGGTGCGCGTCGCGGAGCAGGGCGCGGGGGCGAGCGCGCTCGACTACCTCACGGCGATGGCCGTGCGCAACGACCTCGGGAAGGCGATGGGCGAGTTCCACACCCGCTACTCGCTGCTGCTGACCCCCACCCTGCCGATCCCGGCGTTCGAGGCGGGCGTCGAGGTGCCGTCGGGGTGGCCGCGGGAACGCTGGACGTCCTGGACGCCGTTCACCTACCCGTTCAACATGACGCAGCAGCCCGCCGCGAGCGTGCCGTGCGGATTCACCCGGGCCGGCCTGCCGATCGGCCTGCAGATCGTCGGGCCCCGCCACGCCGACGCGGCCGTGCTCGCCGCCGCCCACGCGTACCAGTCGACGACCTCCTGGCACCTGCAGCGGCCGCGGCCGCCCCTCGGCTGAGGATCAGGTCGCGTCGGGGTCGATCGGGGGGCGCTCGTTCTTCGCGAGCGCCTCCGGTGCCGGGCCGGTGGCCGGGTGGCGCTGGGGGGTGCCGCCGTTCTCCTTGGACAGGTACGGCGAGCCGTTGCCCGTGCCGTTCCTCGGGGCGAACCCGTTGGGCTTCTCGGCGGGGCCGTCGTCGAACAGCGCGCGGGTGGCCGCGGTCTTCGGGTTGAAGTTGCGCAGGCCGCGCAGCTCCTCCAGCGGCTTGCGCAGCTCGTCGAACTCCGGGCCGAGCTCGCCCTTGAGCTGATCGCGCGCCCCGGAGGCGTACTCCTTGACCTGGCGGATCGCGCCGCCCAACCAGGCGGCGGCCGAGGGGAGCCGTTCGGGACCGAGGATGAACAGCCCGGCCACGACCAACACCATGATCTCGCCCCAGCCGACGCTGTCGAACATGGTCCGATCCTACTCGCGCCCCGGATCAGTCCGAGGCCAGTACCACCGAGACCGTCAGCGGACGGCCCTCCCGGATCAGCCCGACGGGCACGGTGGCGCCCGGCTCGAACTCGCGGACGGCGACCTCGAGCTCGTCGGCGCCCGCGATGCTCCGCTCGCCGAGGGTGACGATCACGTCGCCCTCCAGGATGCCGCCCGCGGCGGCGGCACCGCCCTGCTGGACGTTCTGCACCTGCGCACCCGCGGACGTGTCGTCCTCGACCGAGCGCGCGTTCACGCCCAGCTCGGCGTGCTTCACGATCCCGGTGCGGATGAGCTCCTCGGCGATCACGCGGGCGTCGTCGATGGGGATGGCGAACCCGAGCCCGATCGACCCGCCCTCGCCCCCGCCGATGCTGCTGATCGCGGTGTTGATCCCGACGACGGCCCCGGTGGCGTCGACCAGCGGGCCGCCGGAGTTGCCCGGGTTGATCGCGGCGTCGGTCTGGATCGCGTCGATCACCGCGTTGACGTTGCCGCCGCCCTCGAGGCGCACCGGCCGGTCGAGCGCGCTGACGATGCCCTCGGTGACGGTGCCGGCGAGCCCCAACGGGGAGCCGACGGCGATCACGGCGTCGCCGACGGCCAGCGCGGACGACGTCCCGATCTGCGCGACCACCGGGTTGGTGACGCCGACGCGGATCACGGCGAGGTCGGTCTTCGGGTCGCGCCCGACGATGGCGGCCCTGGTGCGGGTGCCGTCGCTGAAGACCGTCTCGATCGTCGCGCCCTCGACCTCCGCGGCCGGGGCGACGACGTGGTTGTTGGTGAGCACGAAGCCGCTGCCGTCGATGACGACACCGGAGCCGGTGCCGCCCTCCTCGCCGACGCGCACCTCGATGGAGACGACGGCGGGCACGACCCGCTGGGCGATGTCGGCGACGGAGCCCGGTGGGCGCGCGATGGCCGGCTCGACCGACGCGAGGGTGGCGCCGGGCTCGGTCAGCGAGTTGGCGCCCTCGGCGGTGAAGCGGCCGACGATCCCGCCGACCGCGCCGACGGCGAGCGCGACCACGGCGAGCAGGGCCAGCGCGCGAGGGTGGACGCGGCGCCCGAACAGCACCTCGCGCAGGCTCAGGCGTGACCCCTCGTCGGTGGGTGCGGCCGCGGGGGCCGCGGGGTCGACCGCGGGCGGGCCGAGCGCGACCCCGCTGGCGGGGTCGCGCCACGGGTCGTCCTCGGCCCCGGCCCACAGCGGGTCGTCCGCGCCGGGATCGGGTGCCCCGGAGCCGGGCGGGCGCTGCAGCGCGTCGGCGCCGGCGGCCGGGCGCCCGAACGCCGCGGCGAGTGCGGGCGGGGCGCCGGTCGCGACCGGCGGGGCCGCGGCCCGCGCGGCGGGTGTGGCGAACCCCGCGGCGAGCCCGGCCGGGCGGCCGAACACCGACTCCGCGGAGGCGTCGACGGCGGGACGGTCGAGCGGGCGCGGCTCCAGCCGCGGCGGCCCGGCCCCGTTCACCTGCCCGTCCTCCGGGTCGGCCGGACGCCCTGGATCCCGGGCGGCGTCGCTGGTCGCGCGGTCAGTCATCGGCGGCGGGGACTCCTGGGACGGCGGGCGGGACGGGCCGTGGTCAGCCTGCCGCAGCCGGGGTGAAGTCCGTGTACCGGGCCCCGGGGGCCGTCAGCGCAGGCCGTGGCGCAGGAACGTGCGCGGGGCGCGCAGGCCGCCGAGCCGGGCATCCTCGGCCGCGGTGGTGGCGTCGAGACCCAGGCGGGCCGGCACGACACCGGACACGCCCAGCACGGACCCTCCGAGGACACCGCGGTCGGCGGTGGGGCCCGGGACGGACGGGAGTGCGGCGGTGCCGAAGGCGAGCGCGCCGATGGCGATACCGGAGGCGGCGGCGACCCCGGCGCCGAGGCGCAGGCGCCGTGCCGCGGCCGGGCGCGCACCGTGCGTCCGTTGCCCGTCGGCGAAGCCGGGACGGCCGGTGTCGGCGGGGACGGCGTCGGCGGGGACGGCGTCGGCACGCAGCACCGAGACCAGCTGCCCCTCGGTGCTGACGGCGAGACCGGCGGGCACGTCGGGGAGATCGGTGTCCTGCGGGATGGCCCGCAGAGCGGAGAGCAGCGACGTCGGGAGCGACGGGCAGGAGGCGCCGCGCAGGGCGGTGCGCGCCTGGCGCTGGGCCACGACCTCGGCCGCGCAGTCCGGGCAGGCGGCGACGTGCTGGGTGGCGCGGGCGTGCGGTCGCTGGGCGAGCTCGTCGTCGACGAAGGCCACGACGGCGTCCGACGTGAGGTGTGTCTGACCCCAGTCGGACGTGTTCACCGTGAACAGTCGACGCTCGCTCATGCCCTGACCTCCTCCTGCGTGCCCGCGGTGCGCCCCGCGGCCCGGTCGCGCTCGATCGCGGCCCGCAGCGCGGCGCGGCCGCGGTGGATCCTGCTCCGCACCGTACCCAGCTTCACGCCGAGCGTGGCGCCGATCTCCTCGTAGGACAGCCCCTCGACGTCGCAGAGGACGACCGCGGCACGGAACTCGGGGGGCAGCTCGTCGAGCGCGGCCTGCAGCGCCGGGTCGAGGTGGGTGTCGGAGAACACCTGCTCGGGCTCGGGTCCGCGGCCGGGGATGCGCTCGGAGTCGTCGGGCAGCGCCTCCATGCGGATGCGCGCGCGCCGGCGGACCATGTCGAGGAACAGGTTGGTGGTGATCCGGTGCAACCAGCCCTCGAACGTGCCGGGGCGGTACGACGCGAGGTTGCGGAACACCCGGACGAACGTCTCCTGGGTGAGGTCCTCGGCGTCGTGCGGGTTGCCGGTGAGGCGGTACGCGAGGCGGTAGACCCGGTCCGCGTGTTCGCGCACGACCTCGTCCCACGTCGGCGGGGTCCACGGCGCCCCCTCACCGGGCAGAACCGTGCCACCGGGCAGCACCGTCTCGCCGGACAGCACCGCGTCGGTGTGCTGCGGGGCTGTGGCGGTGGCCAGGCCGTCGGTCATGATCTTCTCGAACCCTCTCGGCGCGGGTCGTGCTGCTCGTGCCAACGTCCTCAGTCTCCGGGGAGTTCCCCGATCTGCGGTGCACCGGCCGACGACCCCGACCGATCTGTGCACCACGGTGCCCTACGTCTGTGAACGAGGGGTGAGAAGCGACTGAGAGGAACCTGTGAAGGTGCAGTTCCCCGACGTGGCGACGGCCACCCAGTAGCCTTCCCCCCATGACCGTCCGCACGGACGACGGCTACCCGTGGGCCGTCCGCGACTACGTCGAGGGGTACCTCACCGAGGACGACGTCGTCCGCGATGCGCGCACCCGTGGCGACGCGCTCGGCTGCGCCCCGATCGGGCCCGGCTGCGGGGTCGGTCTGCGCTTCGTCGCGGCGGCGATCGGCGCGCGCGCGGTCGTTGAGATCGGCACCGGCGCGGGCGTCAGCGGGCTGTGGCTGCTCGGCGGGATGGCCGTCGACGGCGTCCTGACCTCGATCGACGTCGACCCGGAGGCGCAGCGCGTCGCCCGGTCGGCGTTCGTGGCCGCGGGATACGCCCCCGGACGGCTGCGCCTGATCAACGGTATGGGCCTGGAAGTGCTGCCACGGCTCACCGACGGCGGCTACGACCTGGTCTTCGTCGACGCCGCCGCCGCCGACTACCCCCGCTACCTCGACGAGGCCGTGCGCCTGCTGCGCCCCGGCGGCATCGTCGCGATGGCCGGCGTCCTCACCGGTGGGGTCACCGACCCGGCCGCCACCGACGTGTCGAGCGTCGCGCTGCGCGAGGTCGCCCGCCAGGTGCGCGAGGACGAGCGCCTGGTCCCGGTCCTGCTCCCGCTGGGCGACGGGCTGCTGGCCGCCGTGGTCACCACCTGATCGGGTGCCCCGGGCGCTTCGCGAGTTCGATCTTGCATTACCGTCCTGCCCGGCCGAGATGCCTCGGTGAGTGGATCAGAAAGGACGACACACCCGTGACGCAGACCCTCAACGCCATCCTGCTGGACCCGACCCGGCGCCCGACCGTCGTGACGGACCTGCAGACGCTGGTCGACCAGGAGGTCTCGGACTCCGGCGGTGTCTCCGGCGCCGTCATCAAGACCGGGTACGCCACGGTCAAGAAGGTCAAGCCGGGCATCGTGACCAGTGCGGTCGACAAGATGCTGCCCGACTTCGCCACCGCGCTGGAGCCGTTCTACGCCGACTACCGCGCCACCGCGGGCACCGACTTCGGCGCCTACCTCTCGGCCCGCCCGGCCGAGGCCGCCAACGCGCTCCTGTCGGTCAGCGACCGCCGCGCCGAGGGCAGCAGCTCCGACGCCGTCAAGAAGGTCTACGGCAAGCTGCGCCCGCAGGGCCAGAAGAACGTCGAGGAGGCGCTGCCCCGCCTGGGCCGCCTGATCGACCAGCACGCGAGCAAGACGGTCTGATCCCCCTGGTGCTCGGAGACCGTGGCTCCGGCCACGGTCTCCGGGCCTGGTCGTCTAGAGGGCCGTCAGGCCCTTGCCCAGCACCACGACGCCGCCCGGGCTCACGGTGTAGCGGGCCCGGTCGGTGGCCAGGTCGACGCCGACGAGCGCGCCGTCCGGGATGTTGACGTTCTTGTCCAGGATCGCGCCGCGCACGACGGCCCCGCGACCGATGCGGACGCCGGGCAGGATCACCGAGTCCGACACCTCCGCCCCCGCGTGCACGAGCACGTTGGGACTGATCACCGAGCGGCGCACGATCGCCCCGGAGATGATCGTGCCGGAGCCGACGATGGAGTCCTGCGCGATGCCGCCCTCCACGAACTTGGCCGGCGGCAGCGGCGCGGTGGCCGTACGGATGGGCCAACGGTCGTTGTAGAGGTTGAAGATCGGGTGCACCGACCACAGGTCGTTGTGCGCCTCGTAGTAGGCGTCGATCGTGCCGACGTCGCGCCAGTAGCCGGAGTCGCGGTCGGTGGCGCCGGGCACGACGTTCTCGGCGAAGTCGTAGACCGACGCCTGCCCCTCGTTCACCAGGCGCGGGATGATGTCGCCGCCCATGTCGTGGTCGGAGTCGCCGTCCTCGGCGTCGGCCTTGAGCGCGTCGAGCAGCACCTCGGTGGTGAAGACGTAGTTGCCCATCGACGCGAACGTGAGGTCGGGGTCGTCGGGCACCGACGGCGGGTCGGACGGCTTCTCCAGGAACTCGATGATCTTCCCGGACTCGTCGGAGTTGATGACGCCGAACGCCTTCGCCTCCGCCCGCGGCACCCGGATACCGGCGACGGTGACGCCCGCGCCGCTCTCGATGTGCTGCGTGATCATCTGGCTCGGGTCCATGCGGTACACGTGATCGGCCCCGAAGACCGCGATGTAGTCGGGGCGTTCGTCGTAGACGAGGTTGAGGCTCTGGAAGATCGCGTCGGCGCTGCCGGTGTACCAACGCCGGCCGAGCCGCTGCTGCGCCGGCACCGTGGTGATGTACTGCCCGAGGACGCTCGAGAGGCGCCAGGTCGTGGAGATGTGCCGGTCGAGGCTGTGCGACTTGTACTGCGTCAGCACGCAGATGCGGTGCAGCCCGGCGTTGACCAGGTTGGACAACACGAAGTCGATCAGGCGGTAGTTGCCGCCGAACGGCACGGCGGGCTTCGCCCGATCGGCCGTGAGCGGCCACAGCCGCTTGCCCTCACCGCCCGCCAGCACGATGCCCAGCACGTTGGCCGGCAGACCGCGGGGCGACGCAGCCGTGAGCCGAGCGCCCGTCACAGCAGCCATCCCCGCAGCATCACGGTGCCGAGCCTAGTGGCCTCGGCCCGTGCCCGGCCACATCTGGATCCGTGCGGAGCACGACAACCCGCGGGGGTCTCCGGGCGGCTACGGTGCACGGCGTGCGCATCGGCCTGCTCACCCGTGAATACCCGCCCGACGTCTATGGGGGGGCCGGGGTCCATGTCGAGCACCTCGTACCTGCGCTGCGGGCCCTGATCGACGTCGATGTCCACTGCTTCGGGGAACCCCGTACGGGCGCACTCGACACCTACGCCCACCGGGCGCCCGGAGCGCTCGCCGGTGCGAACCCCGCGCTGCAGACCCTCGGCGTCGACCTGTCGATGGTGGCCGCCCTGGACGGCGTGGACATCGCGCACTCGCACACCTGGTACGCCAACATGGCCGGGCACCTGGCGAAGATCCTGCACGGGGTGCCGCACGTCGTCACCGCCCACTCGCTGGAGCCGCGGCGGCCGTGGAAGGCCGAGCAGCTCGGCGGCGGCTACCGGCTCTCGTCGTGGGTGGAGCGCACGTCCTACGAGTACGCCGACGCGGTGATCGCGGTGAGCGCGGGCATGCGCACCGACGTCCTCGACTGCTACCCCGCGCTCGACCCGACACGGGTGCACGTGGTGCACAACGGCATCGACACCGTCTTCTACCACCCCGACGAGCGGCGCGACGCCGTCCGCGCCGCGGGTGTCGACCCCGACCGGCCGATCGTCGTGTTCGTCGGCCGGATCACGCGGCAGAAGGGACTGGGGCACCTGGTCGCGGCCGCGCACCGCATCGACCCGGCGGCGCAGGTCGTGCTGTGCGCGGGCGCGCCGGACACCCCGGAGATCGCCGAGGAGACCGAGAAGGCCGTCGCCGAGCTCGCCACCGCGCGGGGCGACGTCGTGTGGGTGCGCCGGATGCTGCCCACGGCGGAGATCCGCCAGCTCCTGTCGGCGGCCACGGTGTTCGTCTGCCCGTCGGTGTACGAGCCGCTGGGCATCGTCAACCTCGAGGCGATGGCGTGCGGCACGGCGGTCGTCGCGTCCGACGTGGGCGGCATCCCGGAGGTCGTCGAGGACGGGGTGACCGGCACCCTCGTGCACTACGACCAGCACGCCGAGGACGAGTTCCGCACGGGCATCGCCGACGCCGTCAACGCCCTGCTCGCCGACCCGTCGCGCGCCGCCGGGATGGGGGCCGCCGGGCGGGTGCGCGCCGAGCGCGAGTTCGCGTGGGAGCAGGCCGCGGCCCGCACCGTCGACATCTACCGCTCGCTGCTCTGACCCGGCCCCGGACGACGAACGGCACCCCCACGCTTCCTCGCGTGCGGGTGCCGTGTCGTTCGGTGGACCACCGGGGTGGTCCCGTGTCTCAGCCGGATGCGGCCTTGAGGGCGTCGCCGAGGTCGCTGGCCTCCTCGGCCGACATCTCCACGACCAGGCGGCCACCGCCCTCCAGCGGGACGCGCATGACAATGCCGCGTCCCTCCTTGGTCACCTCCAGGGGACCGTCACCGGTACGGGGCTTCATCGCCGCCATGTCCTGCTCCCTCCGTCATCATGTCTGCAGGGCGCCGCTGCGCCGGGGAGAGCGCAGGACGGGATGCTGAGGAACATCTTTCCTCATCGGAGGGACAGGGCCGCAACCGGAGCGATCAATCCGCCCAAGGTTCACGCTGCGGAGCGGATCTCCAACACTCCGCGACGTGATCGTCGACCAGTCCGACGGCCTGCATCAACGCGTAGCAGGTGGTCGGCCCGACGAAACGGAGCCCGCGCCGCTTGAGCTCCTTGGCCATCGCGACCGACTCCGGGGTGGTGGCAGGCACGTCGGCGAACGTCGCGGGCGGGACGTGCGACGCGGGCGCGAAGGACCACAGCAGGTCGTCGAGCGGGGTGTCGAGGTCGAGGACCGCGCGGGCGTTGGAGATCGTCGCCGCGATCTTGGACCGGTTGCGGACGATGCCGGCGTCGCCGAGCAGGCGCTCCACGTCGGCGTCGTCGAACCGGGCGACCTCCTCGGGGACGAAGCCCGCGAAGGCCGCCCGGAACGCGGGGCGCTTGCGCAGGATGACGATCCAGGACAGCCCGGACTGGAAGCCCTCCAGGCTCAGCCGCTCGAACATCGCGGTGACGCCACGGACGGGACGTCCCCACTCCTCGTCGTGGTACCGGGTGTACTCGGGCTCGGACCCCGCCCACGCGCAGCGGACCCTGCCGTCATGGACCCCGTCGTCAGGCACCCCGGCGGTACTCCTGCTCGCACTGCCGCGCCATCTTCCGCAGCGACATCTCGACGCCCGCGCGGAACGCCGGGCGCACCAGCGGCCAGCCCGCCCGGCCGAGCGGGCCCAGCGGGAGGTCGAGCAGCTCGGTCCACAGGAAGCGGGCGCGCTCGGGGCCCAGCTCGACGACCTCGAACACGCCGTCGCCCTTGACGACCTTGCCGGTGTGCCGGACGACGCAGCGCTTCGGAGGGTCCCACTCCACGATGTCCATCGTGTCGGTGACGCCGAGCGGCCCGATGCCCGTGACGGCCCGCAGCGACGCGCCCAGCTCGCGGCCGTCGCCCCCGCCGACGACCTCGACGCGGGTGCCGAGCATCCAGTCGCCCTGGCCCGGCCAGTCGGTGATCGTGCGCCAGACCGCCTCCACGGGCGCGTTGACGTCGACGGGAACGGTCAGCTCGACCCGGTTGTTCATGGCGGCGATCCTTCCAGCCCCCGGTCCTCGCCGCTCGGGCTCGTGCGCACCGACCGGGATCCCTCCAGCTCCGCGACGCGGCCGAGCAGTCCGTCGCGTTCGGCGCCCACGCGGTCGAGCTCCTCGGCGAGGCGGTCGAGCACCCAGTCGACCTCGGTCATCCGGTAGCCGCGCACGGCCTGGGGGAAGCGCAGCTCGCGCACGTGCTCCCCGGCGATCTCCCCCGACGGCAGCCGGGTGGGCGTGGCGTCGGGCGCCAGTGGCGCCAGCTCCTCGCCGCGGCCGAACACGAACGCGGCGACCCCGAAGAACGCCGCCGCGACGAGCACGACGACGAACAGGTAGATCAGCGCGGTCCCCACCCCGAGATGGAACCACGGGACCCCGACACCGTGGTCATCGGCGGCCGTTCCGCGACCGGCGCGTCAATCGTCGACGGCTGCCACTCGCCGCCGACCTGGACGAACTGCGTCAGCTCCCCGCCCCCGGTGGCCAGTCCGCAGCGCGACAGCGCGGCCGCCACGATCTGCCGGGACATGACGCCGAGCTGCAGCAATGAGCGGTTGCGGTGCTTGCGGACGCCGAGGTTGACCTGCGCGAGCGCGTCCAGGCCGAGCCGGGAGTGCGTGTCGAGCAGCAGCCCGATCTCGACGCCGTACCCCGTCGCGAACGGTACGGACTCCAGCAGCGCCCGGGTGGCCGCGTACTCCCCGCCCAGGGGCTGCACGATCCCGGAGAGCTCGGGGCGCAGTGCGGCCAGGAGCGGACGGGCGACGAGCTCGGTGACCCGACCCCCACCCGTGTCGTTCTGCGTCGTCTCCATGCGCAGCGGGCGCCGGTAGAAGCCCTTCACCAGCGCGACGCCCCGCTCCGCGAGCAGCGGGCCGAGGAGGGCGGGGACGAATCCGGGATCGAAGTCGACGAGATCGGAGTCGAGGAAACAGATCACGTCGCCGTCGGTGGCGGCGAGCGAACGCCAGAGCACCTCCCCCTTGCCGGGCAGCGGCTCCAGCTCCGGCAGGACGTCGGCGCGGTGCACGACCCGGGCCCCGGCCGCGGTGGCGCGGGCGACGGTGCGGTCGGTCGACCCGGAGTCGACGACGACCAGCTCGTCGACCAGCGGGGCCGCACCGGTCGTCAGGGGCAGGATCGCGGTGACGATCGCGCCGACCGTCTCCTCCTCGTCGAGCGCGGGCAGCACGACCGACACGCGGCGACCGGCCTTCGCGGCCACCAGCTCCTCGACGGTCCATGCCGACTCCTGCCAGGTGCGGCGGGCGAACCAGGCGTCGGTACTGGGCTGCATCGAACTCCTACGCGAGGGCGCGAACGGTCCGCACCGGCGGGCGGGTGCCCGCGATGGCCGCGACCATGTCCACGGTACGTCGGGTCGCGGCGACCTCGTGGGCGCGGAACACCCGGCACCCGGCCGCGGCGGCCAGCGCGGTGGCGGCGAGGGTGCCCTCCAGCCGCTCGTTCAGCTCCACGCCGAGCGCCTCGCCGACGAAGTCCTTGTTGGACAACGCCATCAGCACCGGCCAGCCCGTGGCCACCAGCTCGTCGACGCGGCGCAGCAGCGTCAGGCCGTGGAAGGTGTTCTTGCCGAAGTCGTGGGTCGGGTCGATCAGGACGCCCTCCCGCGGCACCCCCCGCGCGACGAGGTCCTCGGCCTGCCCGACGACGTCGGCGATGACGTCCGCCACCACGTCGGCGTAGCGGACGCGGTGCGGGCGGCGCCGCGGCACCGCTCCCCCGGTGTGCGAACAGACGATCCCGGCCCCGGTACCCGCGGCGACCTCACCGAGGCTCGGGTCGGCCCCGGCCCAGGTGTCGTTGAGCAGGTCGGCCCCCTCGGCGACGGCGAGCTTGCCCACCTCGCCGCGCCAGGTGTCGACGCTGATCACGACGTCGGGGTGGCGGGCGCGGACGGCCGCGACGAACGGGATGACGCGGCGGATCTCCTCCGCGGCGTCGACCTCGTCGCCCGGACCGGCCTTGACCCCGCCGATGTCGATGATGTCGGCACCCTCGGCCACGGCCGCGTCGACCTTCGCCATCGCCGCGGAGTCGGAGAACGTGGCGCCGCGGTCGTAGAAGGAGTCGGGGGTGCGGTTCACGATCGCCATCACCAGCGCGCGGTCCTGGGCGGGCTCGCGGGTGCCGAAACGGATCACACGGTCGATGGTGGCACGGCCACGCCCGTCCCGCAGGCGTCCAGCGCGGCCGCGACGTCGCTGGTGACGACGAGCCGGGCGATCGCGTCGGGTGTGACGAACCCGCGCTCGCCGAGCCCGCGGACCCAGTCGAGCAGGCCCGTCCAGTGCCCGTCGGGGTCGAGCAGGACGACGGGCTTCGCGTGCATGCCGAGGTAGCCCGAGGTCCACACCTCGAACAGCTCCTCGCAGGTGCCGAGCCCGCCGGGCAGGGCGAGGAACGCGTCGGCGTGGGCCTCCATGAGGGCCTTGCGCTCACGCATGGTCTCGGTGACCAGCAGCTCGTCGGAGTCGAGGTCGGCCCACTCGCGCTCCACCATCGACCGCGGGATGACGCCGGTCGTGCGGGCCCCGCCGGCCCGCGCCGCCGTGGCGACCGCGCCCATCATCGAGCGCTGCCCGCCGCCGGAGACCAGCTCCCAACCGCGCGCGGCGATCTCCCGGCCCACGTCGGCGGCGAGCGCCGGGTAGTGCGGGGCGATGGTCTCGATCGACGCGCAGTACACGCACACCTTCATCAGTGCGCGTCCTCCCAGGCCCTGTAGGCCTCGTGCACCACCCGCACGGCGTCGTCGACGTCGTCGGTGAGGTGCAGCAGCTTGATGTCCTTCTCGCCGACCTTGCCGTTCTCCAGCACGGTCTTGGCGATCCAGTCGTAGAGCCCGCCCCAGTAGTCGGTGCCCAGCAGCACCACCGGGAACTTGGTGACCTTCTTCGTCTGCACCAGCGTCAGCGCCTCGAACAGCTCGTCGAGCGTGCCGAACCCGCCGGGCAGGCAGACGAACGCCTGCGAGTACTTGACGAACATCGTCTTGCGGGCGAAGAAGTAGCGGAAGTTGATCCCGAGGTCGACCCAGTCGTTGAGGCCCTGCTCGAACGGCAGCTCGATACCCAGCCCGACGCTCAGCCCGCCCGCCTCGGAGCAGCCCTTGTTCGCGGCCTCCATCGCACCCGGCCCGCCACCGGTGATCACCGCGTAGCCGGCCTCGGCGAGGGCGGTGCCCAGCGCGCGGCCCTGGGCGTACTCGATGTGGTCGCGCGGGGTGCGGGCCGAGCCGAAGACCGTGACGGCGCGGGGCAGCTCGGCGAGCATCCCGAAGCCCTCGACGAACTCGGCCTGGATCCGCATGACCCGCCACGGGTCGGTGTGCACCCAGTCGCTGGGGCCGCGCGAGTCGAGCAGCCGCTGGTCGGTGGTGGTCGACTCGTTGCGGCGCTCTCCGCGCAGCACGATCGGGCCCTTCTGCTTCTCGTCGGGGCGCTGATCCCCACGGCCTCTCATGTCCGTCAGGGTAGTGAGGCGCTCACCGCAGGAACCGGCGGAGTACGTCCACGGACTCGGTGATCTGGCGGGTGTCGACGTTCTCCTCGCGGGTGTGGGCGAGGTTCGGGTCGCCGGGGCCGTAGTTGAGCGCCGGGATGCCGAGTCCGGCGAAGCGCGAGACGTCCGTCCAGCCGTACTTCGCGCTCGGCACGGCACCGGTGGCGGCGACGAACTCCCGGGTCACCGGGGCCGTCAGACCGGGCAGTGCGCCCGGCGACAGGTCGGTGACCGCGAGGTCGAAGCCGTCGAACACCTCGCGGACGTGCCGCTCCGCGGCCGCGGCGTCGCGGTCGGGGGCGAAGCGGAAGTTGACGGTGACGACGCACGCGTCCGGCACGACGTTGCCCGCCACCCCACCCGCGATCCGGACGGCCTGCAGCCCCTCGCGGTAGACGCAGCCGTCGATGTCGACGTCGCGGGCGATGTACGCGGCGAGGCGCTGGAGCACCGGGGTCGCGTTGTGGATCGCGTTGTCGCCCAGCCACGACCGTGCGGAGTGCGCCCGGCGCCCCGTGGTGGAGATCTCCGCACGCAGCGTGCCCTGGCAGCCCGCCTCGACCCCGACGTTGGTCGGCTCCCCGAGGATCGCGAGGTCGGCGACGAGCCAGTCGCGGTGCTCCCGCTCGATGCGCCCGAGCCCGTTGCGCGCGGCCTCGACCTCCTCGCAGTCGTAGAACACGAACGTCAGGTCGTGGCGCGGTTCCGGGAGCGTGGCGGCGAGGTGCAGGAAGACGGCGTCGCCCGCCTTCATGTCCGAGGTGCCGCAGCCGTGGAGCAGGTGCCCGTCACGGCGGCTCGGCACGTTGTCGGCGATCGGGACGGTGTCGAGGTGCCCGGCCAGCAGCACCCGGTCCCCCCGGCCGAGGTGCGTGCGCGCGAGCACCGCGTCTCCCGTTCGCAGGACCTCCAGGTGCGGCGCCTGTTCCCGCAGCGCCGTCTCCACCGCGTCGGCGAGCCCGGCCTCGTCACCGGAGACGCTGGGGGTGTCGACGAGCGCGGCGCAGAGGTCGATCGGCGAGGCGGTGAGGTCGAGGGAGGTCACGACGGCGAGGCTAGTCGCGACACGACGCGCGGCAGGGCACCGAGCCACCCCCGACCGTGCAGTGGGGTGGCTCTACCGCAACCAGGTCGGAGCGAAGCCACCCCACTGCCAGGCGGGCGGGGGGCCGTGGACGCACGCGGCGGCGGCCGGCCGGTCGTGACCGGCACCGGATAACGTCGTCGCGTGAGCACCACACCGCGCCGCGAGGGCGCTTCCGGAACCGGCCTGGCCACCGTCACCCTGACCACCGGAACGGTCCTCGACACCTGGTACCCCGCCCCCGCGCTCGGCCCCGACGCGACCGACGTCGCCGCCGACCTGGAGCCCATGGCCGGGGTCGACGACGCCCGCGGGGTCCGCACCGTCGTCGTGCGCACCGCGATCGGGTCCCTGGCCGACCCGCCCGTCGACGCCTCCGACGTCTACCTGCGCCTGCACCTGCTCAGCCACCGGCTCGTCGCCCCGCACGAGGTCAACCTCGACGGCCAGTTCGGGCTGCTCGCGAACGTCGTCTGGACCGACCGCGGCCCGTGTGGGGTCCCCGACTTCGAGCTGGCCCGGATGCGGATGCGCGCCCGCCGCCCCGTCACCGTCTACGGCGTCGACAAGTTCCCGCGGATGGTCGACTACGTGGTCCCGTCGGGCGTCCGGATCGCCGACGCCGACCGCGTGCGCCTGGGCGCGCACCTCGCCGAGGGCACCACCGTCATGCACGAGGGCTTCGTCAACTTCAACGCGGGCACGCTCGGCTCGTCGATGGTGGAGGGGCGGATCTCCGCGGGTGTGGTCGTCGGCGACGGTTCCGACGTCGGTGGCGGTGCGTCGATCATGGGGACGCTCTCCGGCGGCGGCAAGGAGACGATCGAGATCGGACGGCGCTGCCTGCTCGGCGCGAACGCGGGCATCGGCATCTCCCTCGGCGACGACTGCGTCGTCGAGGCGGGCCTCTACGTCACCGCGGGCACGAAGGTCACCCGCCCCGACGGCTCCACCACGCCCGCCCGCACCCTGTCCGGCCGGGACGGTCTGCTGTTCCGGCGCAACTCGGTGTCCGGCGCCGTCGAGGTGCTCCCCCGCACGGGCGAGGGCATCGCGCTCAACTCGGCGCTGCACGCCAACTAGGCTCTCCCGTCGTGCCCACTGCTGCCCCCCGCCGCCACCGATCGATGTCGGCCGAGGCGTTCGACCTGCCGGCCCCGCTCACCGCGGCGCCCTCGGACGCCCCTCCGCACCACGTCCGCGCCGCCCTCGACCTGCGCCTGCGCGCCCTCCTGAAGCACGACCCGGGCACCCGCACCGGCGACGACATCGAGGACCTGCACCAGATGCGCGTGTCGGTGCGGCGGATGCGGGCCGCTCTCAAGGCCGCGCGTCCGCTGCTCGACCTCACCTGGGGCGACGGCCTGCGCGCCGAGCTGGGCTGGCTCGGCGGTGCACTCGGACCGGTCCGCGATCTCGACGTGATGCTGCTGCGCCTGCGCGGCGAGGTCGCCGCGCTGCCCGCCGCCGAGCAGGAGGCAGGGCAGGCGCTGGTCGCCGCTCTGGAGGCCGAGCACGTCGAGGCCCGGGCCGAGATGCTCGCCGCGCTCGACGCCCCGCGCTACCTCGCACTGGTGGAACGCATCGCGGACGCGATCCGGCTGCCCCTGCCCACGCCGTCGGCCACGCAGGCGCAGCCCGAGCTGATCGACCTCATCCGCGCCGAGGCCGCGAAGATGACGAAGGCCGTGCGGAGGGCCGGGGAGGACCCGCCCGACGAGGTGCTGCACGCGCTGCGCATCCACGGCAAGCGCGTGCGCTACACCGGCGAGCTCGTGCAGCCGGCGTTCCGCGGCACCCCGACCGGGAAGTCGATCAAGGAGCTGCTCGGGGCCACCGAGGAGCTGCAGGAGGTCCTGGGCGACCACCAGGACGCCTGCGTCGCCGAGACCCGCATCCGCGAGCTGCTCGACGGCCTCGGCGACGATCTCGACGCCCACGTCGTGTTCGTCGCGGGCCGCCTGGTGGAACGTGAGCGCACCCGGGCCGAGGCGAAGCGCGCGCAGTGGTGGCCGGCGTGGGAGAAGGTCGCCGCGATCAGCCTGTGACGGGCCGGTCGCCGATCTTCACGATCGCGAACGCCTGGAGCGCACCTGCCGCGAGCAGGACGGCGATCGCGGCCGGGTACGCGCCCGTCACGTCGAGGAGCACGCCCATCAGCAGGGGGGTGAGCCCGGCCGCGGTGTAGCCGACGCCGAGCGCGAACCCGGTGGTGGCGGAGCTCGCCGCGCCGTCGGGCGTACGCCAGGCGATCACCGTGAGACCGAGCGGGAACCCGGCGCCGACGCCGACGCCCATCAGCACGACCCAGATCCACGGGCCGAGCAGCGGGGGCATCGGCAGGACCGCCGCCCCGACGGTGCCGGCCACCCCGCAGGCCAGCGTCAGCATCGCCCAGAACCGCCAGCGCCGACGCCGCTCGGCGAACGCGGGGGCCAGCAGCGCGGCCGGGATCTGCGTCACGCTCCACACCGCGAGCAGCAGCCCGGCCTGCGTCGGGCTCCAGCCCTGGCCCTCGTAGTAGGGCGCGAGCCAGGTCAGCCAGCCGTAGAACATCACCGAGGTGCCGGTCTGGTAGCAGGCCGACAGGCGGGTGAACGGGTCGCGCCACGGCAGCAGCGTGCGGTGGCCGGTTCGCTCGGGCACCGGCACGCGGCGCGCGATCGGCGTCCAGAGCGCGACGGCGAACACCGCGGGCACCGCCCACACCGCCAGTGAGAACGACCAGCCGCCCAGCGCCACCGACAGCGGTACCGCGACGGCGCTGGCGACCGTGGCCCCGACCATCATCGAGACGACGTACCCGCCGGTCGCCAGCCCGGCGCGTTCGGCGAGGTGCTCCTTGACGACCCCCGACAGCAGCACGCCGGCCAGCCCGATCCCGGCCCCGACGACGAGGCTGCCGCCGATCAGCGACCACAGCGCCGTCGACGGACCCAGTTCGGGGACACCGCGGAGCAGCCCGCCCAGCGCGACCAGCCCGACCGCCCCGCCGAGCGCGCGTTCCCGGCCGAACCGGGCGCCGACCACGGGCCCGGCGAACGACCCGGCGCCCATCATCAGCACGGCGCCGGCCTGCACCAGCCCGGCGACGCCCGCGGACGCATCCAGCTCGGCGCGCACGGACTCCAGCAGCGGCGGGTAGCCCGCCAGGGACGCACGGAGGTTCACGGCCAGCGCGAGCAGGCCGAGCAGGACCACCCACGGCCGCACCGCCGTGGGACGCACGACGGTGCTCACGGAGCGAGCCGGGCCACCGCCGCGTCGATGCGCTCGTCCGTCGCGGTGAGCGCCACGCGCACGTGCTGCGCCCCCGCCGGTCCGTAGAACTCCCCCGGTGCCACCAGGACACCTTGCGCCGCGAACTCCCGCACCGTCAACCGGGAGGGCCGCCCCGCGGTGGCCCAGAGGTAGAGCCCGGCCCCGGAGTGGTCGACGCGCAGGCCCGCCTTCTCCAGCGCCACCCGCAGCCGCCCGCGCCGCGCCGCGTAGACCGCGGCCTGCGCGGTGACGTGCGTGTCGTCGGACGCGGCGGCCTCCATCGCGGCCTGCACCGGCCGCGGGACGATCATTCCGGCGTGCTTGCGCACCTCGAGGAGGCCGGCCACCAGCGCCGGGTCACCCGTGACGAAGCCCGCGCGGTACCCGGCGAGCCCGGAGGACTTCGACATCGAGTGCACCGCGAGCAGTCCCTCGTGCGACCCGCCGCAGACGTCCGGGTGCAGGATGGAGGAGGCGCCGTCGCTCAGCGACAGGTAGCACTCGTCGGACGCGACGACCGTACCCCTCTCCCGGGCCCACGCCACGACCTTGCGCAGGTGCTCGGGCGGGAGCACCTGACCGGTCGGGTTGGACGGCGAGTTCACCCACACCAGCCCGACCCGAGCCGGGCCGAGCGCGGTGAGCCCGTCGGACCGCACGGGGGTGGCCCCGGCGATCCGCGCGCCGACCTCGTAGGTCGGGTAGGCCAGCTCCGGGATGACGACGGTGTCGCCCGCGCCCACGCCGAGCAGCGTGGGCAGCCAGGCGACGAGCTCCTTCGAGCCGATCGTCGGCAGCACCGCGACGGGGTCGACCGTGACGCCGAAGCGCCGCAGCAGCGAGCCCGCGATCGCGACGCGCAGCGACACGGGGCCGTGCGTCGTCGGGTAGCCGGGCTCGTCGGCGGCCGGACCCGACAGGGCGGCCCGCACGACGGGCGCGATCGGGTCGACCGGGGTGCCGACGGAGAGGTCGACGATGCCGTCGGGGTGCGCGGCCGCGAGGGCCTTGTCCTCGGCGAGCGAGTCCCAGGGGAAGTCGGGTAGCTGCCCTATCACTCGTCGTGCTCTTGCGGGGGCAGGCTCTTGGCCGGCTCGACGTCCATCTCGGTCTTGCCGACCTTCGACGCGCCGCCGGGGCTGCCCAGGTCGTCGAAGAAGTCGACGTTGGCCTTGGTGTAGGCGGTCCACTGCTCGGGGACGTCGTCCTCGTAGTAGATGGCCTCGACCGGGCAGACCGGCTCGCAGGCACCGCAGTCGACGCACTCGTCGGGGTGGATGTACATCATCCGCCCGCCCTCGTAGATGCAGTCCACCGGACACTCTTCGATACACGCCTTGTCGAGGAGGTCGACGCAGGGCTCGGCGATCACGTAGGTCACGGGGGTCCTCCGGTCGGGCAGGTCGGGGCGTGGACAGTATGTATCGGGAAGGGACGTCGCACCCAGCCGGGGCGGTGTGACGCGCGTCGTCGGAGGATAGCCGAGTGGATCTCCTCGACTCGCTCGCCGGCCGCCGCGTGTCCCTGCGCCACCGCGTCGGCGACCGCGACGGCCGGCCCCTGTTCAGCGACGCCGTGGGCGAGCTGACCCCGGGACCCGACACCGTCACCGTCGAGACGCGCCGTGGTCCGGTGCACGTCGCGCGGGACGCGGTCGTCGCCGTGCGCGCCGTCCCGCCCGCACCGCCGCGCCGGGCGTCGTGGGGAGCGGTGGTGCACCTGGAGGAGCTGTGCGCCGACGCCTGGCCCGCCCCCGCCGACGAGCGGCTCGGCGCGTGGCGGCTGCGCGCCGCGGGCGGGTACACCGGCCGCGCCAACGCGGCACTGGCCCTGGGCGACCCCGGGATGCCGGTCCCCGAGGCACTCGACGCCGTGCGTGCCTTCGCCGCGGCGCACGGGATCCCGCCGCGCGTCACGGTGCCGACGGGGTCGCCGTGGGACACCGCGGTGTCGGGGGCGGGCTGGGTGCTCGACACCGGGCACGCGGCGGGCGCGGAGGTCGCGGTGCTCGTCACCGGGTTGGCCGGCGTCACCGCCGACGGGGGTCCCTGGACGATCACCACCCCGGACCGCCCCGACCCGGACTGGTGGGCGATGGGCCTGCACGGCGGCACCCCCACCCCTGTCCAGCGCCACGTCCTCGACCCCGCCGACGGCTCCACCGCGTTCGTGCTCGCGCGCGACCCGGCGGGCGCGGCGGTCGGGCAGGTCCGGGCCACCGTCGCGCAGGACCACCTGCACCTGTCCTGGCTGGAGGTCGTGCCCGCCGCGCGCCGCCGGGGGCTCGGCGCGGCGCTGATGGCCGCCGCCGCGGGGTGGGCGCGGGCCCGGGGCACCCGCTTCGGTGTCCTGCAGGTGGCGCTGCACAACACCGGTGCCCGCGCCCTCTACGAGGGCACCGGTTGGACCGAGCACCACCGCTACCGGTACCTCGTACCCCCCGTCCGATAGGTCAGGCGACCTTCAGGCGCTTCTCCGCCTCGCGGGCCGCGCGCTTGAGCCCGGACCACTCCCCCAGGTACTTCCCGACCACCCCGACGACCGGGAGGTTGCTCAGGGCGGAGTGGAACCAGTTGCCGTGCGGGTGCTTGTCGAGCTCCGCCTCGACGGCGAACAGCGCCCGACCCAGCCGCCACACGGCCGATCCGATGCGCGGCAGCGTCGGGCGGCTGTCGGCCCCGTCGAGGTCACCGGTGAGCTCGGCGGCGCGGGCGTCGGCCACCTCGTCCGCCGCCGCGTCCGGTCGCTCGACGACGAGTTCGCGGCGGAACAGCACCGCACCGAGCAGCCCGATGAGCCGGTCCTCGTCGTGGACGCCGTGCTCGCCCGCGATCGCGACCAGCACCAGCCCCTGCCCGGCCGCGCCGAGTGCCGAGGAGACCGGGAGCCGCTTCGCCAGGACCCCGCCGATGCCGGGGATCGCCGCGATCAGCGTCGTGAACCGGCCGACGCGGCGCACCCACCAGCGCGACCGCTGCGCGGGTTGCATCGACGCCCACGCCGCCGTGCCGGGGATCTCGACGGAGGCGAGGAAGTCGAGCACCTTCTCCCGCACGCCGCGCTCGTCGTCAGGACCCTGCACGGCCGCCACCCGCGCCCGCAGACCGAACGGGTCGGTCTCCCGCAGCCCGTCGAGCACCGGGCGCGTGGCCCGGACGAACGGCCGCAGCGCCGCCACCATCGCCCCGTCCGTGATCGGCCCGCTCGATGTCGTGTCAGCCACGGAACTCCCCGTTCATCACGCGCTGCAGGGCCCACAGCCCCGCCGCGATCCCACCGAGCACCAGCGCCCCGGACTGCCAGTTGATCGGCACCAGCACGTCGCCGCCCGGACCCGCTACGGCCAGCACCGCCACCACCGCGAACCACGCGACGATCGGTGCACCGGTGACCGCGGGCCGGTCGTCGATCTCCCCCGCGCGCAGCACCAGCCACGGCAGGATCAGCACCGTCAGCACCACACCCATCGGCACCGGGACGCCGCCGGTGTAGATCTGCGCGAACGCGACGCCGAACGCGCCGAGCAGCACGCCGTCGAGGACGAGCAGGACGAGTGCCCCGATCCCGGCCAGGCGCGACTCCGGCCGCGGGGAGATCTCGCGCGCGACCACGTTCCCGGGTGCGGTCACGACCCGTCCCCGAACAGCCCGCCCGCCGGACCGGAGAACTCCTCCACGTCCAGCAGCGGCTGCGCCACCCCGTTGCTCATCGCGAGCGCCACGACACCACCCTGCTCCCACACCGAGATCTGCGTGGCGTGCGCCCGCATCGCCGCGATCCTCGCCGCCCGCACCCCGGACACGTCCACCCGGGTGGTCACCGCGGCGTCCGGGACGCTCGGCAGCTCGTCGGGCGCGGGGATCCGGAACGGCACGCCGGCGGTGCCGGCCAGCCCGGCGAGCCCGGCGTCGAGGGTGGAGCGCCCGATGACCGTGTGGAACAGCCGCGCCGGGACCCGGGCCACCGCGGCCACGGTGATCTCGTGCGCGCGCACGTGGTCGGGATGGCCGTAGCCGCCGTCGGGGCCGTAGGTGACGACGACCTGCGGCGCGACGTCGGCCAGCACCGCGGCGAGCGCGCCGACCTGGTCGTCGAACGCCTCCGGGGCCGCGAACGCCCGGGGGTGCAGCACCTCGGGCGTGGCGGCCCGCACGCCGTGACCCGCGAGTGCCATGCCCGAGTCGCGCCAGCGGCCGGCCCCGCCGAGGAAGCGGTGGTCGCTGACGCCGAGCGCCGCGCAGGCCCCGGCGAGCTCGCCGATGCGGTAGCCGCCGAGCTGGTCGGCGTCGTCCGGACCGAGCTGCGCGAGCTCCGGCGGGATCACCTCGCCCTGCTCGCCGAGCGTGCACGTCACCAGCGTGACGGCGGTGTCGGGACGGGCGGCGAGCGTCGCGAGGGTGCCTCCCGTCGCGAGCGTCTCGTCGTCGGGATGGGCGTGCACGAACACGATCCGGCGCGCCCCTCGGTCCGTGGGGGAACGGGTCACGGAGTCGAGCCTAGGCGGTCCGCGCAGCTCACCGGGGTCGGACGAGCGAGGTCCGGCGCGCAACCGATTTGTTATCTTCCGCCGCCGGGACTGCGGTTACTGTGCGGTCACATTGCCCGGATCGCGGCTGAGGAGCGCCACCCGTTCCGCCGCGCCTGTCAGATTTGGAAACACATGCGATCACGTCGAGTTGCAGCCTCACTCGCCGTCGGTGTCTCCGTCGCGCTGTTCGCCAGCGCGTGCGGGGGCGGCGGGGGCGATTCCGCGGGCGGCGCAGGTGGCGACGGAGCCGCCGCCACCATCAGCGTCTACAGCACCGAGCCGGAGAACCCGCTCGTGCCGAGCAACACCAACGAGGTCGGCGGCGGGAAGGTCATCGACTCGCTGTTCAGCAACCTCGTCAGCTACGAGACCGAGGACGCCGCGCCGTACAACGAGGTCGCGGAGTCCATCGAGACCACCGACTCGCAGAACTACACGATCACGCTGAAGGACTGGACGTTCCACGACGGCACCCCCGTCACCTCCTCCAGCTTCGTCGACGCCTGGAACTTCGCGGCGTACGGGCCCAACGCCCAGCAGAACTCGTCGTTCTTCAGCCAGATCCAGGGCTTCGCCGACGTGAACCCGACCGACCCCGACGGCGAGTCCGGCCCCGCGGAGGCCCCGGCCCCCGCCGCCGAGACGATGTCCGGCCTGCAGATCGTCGACGACAAGACGTTCACCGTCGCGCTGACGGCGCCGTTCTCGGTGTTCCCGACGGTCCTCGGCTACTCGGCGTTCGCCCCGCTGCCCGCGTCGTTCTTCACCGACCAGGCCGGCTTCGAGGCCGCCCCGATCGGCAACGGCCCGTTCCGCTACGTCGACCGCCAGCCCGGCGCCAACATCACGCTCGAGACCTGGGCCGACTGGCCGGGCGAGCGCAAGCCCAGCATCGGGGGCGTGGAGTACCGCTCGTACGCCTCGCCCGAGGCCGCCTACGCCGACCTGGTGTCCGGCAACCTCGACTACATGGAGCAGCTGCCGCCCTCGTCGCTGGTCGGCCGGCTCTTCGAGCAGGACCTCGCCGGCCGCAACTCGAACACGACCTACCTCGGCATCAACACGATCGCGTTCCCGGTCTACGACCCGAAGTACGCCGATCCCCGCGTGCGCCAGGCCCTCTCGGTCGCCATCGACCGCCGGGCCGTCAGCGACCAGGTCTACGACGGTCTGCGCGACCCGGCCGCCGGCGTCGTCCCGCCCGGCCTCGACGGCTTCGTCGAGGGCCAGTGCGGCGACCTGTGCACGTACAACCCGGACAAGGCCAAGCAGCTGCTCGCCGAGGCCGGCTTCACCGGTCCGATCGAGCTGACCTCGAACGTCGACGGCGCGGGCAACCAGGAGGTCTTCCAGGCCTTCTGCATCTCCATCACCAACGCCACCGGCATCCCCTGCAACTTCGTGCCGGTGCCGACGTTCGCGGAGTTCCGCACCACGATCAACGCCCGTGAGGCCACCACGCCGTTCCGCACCGGCTGGTCCGCGGACTACCCGTCGATCGAGAACTTCCTCAACCCGCTCTACAGGAGCGGTGCGTCCTCCAACGACGGCGAGTACACCAACCCGCAGGTCGACGCGCTGCTCGCCCAGGGCGACTCGGCCCCGTCCACCGAGGAGAGCTTCGGCTTCTACCAGGAGGCGGAGCGCCTGATCCTGCAGGACATGCCCACCATCCCGACGTTCTACTCGACCACCCAGGCCGGCTGGTCGCCGCGGATGTCCACCGCGACCACCAACCAGTTCCGTGAGCTCGACCTGCTCACGGCGACGGTGTCCGAGTAACGACCAGCACGACCCACCACAGCTCAGGGCGGCGGCCGGGCACCCCGGTCGCCGCCCTACGCTGTGGATGTGGGTCAGACCGTGGCCTCGCGACCCCACCGGGCACGGGCCGCGCCGCACCCAGGAGGTGATTCGTGGGCCGCTACGTGCTGCGTCGGCTGCTCCAGCTCGTCCCCGTGTTCATCGGGACGACGTTCCTGATCTACGCACTCGTCTGGGCCATCCCGGGCGACCCCTTCGCCGCCAAGTGCGGCGACCGTCCGTGCCCTCCGGCGTACGTCGCGGAGATGCGCGAGAAGTTCCACCTCGACGACAACATCTTCTCCCAGTACTTCCAGTACCTGGGCAACCTCCTCACCGGCGACTTCGGCGAGACGTTCTCCGGCCTGCAGGTCAGCGAGCTCATCGCCGACGCCTACCCGACGACCATCCGGCTGGCGCTGCTGGCGCTGCTCATCGAGGCCGTCATCGGCCTCGCCGCGGGAGTCTTCACCGGCCTGCGCGGCGGCGGCTTCCTGGACAACCTCGTGCTGGTGTCCACCCTGTTCCTCATCGCGGTCCCGGTGTTCGTCACCGGCTTCGTCGTCCAGACGTTCCTCGGCCTGCGCTGGGGGATCATCAGCCCGACGGTGTCGATCGACCCGACGTGGGGCGAGCTGATCGCCCCGGCGTTCGTGCTCGGCAGCCTGTCGATGGCGTACGTGACCCGGCTGATGCGCACGTCGATCGCGGAGAACCAGCGCGCCGACTACGTGCGCACCGCGGTCGCGAAGGGCCTCACCCCGCGCCGCGTCGTGGGCGTGCACCTGCTGCGCAACTCCGCGATCCCGGTGATCACGTTCCTGGGCACCGACCTGGGCGCGCTGATGGGTGGCGCGATCGTCACCGAGGGCATCTTCAACATCCGCGGCATCGGCGGGCTCGTCTTCCGTGCGATCGTCACCAAGGAGGGCATCACCGTGACCGGTGTGGTGGTCCTCCTCGTCATCGTCTACCTGCTGATGAACCTGCTGGTCGACGTGCTGTACGCCGTTCTCGACCCGAGGATCCGCCTTGACTGACCCGCAGGCCATCGCCACCGCGAGCCCCACCCCGCTCAGCCAGGCCGGCGCCCCCGGCGAGCCCACCACCACCGACAGGCCCCGCAGCCTCACCTCCGACGCATGGCACGACCTGCGCCGCCGCCCGCTGTTCATCGTGTCCGCGGTGCTGATCGTGATCCTGCTGGTCATCGCGGCGTTCCCGCAGCTGTTCACCTCCGTCGACCCCGGTGTCGGCGAGCTGTCGCGCTCGCGCCGGGGTCCGTCGTCGGACGCGATCTTCGGCTACGACGCCCTGGGCCGCGACGTGTTCGCCCGGGCGATCTACGGCGCCCGCGTCTCGATCGTCGTCGGCGTGCTCGCCACCGTGCTGACCGTCCTCATCGGCGGCGTGCTCGGGCTGGTGTCCGGGTTCGCGGGCGGCCGGGTCGACTCGGTCATCTCCCGCTTCGCCGACGTGTTCTTCGGCCTGCCGTTCGTGCTCGGCGCCATCGTCATCCTCTCGACGTTCCGCGACGCCGTCGGCAACAACCCGATCGGGATCTCCGCGATCGTCATCGGCACCATGGCCGCACTCGGCTGGCCCGTGGTCATGCGGATCATGCGGTCGGCGGCGATCGCCGCGCGCAACCAGGACTACGTCCGCGCCGCGCGCGGGCTGGGGGCCGGGCCGCTGCGGATCATCGTCAAGCACATGCTGCCCAACTGCGTGGCCCCGGTGCTGGTCTACGCCACGATCTCGCTCGGCGCGTTCATCGGGGCCGAGGCCACCCTGTCCTACCTGGGCATCGGGCTGCGCGACCCCGTGGTCTCCTGGGGCGTGATGATCAGCGAGGCGCAGACCTCGCTGCGCGTCGCCCCCACCCTGCTCGTCTTCCCCGGCGCGTTCCTGATCGTCACCGTGCTCGCGTTCGTGATGCTCGGCGACGCCGTCCGCAGCGCGTTCGACCCGAAGGGCCGCTGACGTGGACCTGAACAAGAACGGCGACACCACGGGCCCCCTGCTGGAGGTCGACGGCCTGCACGTCGAGTTCCACACCCGCGACGGCGTGGCCAAGGTGCTCAACGGCGTCAGCTACTCGGTGGCGGCCGGCGAGACCCTGGCCGTGCTCGGCGAGTCCGGCTCCGGCAAGTCCGTCACCGCCAACACCGTCATGGGCATCCTGCCGATGCCGCCGGGGCGGATCACCGCGGGCTCGATCCGCTACCGCGGCGAGGAGCTGCTCACCGCGGAGGACGAGCGCCGCCGCGAGCTGCGCGGCGAGAACATCGCGATGATCTTCCAGGACGCGCTCTCCGCCCTGAACCCCGTCTACACCGTCGGGTTCCAGATCGGCGAGCAGCTGCGCACCCGGCGCGGGATGAGCAGGAAGGACGCCGAGAAGCGGGCCGTCGAGCTCCTCGACCAGGTCGGCATCCCCGGCGCGACGCAGCGGGTGCGCAACTACCCGCACGAGTTCTCCGGCGGCATGCGGCAGCGCGCGATGATCGCGATGTCGCTGGCCCTGGACCCCGACGTCCTCATCGCCGACGAGCCCACCACCGCCCTCGACGTCACCGTGCAGGCCCAGATCATGGACCTGCTCAAGGACATCCAGACCGAGCGCCACATGGGCCTGATCCTCATCACCCACGACCTCGGTGTGGTCGCGGAGGTCGCCGACCGGATCGCCGTGATGTACGCGGGGCGGATCGTCGAGAACGCCGACGTCCACGCGCTCTACGCCAACCCGTGCCACCCGTACACGCGGGCGCTGCTGGAGTCGATCCCGCGCCTGGACAGCAAGGGCACCGAGCTGCGGGCCATCAAGGGCCTGCCGCCGAACCTGACGAACATCCCGTCCGGCTGCCCGTTCCACCCCCGCTGCCCCATGGCCGTCGACCGCTGCCGCGAGGTCGTGCCGTCGTTGGAGCCACTGCCCGGCGGCCGTTCGTCGGCCTGCCTGTTCGCCGAGGAGCTGGTGAGCGCGTGACATCGCTGCAGAAGAACGAACCGATCCTCGAGGTCGAGAACCTCGTCAAGCACTTCCCGGTGCGGGTCGGCATCGCGATCAAGCGCACCGTCGGGCACGTGCGGGCCGTCGACGGGGTGTCGTTCACGCTCAACAAGGGCGAGACGCTCGGCGTCGTCGGCGAGTCCGGCTGCGGCAAGTCGACGCTCGCGCAGGTGCTGATGCGCCTGGAGCCGCCCACCGGCGGGTCCGTGCGGTTCCACGGCGAGGACATCTTCGGCAAGCGCGGCAAGGAGCTGAAGGCGCTGCGCCGGCAGATCCAGATCGTGCTGCAGGACCCGTACACCTCGCTCAACCCGCGCATGACGGTCGGCGACATCATCGGGGAGCCCTTCGAGATCCACCCCGAGGTCGCGCCGAAGGGTGAGCGCCGCAAGAAGGTGCAGGACCTGCTCGACGTCGTCGGCCTGAACCCCGACTTCATCAACCGGTACCCGCACCAGTTCTCCGGCGGCCAGCGCCAGCGCATCGGCATCGCCCGCGCACTCGCGCTGCGGCCCGAGGTGATCATCTGCGACGAGCCGGTGTCGGCGCTCGACGTCTCCATCCAGGCGCAGGTGATGAACCTGCTCGGCGACCTGCAGCGCGACTTCGGACTGTCCTACGTCTTCATCGCCCACGACCTGTCGGTGGTGCGGCACCTGTCGGACCGCGTCGCCGTGATGTACCTGGGCAAGATCGTGGAGATCGGCACCGAGGACGAGATCTACACGCGCCCGTCGCACCCGTACACCCAGGCGCTGCTCTCGGCCGTGCCGGTGCCGGACCCGTCGGTCCGGGTCGGGCGCAAGCGGATCCGCCTCACCGGCGACGTCCCCAGCCCGGTCAACCCCCCGTCGGGGTGCCGGTTCCGGACACGGTGCTGGAAGGCGACGGACCTGTGCGCGGAGGAGGAGCCGGCCCTGGAGCTGCGCACCGGCGGCCACGCCAGCGCGTGCCACCACGCCGAGGAGCAGTACCTCCTGCCCACCTGATCCGGCTGCCCACCCGAGCCGATGACGCCTCCCGTCGCACCCCTGGCGCCCGACGTCGAACTGCTGCGGGTGCAACGGGACGCGTACCTCGTCGAGGCCGCACTGCTCGGCACCGACGCCATCCCGGCCCTGCACGACACCCTGGACTCGCTCGCCACCGCGGGGCTCGCCTGGTACGGCTGCCGCGACGAGACCGGGTTGCTCGGGGCCGTCGCCACCACGGCCGCGGACGGGGTCGTCGACATCGACCGGCTCGTCGTCGCCCCACGCGCGTTCCGGCGGGGCGTCGGCACGGCGCTGGTCGCCCACGTCCTCGACCTCGCCCCCGGCGCGGTCACGGTGTCGACCGGTCGGGCGAACTACCCCGCCCGCATCCTCTACGAGCGGGCGGGGTTCCGGGTGACCGACGAGGCGGAGGTCGAGCCGGACCTGTGGGTGACGCGCTACCGGCGCCCCTGATTCAGCGAGCCGGTTCGTTCCACCGGGCGGCCCCGGCGAGCGGGCCCTCGGTGAGCGGGCCCGGCGCGATGCCCGTCGCGGCGTCGGCGGCCGCGCTGCTGACCACCAGGCCCACCGGCTGGAACAGCGGGAGAGCGGGCAGCTGCATCCACAGCACCCGCTCCGCGGTGGCGAACCGGGCCGGGTCGTCCTCCCCGCTGCCCGCCGCGAGCGACTCCAGGAGCAGCTGCAGGGCCGGGAAGCAGAAGCCGGTGGGCGTCGACGGCGGATCGGGGACGACCGCGGTGGGCAGCGCGCAGCCGTAGTCGGAGGCGAGCTCCGTACCCGGTGCGCCGCCGACGGTGCGCGGGCCGACGATCACGTCGACCGCCACTCCCCCGCCGGGTGGCGGTGCCGTCGTCGGGGCGGCCGACGAAGTGGCGGGGGCCGCCGACGACGTCGTGGCCGGCGCGGTCGTCGCGGTGATCTCGGTGGCGGGCGCACTGCCCTGCACGAACAGCTCCGCAGCGGGCGACTCGACTGCGGTGGTGTCGATCCCGGCCACGGTGAGCTGCGCCGCGACGAGCCGCGCCACGCGACCGTCCTCCGGCCGCTCGGCCGCCGAGCCGATCACCAGCGCGACCGGTTGCCCGTCGACCGTCCAGTTCCCGGACGCGTCCCGGGCCCAGCCCGCGGACCGGAGCAGCTGCTCGGCCGCGATCGGGTCGGGCCGGGCGGGGGCGCCGTCGGGGGCGCTCGCCGCGTACCCGGGCTCGGAGGGGGCGAGGCCGAACGCGTCGGCCGGGAGGGCCTCGGGCGCGACGGAGAGCCGGATCGCCTCGCGGTCGAGCAGCGCGGCGAGGCCCTGGCGGGCGCGCGCGTCGCGCAGCGGCCCGTCGACGGAGCGCAGGCCGAGCTGGGTGACCGTCGGCAGCGGGGCGAGCTGCGTGCGCGGGACCGGGCTCAGGCCGCCCAGCGCGGTGCGGATCGCGGGGTCGGCCTCGGAGAGCGCGACGTCGACGTCACCGGCGGCCAGCCCGGTGGCCATCGCGGCGTCGTCCAGGCGCCGCAGGACCAGGGTGTCGAGGACGGCGGGGGTGTCCCAGTAGGTGTCGTTGCGGGCGAGCACGACCTCGCCGCGGCCCGCGTCGACCGTCGCGATCCGGAACGGGCCGCCCGACGCCGGCAGGCCGCCCGTCGTCGCCCCGATCCAGGAGCCGGGGGCGTCCTTGAGCAGGTGGGCGGGCAGCAGGTCGGAGAACAGGCCCTGCCAGGCCGGGTACGGCTCGTCGAACACCACGTCGACGGCCTTGCCGCCCGCGCGCGACCGCACGTCGGTGATGAGGCGGTAACCCGCGGCGTCGGCGACGCCCGCGTCGGCGCGCATCTGCTCCCACAGGTAGACGAAGTCCTCCGCCGCGATCGGCGTGTTCGTCGACCAGGACGCCTCGAGGTTGAGCTCGTAGCTCACCGTGAACGGCTCGGTGGACACGACCTCGGCACTGGTGGCGATGGTGCGGTCGAGCTGCGGGACTCCGTCGGGGCCCGGGCGGAAGACCGACGGCAGCACGAGCGCGGCCACGGCCGTGGTGAGCGACGAGGAGTGGGCCAGCAGGTGCGGGTTGAAGCCCGCACCCAGATCCTCGACGCCGACCACCAGCTCGCTCGGCTCGGGCTGCGCGGTGGGCTCGGGCGCCACCGGGGGCGGCTCGGCCAGCGGCACCTGGGTGCAGGCGGCCAGCAGGACCGTCAGCAGAGCCAGGACCACGGCGCGCATCACCCGGTCATCCTGCCACTCGGTCGGGTGACCCGGTCCGCCCGCCGCCGATCAGCCGGCCGCCGCCTTCGCCTTCGAGCGCTGACGCCCGCGCAGGTGCGAGTCGAGCTCGACCTTGCGGATCCGCACCGACTCGGGCGTCACCTCGACGCACTCGTCGTTGGCGCAGAACTCCAGGCTCTGCTCCAGGTTCAGCACCGTCGGCGGGGTGAGCTTGACCAGCTCGTCGCTCGTGGACTTCCGCATGTTCGTCAGCTTCTTCTCGCGGACGATGTTGACCTCGAGGTCCTCGGCGCGCGTGTACTCGCCGATGACCATTCCCGAGTACACCTGCGTGCCCGGGCCGATGAACAGCACGCCACGGTCGGCGAGCTGCTCCACCGCGTAGCCGGTGACGGGGCCGGTGCGGTCGGCGATCAGCGAGCCGCGGAGGCGGTTGTTGATCTCGCCGACCCACGGGCCGTAGCCGTCGAAGACGTGGCTGACGATGCCCGCTCCGCGCGTGATCGTCAGGAACTCGGTGCGGAAGCCGATCAGGCCCCGCGACGGGACGCGGTAGTCGAGGCGGACGCGCGAGTCACCGTGCACCATCTGGCTCATCTCACCCTTGCGGCCCGCGAGGAGCTGGGTGACGGCGCCGAGGTGCTCGGTGGGGACGTCGGCGGAGAGCTGCTCGAACGGCTCGTGCAGCTTGCCGTCGATGGTCTGGGTGACGACCTCGGGCTTGCCGACGGTCATCTCGAAGCCCTCGCGGCGCATCGTCTCGACCAGGATCGCCAGGGCCAGCTCACCTCGGCCCTGCACCTCCCAGGCGTCGGGGCGCTCGGTGGGGAGCACGCGCAGGGACACGTTGCCGATCAGCTCGGAATCGAGCCGGCCCTTCACCTGGCGGGCGGTGAGCTTGGTGCCCGGGTGCGGGTCGCGGCCGACGAGCGGGCTGGTGTTGATGCCGATCGTCACCGAGATCGCGGGCTCGTCCACGTGGATGCGCGGCAGCGCGACCGGGGTCTCGGGGTCGGCGAGGGTGTCGCCGATCGTGACGTCCGGGATGCCCGCGACGGCGACGAGGTCACCGGCGTACGCGGCGTCGGTGGGCACGCGGGTCAGCGCCTCGGTGCGCAGCAGCTCGGTGATCTTGACGCGGTTGACCTTGCCGCCGTCCTGCATCCACGCGACCTGCTGGCCGCGGCGGATGACGCCCGCGCGGACCCGGCACAGCGCGATCCGGCCGAGGAACGACGAGGCGTCGAGGTTGGTGACGTGGGCCTGCAGCGGCGCGTCGGCGTCGTCGGCGGGCGGCGGGACCGTCTCGGAGATGACGTCGAACAGGCTCTCCAGCCCCGGCTCGTCCGGGAGGTCGCCGTCGGCGGGGCGGTTGCGACTGGCCCGGCCGGCGCGCCCGCTCGCGTAGACGACGGGGAGGTCGAGCAGGCGCGAGGTCATGGTCTCGTCGAGCTCGAGCTCGTCGGCCAGCTCCAGGAGCAGCTCGAGGCTCTCGTCGACGACCTCCTCGCAGCGGGCGTCGGGGCGGTCGGTCTTGTTGACGACCAGCACCACGGGCAGCCCGGCGATCAGGGTCTTGCGGAGGACGAAGCGGGTCTGCGGCAGCGGGCCCTCGGAGGCGTCGACGAGCAGCACGACGCCGTCGACCATCGACAGGCCGCGCTCGACCTCACCACCGAAGTCGGCGTGGCCGGGGGTGTCGACGACGTTGAGCGTCATCCCGTGCCAGTTGATCGCCGTGTGCTTCGCGAGGATCGTGATGCCCTTCTCGCGCTCGAGGTCGCCCGAGTCCATGATCCGGTCGACGACGGCCGCACGCTCACCGAACGCGCCCGAGGCGCGGAGCATGGCGTCGACGAGGGTGGTCTTCCCGTGGTCGACGTGCGCGACGATGGCGACGTTGCGCAGCGCGCCGTCCCCGCGGATCGCGCCGGGGCGTGCGGGGGCATCGGAGGTTGTGGTGCTCACAGTTCACGGTAGCCCGTCCGGCTCCTGGCCCTCGCCCAGGTGTGAGCCTAGGCTCTCCTCATCATGGGCAAGGTGAAGAAGAAGTGCTGCCGCTCGAAGCCGACGCGCTGCTCCAACTGCCCGGTGGTCGCACTGCGCCTGGACAAGATCGAGAGCCGGGGACTGCGGGGCAAGGAGCTCCGCCGGGCGGTCAAGGCCGCACGCGTCTACTGAACCGATTCGCCCGTTCCGGTCCGATGAGCGGCGAAGATCGGGCGACGGGCGGTAGATCGGGCGTACTGTCATCCTCCCGGCCGTGACCCGGGTCTCGTGGACGCTCCGCCCGCCGTACCGGGCGCCGGAGCGCGATCCGTCGCGTCGACGACGGGTGGCGCCGCTCGCCCGCGGCCCGCTCCGTGGACCGCGCCCCCGCGGCGACACGTGTCCAAAATCACTCCTTGCCACCGCGTCCCGGTCCCGGGGAACGAGACGCAGGGTGCTCCCACGGGCAGGGCGGCACCGAGCATGATCGCCGTCCCGGAACCGGGTGCGGGCCCCGACCCGCTCCCCGTTCCCAGTCCTCGATCATCGGGCGCGGCGGGCCCGGCGGACCTCCGACCCGATCTCCGCGAGCACCGCCCCCGGCCGCTCCACGAGGTCGTGCCAGGTGTAGCGCAGGACCGTCCAGCCGGCCCGGACCAGGACGTTCTGCCGGCGCTTGTCCGCCTGTGCCCGCACCGCGTCCATGTGCCACGCCCATCCGTCGATCTCGACGGCGACCATCGCCTCCGGGAACGCGATGTCGATCAGGAACCCCGAGGCGGGCAACCCGCAGTGCCAGCCCCGAGCACCCGATGCGCGCAGCATCCTCACCAGCAGCCGCTCCGCCTCCGACGCCGAGCGATCGGCGGCCGCGATCAGCAGCTGCCCGGCCCGCGCCGATCCCTGGGCACCGAGGTTGCGGCAGTGCGCCGCGTACACCGTGGGGAAGCGGACGGTGCGCTGCAGCGCCCGGTCGAGGAACCGGCCGCCGAGGTCGACCGAGGCTTCCACGACCGTGAGCGGCCGGGCGGTGACCGCGATCCCGCGGACCTCGGTGACGTCCACCGGGTCCAGCGCACGCCGCCGCACGTCGACGGCGGGGCGGCCGCGCGGGTTGCGGTGCCGCGGCACCGTCACCCGGACCGCGGTCGGTGCGCGGTCGGCCATGCCGTGCCACCACGCGGCGGCGCACCCGGAGAGCACCGCGCCGTCACCGGCCCACAGGACGGCCCCGCGGACGGCGACCTCGTCGTCTAACCGGTGCCCGGCCGCCAGGTAGACGTGCGGGTGCAGCGGCCGCCAGCGCCTGCGGCGGACGAGGTGGTCGATCGCGTCGCGCGAGAGGCCCGCGCGGTGGGCCTGCTCACGGGAGATGACGCCCGCCTGGCGGGCCAGCAACGAGTCGATGGACATGACCGACTTCGACGGATCCCGACGTCTCCCGGTTCCGTTCCGGCCCGGATCCGGTGCTCGTGCGAACGCCGGATCGCGGTGATCACCGTTTCGGAACCGTCCGCGGGCCCGGCCCCGCCGCCGGTTCCGATCCGCTGATCATGGTCGGAGCAGGTCCACCAGGTCGGCGACCACGGCGCGGTCGGCCGGCACCCAGTCGACGCCCGGCACCTCCGCCGCCGTGACCCACCGCAGCCCGGAGTGCTCCAGGGCCCGCGGCTCGGGCCCCCCGTCGGCGAGGTGGGCGGTGTGGACGCGCAGCACGCCTGCGTCGATGCGGAGGTCGGTGGCCAGCCGCCCGTCGACGACGACCTCCGTCCCGAGCTCCTCCCGGCACTCGCGCACCACGGCGTCGGCATCGGACTCCCCCTCCTCGACCCGCCCGCCCGGCAGCTCCCACAGCCCGGCGAGCGCAGGCGGCCGGGTGCGCTGCGCGGCCAGCACCGAGCGGTCGCGGACCAGCGCGGTGGCGACGACGGCCCGCGCCGCGACGAGGGCCTCAGCGGCGGAGGTGACCGCGGCCGCGCGGGCGGACAGCAGCCGCCGGACCTGACCGTGCGGGACCGGGCCGCTCCAGCGCACCTCGCCGACCATCCGCGTCCCGCCGTCGACCGGGGCGAGGGTGACGGCGTGCGCCCCGCCCCGCCAGGTGACGCGCACCCCGGCCGGTGACACCGCCTCGACCCGCACCCGCAGCGACACCCCGGGGCGCAGCCGGATCCGCACCTCGTCCTCCGGTCCCAGCCACCGCGCCGGCGCACCGAGCCGGTGCCCGTACCGGCCCAGCGCCGCGGCGAGCACGTCGACGTCGCGAAGGACCCCGGCGACGGTCCGGGGCGGGGCGGTGATCAGGGTCGTCGAACGCAGCACCGGCACCCGGCGATGGTGCCAGCACCCGCGACTCGTGGGCGTAGACCCGGCGACTCGCGGGCGTCAGCGGGTGGGGGTCGGGGTGGCGGCGGGCCAGCGGGCCTCCAGGCGCGCCCCGCCCCCCGTCGCCTCCCCGGCCACCACGTGCCCGCCCCGGCCCGTCACCAGTGCCGCGACCAGGGCCAGTCCCAGGCCCGCCCCTCCGCCGGCCTCCGGGTCCAGGCGGACGAAGCGGTCGAAGACCCGTTCGCGGTCGGCGGGCGGGATACCGGGCCCGTCGTCCTCCACCACCAGACGCACCCAGCGCCCGGCGGGCAGCACCCCGATCCGGACGACGGAGCGGGCGTGGCGCCGCGCGTTGGCGACCAGGTTGTCGAGCACCAGGTCGACCTCGGCGGGCCCGGCGGCGACGAGCGCCGGCGCGGGGGCGACCAGGTCGAGGGCCGGGGGCGGCGCACCGGCGCGGGCGAGGGCGGAACGGGCGGCCGCCACCAGGTCGACGGGGCGGGGGTCCGGGCGGCGACCGGCGTCGGCGCGGGCCAGTGCGAGCAGGTCCGACAGCAGGACCGACAACCGCTCGGCCTCCACCGCGACCGCGCGCAGCGTCTCGTCGGCCAGGTCCGGGTCCGGGTGCGCGACCGCGACCTCCGCCTGCGCGCGGATCGCCGCCACCGGGGACCGCAGCTCGTGCGCCGCGTCGCCGGTGAACACCTGCAGCCGGGCCACCGCGTCGTCGCGGCGGGCGAGGAGCCGGTTCATCTCCTCGGCCAGCGCGCGCAGCTCGTCATGGGCGGGCGGTACGGGCAGCCGCTCCCCTGCCGGGAGCATCGACGCCGCCGAGCGCAGCCGCTCCACCGGGCGTAGCGCGGCCCGCGTCGCCGCCCACGACGCCGTCGCGACGACACCCGCGACCAGCAGCGCCCCGAGCACGAACGCCCCGGCCCCCCTGGCCAGCAGGACCGCCCCCCCGACGATGTCGCCGACGGCCACGACGAGTCGCGTCGATCCGTCGGGCAGCACGGCGGGCACCGCGAGGTAGCGGCGCAGTTCGTCGAAGGAGCCGACGACGACCCCGTCGCCTGCGGCCAGCGTCCGGATCTCGCGCTGCTCCAGCGGCAACGCACGCCCGCCGTCGACCGGATCACCCGCGGTGTCGACGATCCGCACCGTCGGGACGCGCAGCGACGCGGGCACCTCCCCCGCCTCCAGCCGCACGACGACGGCGGCGGCGTCGGCGCGCAGTTCCTCGTCGGCCGCGGCGAGCAGCGTCGAGTACAACAGCCCGACCCCGAGCCGGCTCAGCGCGAGCAGGGCCACCAGTGCCGCCCCGCCGACGACCACGGTGATCCGGAACCGCAGACCCCGGGCGGCCCACCAGGTCCTCATGACGACGAGACGAGGTACCCGAACCCGCGCACGGTCCGCAGCACCTGCCCGGCGCCGACGGCGTCGAGCTTGCGGCGCAGGTACCCGACGTAGACCTCGACGACGTTGCGGCTCGCGGCCCCCTCGTCACCCCAGACGATGCGCAGCAGGTCGTCCTTGGCGACCGCGGTGTCGGGCCGGCTGGCCAGCGCGTGCAGGAGCGCGAACTCGCGCGGGGAGAGCTCCACCGGCTCGCCGTCCCAGCTCACGGCCCGCGCCACCGGGTCGACGACGAGCGACCCGAGCCGCACGCGCTGCCCGACCCGCCCGAGCGCGGCGTCACGGCGGCGCAGGATCGCCTTGAGCTGCGCGACGAGCACGACGAACGCGAACGGCTTGACGAGGTAGCCGTCGGCCCCGAGGTCGAGGCCGTCGGCCTGGTCCCACTCGCCGTCCTTGGCCGACACGAGCAGCACCGGCGTGTCGACACCCGCCGACCGCAGCTGCTCGAGCACCCGGTAGCCGGACAGGCCCGGGAGGATGATGTCGAGGACGATCGCGTCGAAGCTGCCGGTGAGCGCGGCCTCGAGCGCCGAGTCGCCGTCGCCGCGCGCGACGACCTCCATGCCCTCGGAGGTGAGGCCTCTGGCCATGGCCGTGCGGATGCCGGGTTCGTCGTCGACCACCAGCACGCGCGCCATGTCCCCGGGAACGTACCGCCATCGACGGCGGCCGGCCTCAGGTTCCTCTCAGGCGCTGAGCCGCCTCTCAGCCGCCGTGCGTCAGGCTGTGTCCATGGGAACCGGACGATGGACGACGGGCCGCACGGCGGCCGCGGGGATCGCGGTCGCGGGAGTGGTCGGACTCGGGCTGCTGGCGCTGCCGGGAGGTGCGGGAGCGGCCCCGGAGCTGCCGCCCGTCACCCCGGAGGACCTGGTGGCCTCGGTGCTGGCGGCCGAACCGGACGCGTTCGCCGGCACCGTCGAGCTGGACAACTCCCTCGGCCTGCCCGTCCTGCCCGACGTGCCCCAGGCCGGCGACGGCACCAGCACCGCCCGGATCTGGTCGAACGGCGACGGCGGCGGGCGCGTGCAGCTCCCCACCTCCGACGGCGAGAAGACGTTCGTCAGTGACGGCACCACGTTCTGGGCCTACGACTCGCAGGACCGCACGGTCACCGAGGGCACCCGCCAGGACGGCCGCGCGGACACCTCCGACATGACCGACCCGACCGCCGCGGCCACCGAGGCGATCCGGACGCTGCAGACCAGCAGCGTCGTCACCGTCGACGGCACGGCCGAGGTCGCCGGGCGCCCCGCCTACGAGCTGGTCCTCACCCCGGCCCCCGACGAGCGGACGCTGCTGCGCGAGGTGCGCATCGCCGTCGACTCCGAGCAGCGCGTGCCGCTGCGGATGACCGTGCTGGCCACCGGATCCTCCGACCCCGCGCTGCAGGTCGGGTTCACCGAGCTGACGTTCGGCGCGCAGGACCCGGCGCTGTTCACGTTCACCGCACCGCCCGGATCGACCGTGGTGGAGCCCGGCGCCGACCGTCCCGACGGCGCACCGGAGGGCCGTCCCGAGGGCGCCACCGCCCCGAGCATCGTCGGCGACGGCTGGGACACGGTGGTCCTCGCGACCGCCCCCGCCGTGCCCGAGGGCGACGACCCCGAGGGCTTCGACCTCACCGCGCTCGGCTCCCCGGTCAGTGGCCCGTGGGGCAGCGGGACGCTGATCAGCACCGCCGTGGCCAACGCGATCGTCACCGATGACGGCCGCGTCGCCGCCGGTGCCGTGCCCGAGCAGGTGCTCACCGAGGCCCTCGCGCAGTGACGACCCCCTCGACGCTGACCGCGGCGACACCCCCTCCGGCCGCCGCGGTCAGCCCCCTCGCCGCGCGCGCGGTGGGGCTGCGCAAGACGTTCGGCTCCACGGTGGCCGTCGACGGCATCGACCTCGACGTACCCGCCGGTTCCGTGCTCGGCATGCTGGGCCCCAACGGATCCGGCAAGACCACGCTGATCCGGATGCTGCTCGGGCTCACCCGGGCCGACTCCGGCACCGCGGAGCTGCTCGGCCACCCCATCCCCGACGACGCCGCCCGCGCGCTGCCGCACGTCGGCGCGCTCGTGGAGGGTCCGGGCTTCCACCCGTTCCTCTCCGGCCGCGACAACCTGCTGCGGGTGGCGGCCACCGAGCCGCTGCTGGGCTCGCGCGAGATGGCAGGGGCGGTCGACGCCGCGCTCGACCGTGTCGGGCTCTCCGCCGCCGCGGGCCGCCGGTTCCGCGGCTACTCCCTCGGCATGAAGCAGCGCCTGGGGCTGGCCGGGGCGCTGCTGCTGCCGCGCCGCCTGGTCGTCCTCGACGAACCGACCAACGGCCTCGACCCCGCCGGCACCCGCGACGTCCGGCGGATCATCGCCGAGCTGCACGCCGCCGGGTCGACGGTGATCGTGTCGTCGCACCTGCTCGACGAGGTCGAGGCGACGTGCACGCACGTCGCCGTGCTGCAGTCCGGGTCGCTGGTGGCCGCGGGCGAGCTCGCCGCGCTGCTGGAGTCGGGCACCGGCGGGCTCGACGTCGTCACCACCGACGTCGACCTCGCGCTCGACACCCTGCGCGCCGCGGGCGTGCCCGCGTACGCGGCTCCGGGTGACGAGCCCGGTGTCGTGGTCGGCGAGGACGGCCCGCCCACCGCCGAGACGATCGCGCTGCTCGTGCGCGCGGGCGTCGCGGTGCAGGAGGCCCGGCGCCGTCGCGCCCGGCTGGAGGAGCTGTTCGCGCGACTGACCGAGGAGACCCCGTGACGGTCCTGGACCCACCCCGCACCGCGCCACTGGGCCGGTTGCTCGGTGCCGAGCTGCGCTGGGTACTGCGCCGCCCGCGCACGCTCGTCGGGCTCGGCCTGTTCGCGCTGATCCCGATCCTCATCTCGATCGGCGTCGCCGTCGCCGGGTCCACCGGCCGCGGCCCCGGGTTGATCACCGCGATCGGTGGCAACGGTCTCGTGCTCCCGATCGCGGCGATGACGCTGTCGCTCGCGCTGCTGCTGCCTCTGGCCGTCTCGATGGCCGCCGCCGACGCGATCGCCGGGGAGAGCGCCCACGGCACGCTGCGGGGGCTGCTGCTCTCGCCGGTGTCGCGGCTGCGGTTGGTGGCGATGAAGGCGTTCGGCGTGCTCGTCGTGGCCACGCTGGCCACCCTCGTGGTCGCGGTCGTCGGCGTGATCGCCGGGCTCGTCGTGGTGGGCGGGGCCGAGGGCCAGCTCGTCACGCTGTCGGGCACCGCGGTCGGCCTGGGCGACGCGCTGCTGCGGGTCGGGCTCGTCGTCGTCTGGGTGGTGGGGCAGCTCGCGGCGGTCGGCGCGGTGGCGCTGGCCGTCTCCGCGGTCACCGAGCACCCGCTCGTCGTGCTGGCCTCGGTGCTGGGCGGGCTGATCGTGTTCGGCGTGCTGGCCGCGATCCCGGCTCTGGAGTGGCTCGGTCCGTGGCTGCTGACCAGCGGCTGGGGCGCCGGGGCCGATGCGCTGCGCGACCCCCTCCCGCTCGACGGCATGATCGAGAGCTCCCTGCGGGCCCTGTGCTACGTCGCCGTCGGCATGGGCCTGACGACCTACCGGATGCTGCGTCGAGACGCGTGACACGACGTTCGGACGTGCACGATATCTCTCGATGGTGAAGACTCTTCATCGTGAGCACATACACCCGCCCCTCCCTGCCCGTCGCCGCCGTCGGACTCGCCGGATTCGGGGTCGCCGCCGCGGCCGCAGCCCTCGTCGGAGGTCTCGCCGCGGCGTCCGCCTCCGACCAGTACGGCGCGCTCGTGCAGCCCGCCTGGGCCCCGCCCGCATGGCTGTTCGGCCCGGTCTGGACCGTCCTCTATGTGACGATCGCCGTCGCCGGATGGCTGGTCTGGCGCACGGCGGGATGGAGCGGGGCCCGCTCGGCCCTGTCGGTGTTCGCCGCCCAGCTCGTCCTCAACGCCCTGTGGACGCCGCTGTTCTTCGGCGCCGGACTGTTCGGGGTGGCGTTCGTCGAGATCGTGCTGCTGTGGCTGACGATCGTCGCGACGATCGTCCTGTTCGCCCGGCACAGCCGCCCCGCGGCACTGCTCCTGGTCCCGTACCTGGCATGGGTCACGTTCGCCTCGACACTGAACCTCGCCATCTGGGTCCTCAACTAGCACGATGGCCCGATGGCCCGGCTCCCGCGCATCCCGTACGAGACCGAGTTGCTGCGCCTGCAGGGCGAGCTGGTCCAGATGCAGGAGTGGGTACGGACGACCGGCGCACGGCTCGTCGTCGTGTTCGAGGGGCGGGACGCCGCGGGCAAGGGCGGGGCGATCAAGCGGGTCGCGGAGTACCTCAACCCGCGCATCTGCCGGATCGTGGCGCTGCCCGCGCCGTCGGAGCGCGAGCGCACGCAGTGGTACTTCCAGCGCTACACCGAGCACCTCCCGGCCGCCGGCGAGATCGTGCTGCTGGACCGCAGCTGGTACAACCGCGCCGGCGTCGAGCGCGTCATGGGGTTCTGCACCCCCGGGGAGCACGCCCGCTTCCTGCGCCAGGCACCGGTGTTCGAGGACCTGCTCGTCGAGGACGGGATCCTGCTCCGCAAGTACTGGTTCTCCGTCAGCGACGGCGAGCAGGAGCGTCGCTTCCGGGGCCGGATGAAGGACCCGATGCGACAGTGGAAGCTGTCGCCGATGGACCTCGAATCGATCACCCGCTGGGAGGACTACTCGCGGGCGAAGGACGAGATGTTCGCCCACACCGACACCGCGTCGTCGCCCTGGAACGTCGTCGAGGCCGAGGACAAGCGCCGCGCCCGGATCAACATGATCGCCCACCTGCTGGCCAGCGTGCCCTGGGAACCGATCCCGGGCCGGAGGCTGAAGCTGCCCAGGCGGCCGCCGCAGCGCGGTTACGAGCGCCCGCCACGGGAGCGGTTCCACGAGGTGCCCGACCACGCGGCCACGCTGCCCGCCGGCGGGCCCGGATGACGCGCCGGACCCTGCTCGGCCGCATCGACGCGGCCGCCCCCGTCGACGCGATCGACGTGGCCGAGAGCGAGCTCGGCGACGTGATCGGCGCGCGCGACGTCAACCTGCTGATCGCCGACTACTCCGGCCGGTACGTGGTGCGCTTCGACCGGTCGAGCTGGGCCCGCGCAGGCACGCGGCGCCGCGGCGAGGAGGTCGCGGAGACGATAACCCTCGCCGGCAGCGTGTACGAGAAGGTACTGCGGGCACAGATCACCGACGTGCGCGAGCAGCACGACGGCGTCGTGGTGACGGTGCCGGTCACCGTCCGCGGCGACGCGATCGGCGTACTGGAGCTGTGGCTCCCCCATGCGCCCGGTGACGCCGCACTCACCGAGATCGACGAGGTCGCGCAGGCGTTCGGGTACGTCGTCGTGGCCAACCGCCGTTACACCGACCTGTTCGAGTGGGGCCAGCGCACCGCCCCGTTCACCCTCGCCGCGGAGATCCAGCGGCGACTGCTGCCCGACGCGTTCAGCCTCGACGCCGAGGAGTTCAGCCTCGCGGCGTGGCTGGAGCCGGCCAGCACCGTCGGCGGCGACACGTTCGACTACGCGCTCGACCGCGACACCCTGCACCTGTCGATCACCGACGCCGTCGGCAACGACGTGCGCGCGGCACTGCTGGCCACCGTGCTGGTGAGCAGCCTGCGCAACGGACGCCGACGCAACCTGGACCTGCAGGAACAGGTCGACACGGCCAACGACGCGCTGACCGAGCACTCCCCCGTCGGCGAGTTCGTGACCGGCCAGGTCGCCCGGATCGACCTCGCGACGGGCCGCGCGACCCTCGTCAACGCCGGGCACCCGTTCCCGATCCTGCTGCGCGACGGGCGGGTGTCGGAGGTGGAGCTCGACATCGACCTGCCGTTCGGGCTCTACGCCGGGTCCCACCACGGTGTGCAGGAGATCGCGCTGCGCCCCGGTGACCGGTTGCTGTTCGTCACCGACGGCGTGCTCGACCGCAACAGCGCCCACGTCGACGTGCCCGCGGTGCTCGGCACGACGGTCGACCTGCACCCGCGCGAGGTCGTGCGCGCGCTCAGCGACTCCGTCATCGAGGCGACCGGCGGCGCGCTCAAGGACGACTCGACGGTGTTGTGCCTGGACTGGCGGGGTTGACAGGCAAGTAGCTACTTGCCTATAAAGGTCGCGTGGACGCCGTGTTCAAGGCGATCGGCGACCCGACCAGGCGGGCCGTCCTCGACGAGCTCGTCGACCGCGACGGCCAGACGCTGTTCGAGATCTGCTCACGCCTGACGATGAAGCACGGGCTCACGTCGTCGCGGCAGGCGATCTCGCAGCACCTCGCCGTACTGGAGGAGGCCGGCCTGGTCACGACCCGTCGCGAGGGCCGCTACAAGTTCCACCACCTCGACACCACCCCGCTGCGCTCGATCACCGAGCGCTGGCCGATCCGGGAGCAGTCATGATCCGCATCACCGTCACCAGCGTGTTCGTCGACGACCAGGACAAGGCGCTCGCCTTCTACACCGACGTGCTCGGGTTCGTGAAGAAGCACGACGTCCCGATGGGCGAGTACCGCTGGCTCACCGTCGTCTCCGCGAAGGACCCCGAGGGCACCGAGCTGCTGCTGGAGCCATCCGCGCACCCGGCCGCCACCCCGTTCAAGGAGGCGCTGGTGGCCGACGGCATCCCGTTCACCTCCTTCGGCGTCGACGACGTGCACGCGGAGTTCGAGCGGCTCAGCGCGGCCGGGGTGCGGTTCGTGCAGGAACCGGCCGACATGGGGCCGGTCACCGTGGCCACGCTCGACGACACCTGCGGCAACCTCATCCAGATCGCGACCATGAACGGGTGACCGGGCTGGTACGGTCGCCCCGTGCAGCGCCAGTACTGGTTTACCGATCCGGCCCGTGTGGGGTCGGCGGTCGAACCGCTGCGCTGACCTCCTCCCCACGAGCCGGATCGAACGGCTCGGACGGGGACTTCTCGGCGGGCCGCTCCCCGGAGCAAGGACCGCCTCCCGTGCTCACCGTTCCCGCACTCGACGCGCACCGCACCACGCGCGTCAGCCCGCTGATCTCACCGTCGCTGCTGCGCCACGACCTCCCGGTCTCCGAGACCGTCGCCGACACCGTGACGCGGGCCCGCGCCCAGGTCGTCGACGTCCTCGACGGCCTCGACGACCGCCTGCTCGTCGTCGTCGGCCCCTGCTCGATCCACGACCCGGCCGCCGGGCTCGACTACGCCCACCGGCTCACCGCGGTCGCCGCCCGCCACGAGGGTGAGCTGCGGATCGTCATGCGCACCTACTTCGAGAAGCCGCGCTCGACCGTCGGGTGGAAGGGCCTGATCAACGACCCACACCTCGACGGCACGTTCGACGTGAACGCCGGACTCCGGACCGCGCGCCGCCTGCTCCTCGAGATCTCCGCGCTCGGGCTGCCAGTGGGCTGCGAGTTCCTCGACCCGATCACGCCGCAGTACCTGGCCGACGTCGTGAGCTGGGGGTCGATCGGCGCGCGGACGGCGGCGAGCCAGGTGCACCGCCAGCTGTGCAGCGGGCTGTCGATGCCGGTGGGGATCAAGAACGGCACCGACGGGGACGTGCAGGTCGCCGTCGACGGGGTGGGCGCGGCGGCCGCGAGCCACGTGTTCATGGGCATCAACCCCGACGGCCTCGCCGCCCTGATCACCACCGCGGGCAACCCCGACTGCCACGTCATCCTGCGCGGCGGCTCCGGCGGCCCCAACCACGACACCGACTCGGTGACGGCCGCGCTCGCACGGATGCGCAAGGCCGGGCTGCCCGAGCGCGTGATCGTCGACGCCAGCCACGCCAACAGCGGCAAGGACCACGTGCGGCAGGCCGGGGTGGCCCGCGAGGTCGCCACCCGGATCGCCGGCGGGGAGCGCGGCGTCGTGGGCGTGATGCTGGAGAGCTTCCTCGTCGGTGGACGCCAGGAGCTCGGGGCCGACATGACCTACGGGCAGTCGGTCACCGACGCCTGCATGGGCTGGGACACCACCGCCGAAGTCCTGGACGAGCTGGCGTCGGCCGTGGCGGGGCGTCGGGGCCGGTCGTCCGTCACGGGGTGACCGACCCCGGCGACCGGGGCCGGCACGGTGTGCAGCCGGACCACCCGTACCGAGACGCTCTGCAGTTCCTCGTCCCGCAGCCCTCGCAGGACCTGGTCGGCCTCGTGGACGGCCTGCTCGGCGCCCAGCGGGCCGTAGGCGTCGATCTCGTGGGTGACGCGGTCGGCCACGGTGACGACGTAGGCCGTGCAGTCGTCGAGCTCGGTCGTCAGCGAGGCCAGTACGTCCGGCCAGTCGTCCGGCCGCCTCGACCGGTGGGCGGTCACGCCGGGACGGTGTCGAGCAGGGTCGCGTAGACGACGACGTTCGACTCGTAGTGGCCGGCCACGGGATCGAACTCACCGCCGCAGGTCACCAGCCGCAGGTCCCGCGACCCGGCGGACGTGTAGACCCGCCGGGCCGGGAACTCCTCCTTCGGGTACGTCTCGACCGACCCGACCGCGAACCGCGCCACGGTCCCGTCGGCCAGCCCCACGTCCACCTGGTCGCCCGCCTCCAGGGAGCGCAGGCGGAAGAACACGGCCGGACCGGTGGTGGAGTCGACGTGCCCGAGGATGACGGAGGCCCCGACCTGACCGGGTGTGGGCCCGAGGTCGAACCACCCCGCCATGGAGTAGTCGACGGGCACCTCGACGGTCCCGTCGGTGTTGAGCCCCAGCTCCCCCAGCGGGGAGCCGGCCAGCTCGATCGCGGGGATGTCGAGGCTGACGGGCCGCGACACCGGGACGACGGCGACCGGGACGACGGCCGGAACCGCCGCCGGAGCGGAGGCGTCCCCGGCCGCCGGGACCGGCCGGTCGAGCACCCACGGCAGCACGACCGCCGCACCGAGCAGCAGGACCAGCCCGGCGGCCACGGCGACCCACCGCTCCCGCCCGATCCGGGGTACCCGCCACCGACCGGGCCTCACCGGCGTACGCCGGGTCGACGGTCCCGCGGTCGCGTGCAGGCAGGTGCGACGGGCCGCCCGCCCGGCCGGAACCGCCGCCCGGCGGCGATCACCGGACGTTCCGGCGACGGTGGAACCGCAGGGCCAGCGCGGTGGAGCCGAGGAGCACCAACCCGCCGGCGAGCACCCAGGCCACGTCGTCGGGGCCGGCCGTGCCGCCCGCGCCGGTGGCCGGGAAACCGAGCGGGACCACGACGTCGGAACCGGATCCGTTGCCCCCGGTCACGCCGCCGTCACCGCCGCCGCTACCGGAACCGCTCCCGGCGGCCGGGGTGGTCACGTCCCCCCGGTCCTCGGAGTCACCGTTGTCGGTGTCGTCGCCGTTCTCGACACCTTCGCCGCTGCCGGAGTCCTCACCGTTGTCGACGCCCTCGCCGTTGTCGGAGTTGTCCTCGTCACCGGGAACGTCGGACTCATCAGAGTCTCCGGGGTTGCCCGGGTTTCCGGGGTTGCCCGGGTTTCCGGGGTTACCGGGGCTTCCAGGGTTGCCCGGGTTACCGGGGTTGCCCGGGTTACCGGGGCTTCCAGGGTTGCCCGGGTTTCCGGGGTTGCCCGGGTTTCCGGGGTTGCCCGGGTTTCCGGGGTTGCCCGGGTTACCGGGGTTGCCCGGGTTACCGGGGTTGCCCGGGTTCCCAGGATTGCCCGGGTTCCCAGGATTGCCCGGGTTCCCAGGATTGCCGGGGTTGCCGGGGTTGCCCGTCGTCGTCGTCGGCGGGGCCGTGGTCGTCGTCGGCGGGGCCGTCGTGGTCGTCGTCGGCGGGGCCGTGGTCGTCGTCGGCGGGGCCGTCGTGGTCGTCGTCGGCGGGGCCGTCGTGGTCGTCGTCGGCGGGGCCGTCGTGGTCGTCGTCGGCGGGGCCGTCGTCGTGGTCGGCGGCGTCGTGGTCGGCTCGGGAGCGGGGGTGGCCGCGCAGCCCGTCCGGTTGATCACGTTGTTGTCGAGGGTGACGGCGCCGTTGCGGGCGAGCAGACGGCCCTGCACGGTCGCGCCGGTGTTGGCGGAGATCGAGGTCAGCGCCATGACCGTTCCGCGGAACGTGGTGCCGGTACCCAGCGTCGCGGAGCTGCCGACCTGCCAGAACACGTTGCAGGCGTTCGCGCCGTTGATGAGGGCGACCGTGCTGTTCGACGCGGTGATCAGGGTGGAACCTGCCTGGAAGACGAACACCGCGCCGGGGTCCCCCTGGGCGTCCAGGGTCACGGTGCCGGTCAGGCCCAGCGGTCCGGCGTCGCCGTACACACCCGCGACGAACGTCTGCCCGCCGAGCTCGGTGCCCGACGCGGCGTCGCGGGGCTGACCGGCCGCGTTGTCGTAGGCGATCGTCAGGTCCGACTGGGCCTGCAGCGCGACGGAGTTGGCGACCTGCTGCGTGCCGCCGCTGACCAGACCGGGCGGGAACCCGGTCACGGCGGAGCCCGGGCTGAGTCCGAGGTCACCGGACACCTGGGTCGGACCGGTGTTGGTCACGGTCGAGCCCGCGAGCACGGCGAAGCTCGCCGCGGTGCCGAGCGGCACCGCCGTCGCGGCCAGCGCGGTACCCGCGGCCAGCAGCATCAGCGTGGTCACGAGCAGCGCGACGGTGGCCGTGACGGCGGCACCGATGCGGGCCCGTCTCGTGCCGGCCGGCGGCACGGGTTGGTTCATGGTGGGCACGTCGTCTCCAGACAGGGGTCGGCCACCCCGTCCAGGGCGTGCCGAGATGAGCCGGCGGGCGCGCCGGAAGGGGATGTGCGCCGCGGAGGCGGCGGGGAGCGGCCTCGAGCAGCCGGGGACACGTCGCACCGGGACGCGTGCGGCCTCGGGGGCCGCGGGCCGGGCGTCCGGACGACGTGATGGCGTCACCGACGCCGGTGACGGCCTGTACGCTCACGCGACCGAGTGATCGACCCGTGACCGTCTTCTATTGCTTGACAAACAACAGCCTGCGCCTTGCACTACGGTCTGTCAAGCGGTGATGCACCAAGCGTCAAGGGCGACGGCCGGTCGACTGTGAGCGAGTCCCACGAGGAGCGAGGCCGACGCGTGACGGGACCGACCGGACCGGGCGACGTGCCGGTGATGCTGAACCAGCTCATCCGCAACCGGATGGCGGAGCACGGCTGGTCCTACACCGACCTCGAGAACCGCTCGGCGCACGCACTCACCCGCGGCCGGTGGCAGCAACTGGGTTCCGGCACACCGCAGAAGAGGTTCCCCGACCCCGCGTCCCTGACGGTCATCGCCACCGTGCTCGACGTCGACATCACCACCGTGGTGCTCGCCGCCGCCCGTGCGGTCGGACTGGACGTCCGTTCGCAGGCCAGCGCGCTCGCGGCGCTGCTGCCGGAGGGCACGGAGCGGCTGCCGGACGTCATGCGCGACGCCATCCTGGCCCTGGTCCGCGCGGCGGTCGCCGACTCCGCACAGGACCGCGACGGGGCGGTGCCGGCGGCCCGCGCGGCGGACACGGCCGTCGACTGGCCGAAGTCGGCTGCCCCCTCCCGCCGCCGTCACAACGGCCCAACCGGTGAGCCGCGCGCTGACAGCCGGTGATCGGGACCCCGTGCCGTTGCACTGATCCGGTGCAGTCGGCCCGGGCGTGCAACACCGGCGACCCGGTCACCGCTATGAGGGACGTACCCCGAGACCCGGCCAGGACCAGTGGCCCGGGCCCGCACTGTGCTGACCCCGCCCTGACCTCGCGTCGCAGCGCACTACCGCACGAGGAGTCGTAGCGTGCCCTGTGAACGCCCCGCCCCGCCCACGGTCGGCCGGCCATGGGAATGAGGACGTCGGCCGCAGCCGAGGAGCTCGTCGAGGGCGTCCGCACACTCGCCGGCGTCGTCTACACGTCGATGCGCGACTCCGTGGCCCGCCTGGAGTCGACCGAGAACGGCTGGGTGCTCTACATCGACACCGACAGCTCCCACGAGGACCGGTGCTGGGCGATGGCCGGCGTGCTGCGCCTGCTGGCCTCCGGATCGGCCGAGCCCGTCTGCACCATCCCCCGCCAGGGGATCCGCCTCGTCCGCTGACTCCCGTCAGCCGAGCCCGGCGGGCCTCTGCGGCGTCGCGAGCCAGATGGTGAACAGCTCGTCGAGCTCCTGGCCGGAGACCTCCTCGGCGAACGCGACGAAGTCGGCGGTCGCGACGTTCGTCCCGGCGCGGGTCGCCGCCCACCCGGGGAGGATGCGGAAGAACGCCTCGTCGCCGACGGCGGTGCGCAACGCGTGCAGGGTCATCGCGCCGCGGACGTAGACGGCCTCGTCGAAGATCCGCTCGGACCCGGGGTCGCCGATCGTCACCGACCAGAACGGGTCGGCAGCCGGGAGCGCGGCGGCCTCGTCGAACTGCTGCCGGACGGTGGCGGTGCCCTCGCGCTCGGCCCACAGCCACTCGGCGTAGGTCGCGAAGCCCTCGTTGAGCCAGATGTCGCTCCACCGGGCGAGCGGCAGGCCGTCACCGAACCACTGGTGGGCCAGCTCGTGCACGACGACCGAATCGCCCGAGACCGCGTCGGCGAAGAAGCTCGGCGAGTAGATCGGGCGGGTCTGGTTCTCCAGCGCGAACTCCAGCCGCGGCTCGTCGTCGACGATGCCGCCCGCCGCGTCGAACGGGTAGGGCCCGAACACCTCCTGCAGGTAGCCCAGCACCTCGGGCTGGCGCGCGAGCGAGGCGCGGGCCACCGCGTCGGCCGCGCCGAGACCGGGTGCGAACGCGTCCCAGTAGCGGATGCCGTCCCGCTCGTACGCCTGTACGTCGAACGCCCCGATCGCCATGCCCGCCAGGTACGGCGCCATCGGCTCATCGGCGATCCAGGTGGTGGTGGTCAGGCCGCCGCTGCTGGTCGTGGAGTCGAGCACGCCGTTGGCGATCGCGGCCAGGCCGTCGGGCGCGGTGATCCGGAACGTGAAGGCGGCCGGGTCGAGCGGGTGGTCGTTGACGGGGAACCAGGTCGCGGCGACGTCGGGCTGCCCGACGACGAGCGCCCCGTCGTCCGTGGCGAAGAACCCGGCCGAACCGAAGCTGTCCACGACGAGCCGCGGCACCCCGTCGTAGGTGACGACGGTGGTGAACGGGGCCCCGTCGGCGATCGGTTCCGCGGGGGTGACGGTGAGTTCGCCGGCGTCGCGGGCGAAGGCGGCGTCGACGCCGTCGACGGTGATCGCGCGGACCTCCAGCCCGGACAGGTCGAGATTGAACGCGGAGAGCCCCTGCGTCGCGCGCGCCGACACCTGCGCGACGCCCGTGAGGACGTCGGTGGGCGGGTCGTAGGTGACGTCGAGGTCGTAGCGGTCGACGTCGTAGCCGCCGTTGCCGTCGAGCGGGAAGTACGGGTCGCCGATGCCGGGCGCACCGGGAGCCGCCTCCGGTTGAGCCGTCGCCGCGGCCGGCGCGCAGGCCGGGAGCACCGCCAGTCCGGCCGCCACCATCAGCACCGCGATCCGCCTCATGGGAGAGGAGGTTACGACTCCAGCTCCCCGTCCGGGGTCGCGTCCACGACGGACTTGCGGAGGCCGAGACCCGACAGCGGTCCGTCGCCGTCCTCCACCTCCAGCAGCGCGAGCAGGACGTGCCCGGTGCCGACGGTCTCGTGCTCCAGCCGCAGCGCCTCCCGGAACGTCAGCTCCAGCGCCTTGCGGGCCGGGGCGTCGAAGGGGATCAGGGCGGGGACCTCCGCGGCCGGTGGCGGCAGCACCGCGGTCGCCGCGGCGCGCACGGCAGCGGGCTCCACCCCCTGTGCGGCGAACGCCGCAGCGGCCACCGAGCCGGGTTCGGCGAGCAGCCCCAGCACGAGGTGGGCGGGGGTGATCGAGTCGTTGCCCGCCGCGTGCGCCGCGTTCTGCGCCGCCACCACGGCACCGCGGGCGAGTGCGGTGAAGCGGCTGAAGTTCTCCGCCGTGTCGGCCTTCGGCACGAACCGTTTCTGCACGGCCTGCTTCGTGACACCCATACTCGCGCCGATCTCCGTCCACGACGCCCCGGAGCGGCGGGCCTGGTCGACGAAGTGGCCGATGAGGTGGTCGGCGACGTCACCGAGGGCATCGGCGGCGATCACCGCACCGGAGAGGCGTTCGAGCGGTTCCTCGTGGACCGAGGAGATGGCCGCGATCAGGTCGTCGAGGCGGACGGGGTTGTCCATGCGGATCGTCATGCGTCAACCGTAGGTTGACGATCGAGTGTCGTCAACCCCGGGTTGACGCTAAAGTCCGGCGGTGCACATCGAGCTGGTCACGCTGGTCGTCGACGACTACGACCCCGCCATCGCCTTCTACGTCGACGTCCTCGGGTTCGACCTCGTCGACGACTCCCCCTCGCTCACGAACGACGGCCGGCCGAAGCGCTGGGTGGTGGTGCGACCACCCGGGGCGCAGACCGGGCTGCTGCTGGCCCGAGCCGACGGGCCGACGCAGTCCGCGGCCGTCGGCGCACAGGCCGCCGGCCGGGTGGGCTTCTTCCTGCGGGTCGACGACTTCGCCGCCGCGCACGACCGGATGACGGCTGCCGGGGTGGAGTTCGTGACGGACCCCCGCACCGAGCCCTACGGCCGGATCGCCGTGTTCCTCGACGTCGCGGGCAACCGCTGGGACCTGCTCGGACCGTGAGCGGTCAGGCCCGACCCCGCAGCGTCTCGACGCCGGGGCCCTCGAGGTCGTCGCAGAACGCCGCCCGGCCGGACATCGCCATCACCAGCGCGACGGTGGTGCCGCGCACGAGCGGGCCCTCGCCCGTCGCGAACTCCCCGTCGACGGCTTCCAGCCGCAGCCCGGCGATCGCCGTCCGGCTGTTCACGGTGAAGTCGCGGGAGGCGAAGAAGCGGGCGACCTCCGTGGCCGCTTCGACCGACGGGGAGTGCGGCAGCCTGAGCGGGCGGCGGAGGTCACCGGCGTGGACCACCACCTCCCCGAGCCACGCGGGCGTGTGCCCGGACGCGGCCGTCGTGCTCGGGACGACCGCGCGGAACCGGGCCAGCGTCTCCGCGGGTGTCGCACCGCGGTGCTCGGCGAGGCGTCGGGCGTTGTGCAGCTCGGCGTCGAACCGGGCGCCCGCCATGCTGCGGATCCAGCGGAACGGGCCCAGGCTCGCCGCCGCCGTCAGGTGGGCGACGACCTCCTCCACAGACCACCGACCGCACAGCGACGGCACGGCCCACTGCTCGGGCGCGAGGTCGGCGAGGTCGGCGGCCAGGGCGGCGCGCTCGTCGTGGACGAGCGACCACACGGTCTCGCGGGACGACTGCACGGGGTACCTCCTGCGTCGGACGGGCTGACGGGGAGGAGACCCGCCCGCCGCCGGGGAATCATCGCTCCGGCCGCCGGAGAATGTCAGGGGGCGGCGATACGGTCGGTCCGTGACCACCTGGCCGGACCGCCCGCACACCGCACTGCTCGTCGTCGACGTCCAGAACGGTGTCGTCGTCGAGGCGCACGATCGCGACGCCGTCGTCGGCAAGGTCGCCGCGCTCGTCGCCCGCGCCCGCCACGAGCAGGTGCCGGTGGTGTGGGTGCAACAGACCGACGACGAGTTCCCTCGGGGGAGCGACACGTGGGGCGTCGTGCCGGAGCTGGACCCCGCCGACCACGAGCCGCGCATCGAGAAGGAGCACGGCGACTCCTTCGAGGCCACCGAACTGGCCGAGGTCCTCGCCGGGTTGGGGGTCGGCCGGGTCGTCGTCGCGGGCGCCCAGACCGACGCCTGCATCCGCGCCACGCTGCACGGCGCGTTCGTCCGCGGTTACGACACCGTCCTCGTCACCGACGCCCACACCACGGAGGACCTCACGGCCTACGGCGCCCCGCCGCCCCCGCAGGTCATCGCGCACACCAACCTGTACTGGGGGTTCCAGAGCGGCCCCGGCCGCACCGCCACCACCGCGACGGCCGCGGAGGTCGATCTCACGGGCGCGCGGGCCGGGGAAGGTACCGGGGGGCTCCGGCCGTGGAGCGCGCAGTAGGCCCGAGCCCTTCCGCGCGCTCCCGGCAGATCGCGGGGCACACAGGACCGGCCCGGACCGATGAGTCCGGGGCACCCACGACGTCGGAGGAGCATGACCGCCACGACGACCGCCCGCCGCATGTTCGAGCTCCTCGAGCCGATCTGCCTGGTCACCTACCTCGCCGGCGAGTCCGCCGAGGAGCTGACCGCGCTCGGCCACCGCACCTACTGGGACGGCTACTTCGCCAGCCGCGCCGCGCCGCTGGGACGGGTGCCGGCGGAGGTCGTGGACGCGGCCTTCTACAGCTTCGCCGACGGGGAGGTCGCACGCCACATCCCGAGTGCGTGGGAGACGGTCCCGCCGGAGACGTCCTTCGCCTCGTGGCGCCGGGGCAGCGCGGCCTCCGTGCGGCGGATCCTCGGCGACGGGCTGGCCGACTCGCCCGGCCTGGCACGCGCCGCCGACCTGGTCACCGTGGCGGCCACGAGCGCGCCCGTGCAGGGGCGGGTGCTGTACGCCGGATGGCGCGCCCTCCCCGTGCCGAGCGACCCGGTCACCCGGCTGTGGCACTCCGCGACCATGCTGCGCGAGCACCGCGGTGACGGGCACGTCGCCGTCCTGCTCGGCACCGGCATCGGCGGGGCGGAGGCCCACGTACTGTCCGCGCTCGAGATGGGCATCCACCCGCCGGAGTCGTTCGGGCGCATCCACCACCTGCCGAGGGAGCGGCTGGTCGAGGTCATGGACGGGCTGCGCGAGCGCGGGCTCGTCGACGCCGGGGGCCACTTCACCGACGCCGGCCGCGAGACCAAACAGCGCATCGAGGACCTCACCGACGAACTCGCCGCCGCGCCGTACGACGCCCTGTCCCCCGCCGAGCTCGACGAGCTGTTCGCCGCGCTCGAGCCCCTCACGGCGAGGCTGGTGGCCGCGGGATCGCGGTGACGGTCAGACGTTGAAGCGGAACTCCACCACGTCCCCGTCGGCCATCACGTAGTCCTTGCCCTCCATGCGCACCTTGCCCGCGGCCTTCGCGGCGGCCATCGACTTCGCGGAGATGAGGTCGTCGTAGGACACGATCTCGGCCTTGATGAAGCCGCGCTCGAAGTCGGTGTGGATCACGCCGGCGGCCTGGGGGGCGGTGGCGCCCTGCGGGATCGTCCACGCGCGGGCCTCCTTCGGCCCGGCGGTGAGGTAGGTCTGCAGGCCCAGGGTGTGGAATCCGGCGCGGGCCAGGGAGTAGAGCCCGGGCTCGGCCTGGCCGATCGACTCCAGCAGCTCGCGCGCCGACTCCTCGTCCAGCTCGAGCAGCTCCGACTCGACCTTGGCGTCGAGGAACACCGCGTCGGCCGGGGCCACCAGCTCGGCGAGCTCCTTGCGCTTCGCGTCGTCGGTGAGCACGCCCTCGTCGGCGTTGAAGACGTAGAGGAACGGCTTCGTGGTGAGCAGCGTCAGCTCGCGCAGCGGCTCGGTGTCGACGCCCGCGGCGAACAGCGTGGTGCCGCCGTTGAGGATCTCGACGGCCTGCTCCGCGGCCTCCAGGACGGGGCGGCGGTCCTTCTGCATCCGCGCTTCCTTGGTCAGGCGCGGGACGGCCTTCTCCAGCGTCTGCAGGTCGGCGAGGATCAGCTCGGTGGAGATCGTCTCGATGTCGGACGCCGGGTCGATGCGGTCGTCGACGTGGATGACGTCCGGGTCGTCGAACACGCGCACGACCTGGCAGATCGCGTCGGACTCGCGGATGTTGGCCAGGAACTTGTTGCCCAGCCCCGCCCCCTCGGACGCGCCCTTGACGATCCCGGCGATGTCGACGAACGACACGACGGCCGGCACCAGCTTCACCGAGCTGTGGATCTTCGCGAGCTCGGCGAGCCGTGGATCGGGCAGCGGGACCACCCCGACGTTGGGCTCGATCGTGGCGAACGGGTAGTTCGCGGCGAGCACGTCGTTGTTGGTCAGGGCGTTGAACAGCGTCGACTTGCCGACGTTGGGCAGGCCGACGATCCCGAGGGTGAGTGACACGAGGTACCAGCGTAGTCGCCGCCACCGGACCGGTCGCAGGCGCGACTCGGGGGCGGGAATCCCGCGACTCGCGGGCTGAGGAACAGCGACTCGCGGGCGGAGGAACAGCGACTCGCGGGCTGAGGAACAGCGACTCGGGGGCGGGGAGGGAGGGGCTCGCGCGGCGTGGGTACCCACCGTTCGCCACGCTAGGCCGATCGGCGGTACCGTCTGCCCGCCAGACATCGCAGGCGACCGGGGGTGGGGCTCGTGCGCGGAATCGTCCGGACGTTGCTCGCGGCGGCGGCCGGGGCGGCGCTCGTCGCGAGCGGGACGACGGTGGTCCGGCTCTCCGATGAGGCCGTCGCCGACACCGCCGCGGCGCAGGCGGTCGACGCCGACGCCACGGCCCGGGAGGGTCTGGTGCCGCAGCTGCCCGCCAGCGAGGTCCAGCCCGAGCCGGCGGCGGCCGCCCCCGCACCGGTCCTCGTGGAGCCCGTGGCCGAGCCCGCCCGCCGCGCCCCGGGCCGCGCCGCCGAACCGGCCCCGCGCCGGGCACCCGTCGCCGCGCCCGCGCCCGCGCCGACCCCTGCTCCGGTCGCGGTCCCGGCGGAAGGCCCGGCCGCGCCGGCGCCCGCGCCGCGCCTCGAGGAACCCACCCGGGACGCACCCCCCGCGGACCAGCCGTCGCGGGAGCCCGACGGCGGGTCGGCCGACGCCGACACCGGCTCCGACACCGGCTCCGGGGCCGGATCCGACGCCGGGACGGAGGCCGGGGACCGGCCGGACTCCCTGCTCGGACGCGTCACCGAACCGCTCGGGGCGTCCTGCGGCGGGGTGCTCGGAGCGGTCTGCGGCTGAGGCCGCTCAGTCGATCGCGTCGAGTCGGTAGCCCATCCCCCGCACCGTGACGATGCGCTCCGCACCGAGCTTGCGGCGCAGGTAGCGCACGTAGACGTCGACGACGTTGGAGCCGGGGTCGAAGTCGTAGCCCCACACGTGCGAGAGCAGCTGCTCGCGGGAGAGCACCTGCCCCGCGTGGCGCAGGAACGTCTCGGCGAGCGCGAACTCGCGGGCCGACAGGTCCACGGTGCGCCCCTCGACCTGCGCGCGGCGCGTGCGCAGGTCGAGCTGCAGGCCGCCGTGGGTGAGCACGGTCAGCTCGGCGGAGCGCTCGGTGGTCAGCCGCAGCCGGACGCGCGCGAGCAGCTCCTCGAACCGGAACGGCTTGGGCATGTAGTCGTCGGCGCCGCCCTCCAGCCCGGCGACGGTGTCCTGCACGCTGTCGCGGGCCGTCAGCACGATCACCGGGATCGCGCAGCGGTCGGAGCGCAGCGTGCGCAACACCTCGAACCCGTCCATGCCGGGCAGGCCGATGTCGAGGACCAGCAGGTCGTAGGCCCCGGTCACGGCGTGGTCGAAGGCCGAGAGGCCGTCGGCGACGACCGTGGTGACGAAGCCGTTGGCCGTCAGCCCCTTCTCGACGAACGCGGAGATCCGCGGCTCGTCCTCGGCGATCAGGATGCGACTCACGTCGGGTTCTCCTCGGGAAGGATCGCCGGGACGGCGATGGTGAACGTGGCGCCCCGGCCGACGACGCTGTCGAGCAGCACCTGGCCCCCGTGGGCGACCGCGATGGCGCGGATGATGGACAGACCCAGCCCGGCGCCCTCGGAGCGCGGGCCGGTGGACGTGCCGCGGGCGAACCGCTCGAAGATGCGCGCGCGGTCGCCCTCGGCGATGCCGGGTCCGGAGTCGGCGACCCAGAACCGCAGCTGGCCACCGGCGAGCTGCGAACCGATCGCGATGCGGTCGCCGGGGCGGGTGTAGCGGACGGCGTTGTCGGCGAGCGCGACGATCGCCTGCGTGACGCGCTGCGGGTCGACGACGGCGGCGACGCGCGCGGCGGTCTCCAGCACCCACTCCCGCTCCCCCAGTTTGACGATCTTGCCGAACACGTCCTCGGTGAGCTCGCCGACGTCGGCCTGCTCGGGGTGCAGGAACGTCGGCTGCTCGGAGCGGGCGAGCAGCAGCAGGTCCGACACCATCCGGTTCATCCGCTCCAGCTCGTCGTCGACGAGCTCGACGGTGGAGGTGACGTCGGCCGGGTCATGGGCGTCGAGCACCTCGAGGTGCCCGCGGACGATCGTGATGGGCGTGCGCAGCTCGTGGCCCGCGTCGTCGACGAAGCGGCGCTGGACGTCGACCCCGGTCTCGACGCGGTCGAGCATGGCGTTGACGGTGCGGACGAGGTCCCGCAGCTCGTCGCGGTCGCTCGACCCGTCCCGCCCACCCGGGCCGAGCGGGATGCGACGCGAGAGGTCGGTCTCGGTGATGGAGCGCGCGGTGTCGGCGACGTCGCGCAGCGGGCGCAGGATCCGGCCCGCCACGAGCCAGGCCCCGCCCGCGGCGAGCAGCGCCGTCAGCGCACCGACCAGCAGCATCACGCGCGCCGCGGAGTGGGCGGCCTCGCGCTCCGCATCGGCGAGGTAGGCCGCGACGATGACGCCGGTACTGCCCTGCGGGTCCGGGAACTCGATCGGCACGGCCAGGTAGAGCACCTCGCCGGCACTGCTCCCGTAGGTGTCCTGCACCGGCTCGGTGACGCCGCCGACGAGCGCGGTGAACGCGGGATCGTTCTGCAGCACGGCGGGGGCGGCGTCGGCGCGGCGGCTCTGGTAGGCGAACGCACCGTCGACGTAGCCGAGGAACTTCTCGTTGGGCCGCGCCTGGTTGTAGGCGATCGCGGCGTCCAGCACGTCGCCGACGGACAGGAACGGGGCGCCGTCGCGCGGGTTGACGCCGTCGGCGACGACGGAGCCGAACTCCTGCACCTCGTTGAGCAGCGCCCCGCGCATCCGGGCGTCGGTGTCCTGGATCAGCAGCCGCCACGTGACGACCGTGACGACCCCGAGGGCGAGCAGGACGAGCGCGAGCACCCACCCGACGATCCGGGTGCGCGCGGTGCCCGGCAGGCGCAGGCGCGGCGTGCTCGTCATGGGGTCCTCGGGGAACGGGGGGCGGGCCGGGCCGGCGGTCGCCCGCCGCAGTGTCGTCGGGAGCGGTGTCGTCGGGAGCGGTGTCGTCGGGCGCTGTGTCGTCGGGAGCGGTGTCATCGACCGGCGCAGCGTCGCAGGGTCAGCCGTCGTCGTCATCGTCGAGGTCGTCGTCGGGTCCGTCGTCATCGTCGTCGTCGGCCGGAGGGGGTGCGACGTAGCCGTCCGGGTCCCGGGACACGTCCTGCGGCGCGGCCGGGGCCTGCGGGGTGGGATCCTGTGGGGCCACCGGGACGGGGGCCGCGGGGTCGACCGCGTCGGGCGCCTCGACGCGGATGGGCTGGACGGATACGGGGTCCTCGGTCGCGGCCTGCACGGAGCCGACGCCGACCGCGACCCCGGCGACGACGAGCACGCCGATCGCCACGGTCAGGGGGGTTCGCATGTCGACGATCCTGGGCGACCGGGGTGACCGGACCGTGAGAGTCCGATGAGACGGCTCTCATCTGCGCGCCGGAGCCACGTCCGATTCCCGCCAGTGCGCGCCGGCCGACGGTGGCAGAGTCGCTCCCGTGCCCCTCGACCACGACCGTTGCTACAACGCCCTCGCCTCCCGCGACGCGCGGTTCGACGGTCACTTCATCGCCGCCGTGCGGACCACCCGGATCTACTGCCGCCCGTCCTGCCCGGCCATGAAGCCCAAGCGCACCAACGTCGAGTTCCTGCCGACGGCCGCCGCGGCCCAGCTGCGCGGCTACCGTGCGTGCCGCCGCTGCCGCCCCGACGCCGTGCCCGGCTCGCCGGACTGGAACCTCCGCGCCGACCTGGCCGCCCGCGCGATGCGACTGATCACCGACGGCCTCGTGGAGCGCGACGGCGTCGGCGGGCTCGCGTCCTCGCTGGGTTACTCGACGCGCCAGCTCACGCGCGTGCTGACCGCGGAACTGGGCGCGGGGCCGCTCGCGCTCGCCCGCGCGCACCGCGCACACACCGCGCGCCTGCTGATCGAGACGACGCCGCTCGGCATGGCCGACGTCGCGTTCGCGGCCGGGTTCACGAGCGTGCGGCAGTTCAACGACACGGTGCGCGAGGTCTACGGCGTCGCGCCGACCGTGCTGCGCACCGAGGCCGGGCGGCGCCATCCCGCGCCCGTCGCGGGCACGCTCGTGCTGCGGCTGCCCCACCGCGCGCCCTTCGACGCCGACGGCCTGCTCGCGCACTTCGCGGCCCGGGCGCTGCCGGACGTCGAGCAGGTGACCGACGGGCACTACGCCCGCACGCTGCGCCTGCCGCACGGTGCCGCGACCGTCGACCTGGCGCCGTCGGACGCACACGTCCGCGCCACACTCCGCCTCGCCGACCCTCGCGACCTCGGCCCCGCGGTCGCCCGGCTGCGCCGGCTGCTCGACCTCGACGCCGACCCCGTGGCCGTCGACGAGGTGCTCGGCGCCGACCCGGCGCTCGCACCGCGGGTGGCGGCCGTGCCCGGGATCCGGGTGCCCGGCACCGTCGACGGGCTGGAGACGGCCGTGCGCGCGGTGCTGGGTCAGCAGGTCTCGCTGGCCGCAGGCGTCACCGCGACGGCCCGGCTCGCGGCGGCACTCGGCACCCGGCTCCCACCGGCACTCGCCGCGGACGGCCCGGACCTGCTGTTCCCGACGGCGGAGGCGATCGCCGAGCACGGCGGGTCCGTGCTGACCGGGCCGGCGCGGCGGATCGCGACGGTCGTCGGGCTGGCCGCGGCCGTCGCCGACGGCTCGCTCGTGCTCGACCCCGGCCGCGACGCCGTCGGGCTGCGGGAGTCGCTCGTCGCGCTCCCCGGCGTCGGCCCGTGGACGGCCGGCTACCTCGCGATGCGGCTCGTCGGCGATCCCGACGAGCTGCTCGCCACCGACCTCGCCGTGCGCCACGGCGCCGCCGCACTCGGGCTCCCGTCCGATGCCGACGGCCTCACCGTGCGCGCGGAGACCTGGAAACCCTGGCGTTCCTACGCCGCGACCCACCTGTGGCGGGCAGCCGCAGCGACTCCCCGGAGGAGATCATGAGTACGCACTCCACGCTGGACACCTCCATCGGACCGTTCACCGCCGTCGTCGACGACACCGGGGCCGTGCTGGCCTCGGGTTGGACGGCGTCGCTCGACGACCTGTTGCCCCTGATCCATTCCTCGCTGCGCCCGGCGACGACGACCGAGGGCGACCTCGGCGCCGTCGGCGAGGCGATCACCCGGTACCACGAGGGCGACCTCTCGGCCATCGACGACGTGCCGGTGCGCCAGCGGTCCGGCGAGTTCCTGGAGCACGCCTGGGACGTGCTGCGCACCGTGCCGGCGGGCGCGCCGGTGACCTACACCGAGTACGCCGCGAGGTCCGGCCGCCCCGCGGCGGTGCGGGCGGCGGCGTCGGCCTGTGCCCGCAACGCCGCGGCGCTGTTCGTGCCGTGCCACCGGGTGCTGCGCACCGACGGCACGCTCGGCGGGTTCCGTTGGGGGGTCGAGGTCAAGCAGCGGCTGCTCGACCACGAGTCCTGAGCGAGCTCAGCCGATGCCGGCCGCGCCCTTCAGCTGCAGCTGGTTGAAGATCGTGTTCGACTCGTCGAGCGTGGCGGTCCGGATCTCCCACGTGTAGGGCAGGTTCTCGTAGACGCCGGTGGAGATGACCACGTCGTTGGCGTTCCGGGCGGTGTAGAGCGGTCCCTCGTCGACGCCGCCGACCTGCCACTTGTCGAAGTTCTCGACCCGTGCACCGAGGTCCACGGTGTCCTGGTACCAGGCCTGCGCGGCCGTCTGGTCCGGCCACTGCGCGAAGATCACCGTGGCGTTGGGGGCGACGGAGGAGTAGTCGCACGTGTACGCCTCGGTCGGGACCGCGCCGGTGCCGGTGCGCACGTCGCCGCCCGAGGGGACGCACGTGGCGTCGTCCACGTTCGGGAAGACCTGCGCCAGCGCCCGTCCGGCGGCGGGTGCGCCGGTCGCCGCCGCCTCGGTGGTGGCCGCGGCGCTCGCCGTGGTGGTCGGAGCCGCGGCCGGTGGCGCCTGGGCCGGGGTCGTGCCGCCGCACCCGGTCGCACCCGCCAGGACGAACGCCCCGACCATCGCACGGACACCGATCGAGCGCGTGCGCTCTCCCATGACTTCTCCTTCTTCCGCCGCCGTCCCGGCCCGCTGATGGACGACCACCCCGCACCCCGCCGTCGTCGGGACGGCGGGGCGATGTCGATCGCATTCTCGGTGGCGCACGGGCGGTCGTTACGCGTGTGCCGCAACGGTGACCGTGCTGCAACCGGTCCCGCGTCAGGTGAACGCGAGCAGCGGGCCGACCAGGTCCTCGGGGACCGGCATGGCCGCGATCTCGGCGGCGACGCGTTCCGCCGCCACCAGGAGCGCCGGATCGGTGAGCAGGCGGGTCAGCACCTCGGCGGTGATCCCGCGCACCGGCTCGGCGAGCCCGGCGCCCGCCGCCGCGACGGCCTCGGCGTTGCCCCGGCGGTCACCGATCCCGGGCAGCAGGAGCTGCGGGCGCCCCGCGGCGAGCGCGCCGAGAGTCGTGCCCGCGCCGCCATGGTGCACGATCGCCGTCGCGGCGGGGAGTGCGGCGTCCAGGGGGATCCAGCCGGTCGTCGTGACGTTGGCGGGCAGGGGCCCCGCGGCGATCCTCGGCGCGGGCCGCACGAGCACGACGTCGGCGTCGAGGCCGTCCGCGGCGGCCAGGACCGCCCGGGTCGGATCCCCCGCACCGGGCCCGGGCACCGTGCTGCGGCTGACCAGCAGCCGCGGTCGCGGCCCGGGGACGTCCAGCCCGGCGGGCAGGTCAGGACTCCCGGACCAGCCGGTGGCCGGGCGCATCGGCAGATGGTCGGGCGAGGCGCCCAGGGAGGGCGGCCGGACGGTGACGACCGCGGCGGGGGCCGGCAGCTCCCCGTCGAACGCGCGGAACGCGGTCCGCGCGGCCCATCCGCCGTCGAACAGCCCGTTCTCCAGCAGCACCGACGGCACGCCCGCGGCGGCAGCGGCCAGCGCGCCCACGGCGGCCCACGGCTCGTAGACGACCAGGTCGGGGCGGGTGCGGCGGACCAGCTCCGCGAGCGGGTCGGCCATCCGCCGGTTCAGCGCACCGAACAGGTGCCGCGCGAACTCCTCGCCGCCCCGGCCCGCGACCTCCGCCCACGCCGCACGCGGGTGCCGCAGCGACACCGCCGCGCCGACCCGGCCGAACCGCAGGCCCGGGGTCACGTCGTGGGTCTCGATGCCCCCGCTGTCGACGCCGAGCGCGGTGTCGCCGGTGGCGATCGCGACAACGTGACCGGCGGCGCGCACGGCGGCGGCCAACGGCAGCAGGGCCGTCAGGTGCCCGGCGAGCGGGGCCGCGACGATGAGGACGCGCACGCGCCCAGGATAGCGGCTCGCACATGCGTTCGACCGTTCGCCGATTGGTGCGCGCCGCCGGTCCCCGCGCGGGCGTGTCCGCCACGGATCCGTCGGGGCCGCGTTGCAGGGTGGACGCCGTGGACACCGCCGTGCTTCTCCTCGGCCTGCTCGTCGGGCTGGCGCTGGGCGCCGCAGCCGCGTGGGCGCTGGTCTCCGCCCGGGCGCGGGCCACGGTCGCGGAGGCCGCGCGCACCGCGGCCGACCAGAGCGCCATGGCCCGGGCCGATGCCGCGGGCGTGCGGGCCGAGCGGGCCGGGCTCGTCGCCCGGGTCGACGCGCTCGACGGTCAGCTGCAGCAGGCACTCGACCGGCTCCGCACCGCCGAGTCCGAGGCCGCGGGCGCGCACGCCGCCCTGCGCAGCGAGCGCGCGGCGGCCGGGCAGCGCGAGGAGCTGCTCACCCGCCGCGACGCCGAGCTGAAGCAGGCGTTCGGCGCGCTGTCGGCCGACGCGCTGGCCCGCAACAACGAGCAGTTCGTCGCGCTCGCGGAGGGCAGGCTCAAGGAGGCCACCGCCGCGCTGCACGCCAAGGCCGACGGTGACGCCGCCGCCCGCGCGCACGCGATCAGCGCCCTGCTCGACCCGATGACGTCCACGCTGCAGCGCGTCGAGGGGCAGCTGCGCGACGTCGAGAAGGACCGCGAGTCGGCCTACGCGGGCCTGCGCGAGCAGGTCGCCACCATGCACCGCAGCTCCGAGCAGCTCCAGCACGAGACGAAGTCGCTGGTCAACGCGCTGCGCGCGCCGCAGGTCCGGGGCCGCTGGGGCGAGCTGCAGCTGGAGCGGATCGTGCAGCTCGCGGGCATGGTGGAGCACTGCGACTTCTCCACGCAGGTCACCGCCCAGGGCGAGGACGGCGGCGTCCGGCCGGACATGGTGGTGCACCTCGCGGGCGGCAAGCAGGTCGTCGTCGACGCGAAGGTGCCGTTCGCGGCGTACCTGGAGGCGGTGGAGAGCCGCGACGAGGCCACCCACAAGGAGCGCCTCACCGCGCACGCCCGGCAGCTGCGCCAGCACGTCGACACGCTCTCGGCGAAGGCCTACTGGGCCGCGTTCCAGCCGTCGCCGGAGTTCGTGGTGCTGTTCGTGCCGGGCGACCCGTTCCTGGAGGCGGCGCTGCAGGCCGACCCGTCGCTGATGGAGCACGCGTTCTCCCGCGACGTCGTGATCGCCACCCCCACCACGCTGATCGCGCTGCTGCGCACCGTCGCGTACTCGTGGCGGCAGGAGGCGCTGGCCCGCAACGCCGCCCAGGTCCACCAGCTCGGCAAGGAACTGCACGGGCGCCTGGCCACGATGGGCACGCACGTCGCGAAGCTCGGCCGCAGCCTCGACGCCGCGGTCGGCAGCTACAACCAGACCGTCAGCTCGTTGGAGGCGCGCGTACTGGTCACGGCGCGCAAGCTCACCGACCTGGAGGTCGCCGACGACGAGCTCGCGGCGCCCGGGCAGATCGAGCGTGCACCGCGGGTCATCGCGGCGCCGGAGCTGGTGGCCTCGGCCGCCGACGCCCTGGTGGCCCTGCACGAACGTGAGCGGCGTCAGTACGAGGAGGACGACCAGCCCCGGGCTAACCTGGGCCGATGACCGAGGCCCCGGTGCGGACCCTTGACGTGGCCGAGCGCGGAGCCGGTGGACGTTGGCCGGTGCCCGACCGCTCGGTGATCGCCACCGTGCTCGGCGTTCCGCCGCTCGCCGCGGTCGGCCTGGCCGCCGGGCTCACGTTGCTCGGCGTCGTCGTCGACCTGTTCCGGATCGGCACGCTCGGCGCCGTCTTCACCGTCTGCTACCTCGGCGGCTGCGTGCTCGCGGTCGCGTGGGTGCGTCGGCGGAGCCTGTTCGGGCCGATGGTGTCGCCGCCGCTGCTGCTCGCCGTCGCCGTGCCGGTGGTGGTGCTGCTCGCGGGATCGCCGCGGCCGGGAACGGGTATCTCCGAGCGGCTCATCACGATCGGTGCACCGCTGGTCAACAGCTTCCCGACGATGGCGTGGACCACCGCGGTCGTGCTGTCGCTGGGGGTCGGGCGGATCCTCGCCCAGCGCGCGGCCGTGGAGGCCGCGCGGCCGGCCGAGGGCAAGCGCAGCGCCACCGGGCGGCGCGGATCGGTCCGCTCCCCCACGCCCGTCAAGGCCCGGAAGGTCAGCGCGACGCGCGGGAAGGGCGCAGCTCGCGGGGCAGCGAGAAGGTCAGCGTCTCCTCCGCCGTCGTGATCTCCTCGACGGAGCCGAAGCCGTCCTCGGCGAGGCGGTCGAGCACCCCGCGCACGAGGACCTCCGGCACCGACGCGCCGCTCGTGACGCCGACGGTCCGCACGCCGTCGAGCCAGGTGGCGTCGATCTCGCGGGCGTAGTCGATCAGGTAGGACGCCCCGGCCCCGGCCTGCAGCGCGACCTCGACGAGCCGCACCGAGTTCGACGAGTTCGTGGAGCCGACGACCAGCACCAGGTCGCACTGCGCCGCCATCGCCTTGACGGCCACCTGACGGTTCTGCGTGGCGTAGCAGATGTCGTCGCTCGGCGGGTTCTGCAGCGCGGGGAAGCGCTCGCGCAGCGCGTGCACCGTCTGCATCGTCTCGTCGACGCTCAGCGTGGTCTGCGAGAGCCAGATGACCTTCTCGGGGTCGCGGACCGTCACGTTGGCGACGTCCTCCGCGGTCTCCACGAGCTGGATGTGCTCGGGCGCCTCCCCCGCGGTGCCCTCGACCTCCTCGTGGCCGTGGTGCCCGACCAGCAGGATGTCGTAGTCCTCGCGGGCGAACCGCTTCGCCTCGTGGTGCACCTTCGTAACCAGCGGGCACGTGGCGTCGATGGTGCGCAGCTCGCGGGCCGCGGCCTGGGCGTGGACGGCGGGCGACACCCCGTGCGCGGAGAACACGACGAGCGCGCCCGGCGGCACCTCGTCGGTCTCGTCGACGAAGATCGCGCCGCGCTCCTCGAGGGTCTCGACGACGTGGCGGTTGTGCACGATCTGCTTGCGGACGTACACCGGTGCGCCGTGCTGCTCCAGCGCGAGTTCGACGGCCTCGACGGCACGGTCGACGCCGGCGCAGTAGCCGCGGGGCGCAGCGAGCAGGACGCGCTTCGGGAGAGCAGACATATCGCCAGCCTACGGACGGCACCCCGACGGGGCCGCTCATCGTGTCCCGTCGCACCCACCCCGGGCTGCCGCGAGCGCGGGAGCAGGCGAGACTGTGCAGCATGAAGCTGCTTCCCCTGCCGGTGCGCCTCGCCGCCGGCATCGTCGCCCTCGCCGTGGAGCAGGCCCGGGACCTGCCGCGGCTCGTCGTCGAGTTCCCGGTCACGGCCGTCAGCCAGGCGCTGCAGGCGTCGATGCGGGTGCAGCAGAAGGTCACCGAGGTGGCGATCAAGGGCGACCGCGCGCTCGGCGCACTGCGCCCGGTCGAGGAGAAGCCGAGCTGGGCCACCTTCGACGAGGACGAGCCGCGCACCAACGGCTCCGTCACCGCGCTGCGTCCGCAGGGCCGGGTCGCCGAACCGCCCACGCGACCGGCGGGCACCCGCGTCACCGACCCGCCCGCGCCGGGACCGGCCCCGCGCGTCTCGCGGTCGGTGCCGGTCGTCCGGGAGAAGCCGGTGCCCACCCCCGAGCAGACCACCACGGCCGACGCCCCGTCCGCGCTGCCGGAGTACCCCGGGCTGTCGATCCCGCAGCTCCGCGCGAAGCTGCGCACGCTCTCGCTCGGCGACCTGCGCGTGCTGCTGGCGTGGGAGCAGGCCCACGAGGCCCGCCCGCCGTTCGTCACCATGCTGTCGAACCGGATCACCACGGTCTCGGAGGCGTGACCCCCTCCACGTCGCCCGAGCAGCCGTGGCCGGTCCGCACGGTGGCGCGCAAGATCGCCGAGTGGGTCGACCGGCTCGGTGCGGTGTGGGTCGAGGGCCAGCTCGCGCAGGTCACCGCGCGTGCCGGCACCGGCACAGCGTTCCTCGTGCTGCGCGACCCGGCGGCCGACGTGTCGTTGCAGCTCACCGCCCCGATCGGGCTCGTCCGTGACGGCGTGGGCGGGCGGGGCGACCTCACTGTCGCCGAGGGCGACCGCGTCGTCGTGCACGGCAGGCCGTCGTTCTTCCTGGGCCGCGGCACGCTGAGCCTGCGGGTCAACGAGATCCGCGCCGTCGGCGTCGGGGAGCTGCTGGCGCGCATCGAGCGGCTGCGCAAGCTGCTCGCCGCCGAGGGCCTGTTCGACGTCGCCCGCAAGCGCCGCCCCCCGTTCCTGCCGCGCCGCATCGGCCTGGTGACCGGCCGCGCGTCGGCCGCGGAGCACGACGTCGTCTCCAACGCGACCGCCCGCTGGCCCGCCGCCCGCTTCCGCATCGAGCACGTCGCGACGCAGGGAGCGCTGTCGGTGCCGCAGATCGTCGATGCGCTGGCCCGGCTCGACCGCGACGCCGAGGTCGACGTGATCGTGCTCGCCCGCGGCGGAGGCAGCGTCGAGGACCTGCTGCCGTTCTCCGACGAGACGCTCTGCCGCGCCGTCGCCGACTGCCGCACGCCCGTCGTCTCCGCGATCGGGCACGAGCCCGACACCCCGCTCGTCGACCACGTCGCCGACGTCCGCTGCTCCACCCCCACCGAGGCGGGCCGCAGGCTGGTGCCCGACCTCGCCGAGGAGACCGCGCGCATCGCCGGGATGCGCGACCGCGCCCGCCGCGCCCTCGCCGGCTGGGTCGACCGCGAGGAGCGCCTGCTGACGGCGCTGCGCGGGCGCCCGGTCCTCGCCGACCCGCTACGCACCCTCGACGCGCGGCACACCGAGGTCGAGCGGCTGCGCGACGCGACCCGCGGGTCGGTGGAGCGCGGGCTCGACCGGCGCCGCGTCGAGATCGGGCACCTGCGCGCCCGCCTCACGACGCTCGGCCCGGCCGCCACGCTGGCCCGCGGCTACGCGGTGGTGCAACGCATCGACGACGCCACCGAGCCGCCGCCGGTGCTGCGGTCGGTGGGCGAGGTGGTCGACGGCGTACGACTACGTATCCGCGTCGCCGACGGGGCGGTGCTGGCGACGGTGACCGCCGACGCACCCGCGAAGAAGAGGACGACACGGAAGCGAGCGGTGAAGGCCGATGGCTGAGCAGGCGGCAGTGGGGACGTTGGGCTACGAGCAGGCCCGCGACGAGCTGGTCGAGGTGGTCCGCGCGCTGGAGGCCGGCGGGCTGTCACTGGACGACTCGGTGGCGCTCTGGGAGCGCGGCGAGGCGCTCGCCACCCGGTGCGAGGAGCAGCTCGCGGGCGCCCGCGAGCGCGTCGAGACCGCGCTGGCCGCCCGCACCGACGACTGACCGCGCCCCGCGCGCACCGAGCCGCGCCACGCGCACCGTCGAGCGGGCGCGCGGCGGCTCGGGGTGCGCGCCGGGTCAGCCCGGGGCGGTGCCCGCGGGGAGGGCCTCCCCGGTCAGCACCGCGCCGGCGAGCGCCTGGAAGTCGGCCTCCGCACCGCTGCCGGTGATCAGGATGCGCACGCCGTCGAGGTCGGCGATCCAGATCGGTTCGTCGTCGGGCGCGCCGTAGACGACGAACTCCAGCCCCCCGACGTCCGTGACGCCCTGCGCGGGCACGACCACGGCCCCGGCCTCGGAGGCGAGCACCGCCTCCTCCGCGCCGTCGCTCTGGACGAGGCGCAGGTACCGGCCCTCCGTCGTCAGGTACCCGGTGCGGACGGCCCGGCCGGCCGCGGGATCCGCCGGGTCGAGGCGGTCCTGGTCGACGGCGTTGGAGCGCCAGCCCGGCGGCACCGCGGGCACGCGCAGCGAGAACGGGACGTCGGGGGCGAGGGCCCGCAGCTCGGTCGGGGCGTCGACGACGGGCAGCGCGCTCGGGTCGACCGACGGCCCGCCCGGGCTGAACGAGCAGCCGCGGGACATGCCGCCGATCACGACGACGATGAGCGCGAGCACCCCGATGGCGACGATCATGTCGCGCACCGTCATCGCCGAGCGAGGTGGCTTGCGGGGAGCGGGATCGGTCACGCCGACCATCATCCCCGCCCCGGTGAGCGACCGCCGTCTCACCTCGACGGAGCCCCACGACCGCGGGCGATCTGCGAGGATCGGAGCTCCCCGACCGCCTGCAGGAGGCCCAACGATGACCAGCCCCGCGAACGCCACGCCGAGGCGCCGGGAGGCGCCCGACCGCAACCTCGCGATGGAGCTGGTCCGCGTCACGGAGGCGGCGGCGATGGCGGCCGGTCGCTGGGTCGGGCGGGGCGACAAGAACGGCGGCGACGGCGCGGCCGTCGACGCGATGCGCCAGCTCATCGGCAGCGTGTCGATGCGCGGCGTCGTGGTGATCGGCGAGGGCGAGAAGGACGAGGCGCCCATGCTGTTCAACGGCGAGGAGGTCGGCAACGGCGAGGGCCCGTGGTGCGACGTCGCGGTCGACCCGATCGACGGCACCACGCTGATGGCCAAGGGCATCGCCAACTCCGTCGCGGTGCTCGCGGTGGCCGAGCGCGGCGCGATGTTCGACCCGTCGGCCGTGTTCTACATGGAGAAGCTGGCCGTCGGGCCGGAGGCGGCCGACGTCATCGACCTCACCGCGCCCGTCGCGGAGAACATCCGCCGGGTCGCCGCGGCGAAGCACCTCGACGTCACCGACGTCACCGTCTGCGTGCTCGACCGCCCCCGCCACGACCAGCTCGTCGCCGACATCCGGCGCACCGGTGCCCGCATCCACTTCCTCACCGACGGCGACGTGGCCGGCGCGATCTCCGCGGCCCGCCCGAACACCGGCGTCGACATGCTCTACGGCATCGGCGGCACGCCCGAGGGGATCATCACCGCGGCCGCGCTCAAGTGCATGGGCGGCGCGATGCAGGGCCGGCTGTGGCCCAAGGACGACCAGGAGCGCGCCCGCGCCATCGCCGCGGGCCACGACCTCGACCGCGTCCTGACCGCCGACGAGCTGGTGCGCGGCGACAACGTGTTCTTCTGCGCCACCGGCATCACCGACGGCGACCTGCTGCGCGGCGTCCAGTACCGCGGCGGCGGCTGCACCACGCAGTCGATCGTGATGCGCTCCAAGTCGGGCACCGTCCGCATGATCGACGGCTACCACCGCCTCACGAAGCTGCGGGAGTACTCCACCGTCGACTTCGACCTCTCCGAGCAGCAGATCGCCGCACTCGACTCTGCCCCACCCCTGCCCTGACCTGCTCCGCCACGTGATCGAATCGTGAGCCCGGGTCCACCCGATCGGGGTTGATCGTGGTGGGGAAGGGGCGGATGCTACGCCTGGGGATCGATCCGTGACGGTCGGTCAGGTACGGGGGTGGCCATGCGGGTCCGTCGGGTGTTGGCGCTGGTGGTGGTCGTCGCGCTGACGGGCCTGCTCAGCGGTGCCGCGGGCGGCGCGGCCCCCACGGCGGAGGCCGCGGTCACCGCCGCGGTCGGCCTGCTCCCCGCGCGCCTGCAGGAAGCGGTGACCGCCCCGGCCGCGCCGGCACCGGCCGCCCCCGCCGTGCCTGATGCCGCCCCTGCCGCGCCCGTCGTGCTGCAGCAGTCGCGCCAGCAGGTGACGTCGGTCCGCGTCGCGCCGGTGGACGTCCCCGGCACGCCCTGTACGTCGATCGCGCGGGCGTGCGTCGACCTGTCGGGCGACCAGGCCTGGCTCCTCGACGACGGCGGGATCACCTACGGGCCGGTGCCGATCACGAGCGGGCGCGCGGGCTTCCGCACCCCGCCCGGCACGTTCCCGGTCACCTTCCACAGCCGCGACCACGTCAGCTCGATCTACGACGCCCCGATGCCCTACTCGGTGTTCTTCAACGGCGGCATCGCGTTCCACCAGGGCAGCCTCAGCCAGCTCTCGCACGGCTGCATCCACCTGTCCCGCACCGCGGCGCAGGAGTTCTTCGGCTCGCTCGACCGGGGCGACCTCGTGCAGGTCGTCGCCTGAGGTCCCGACGTTGCGGTGGAACGTTCTGCGGGTCGTAGGCCGACTTCACGGCGGCCGGCCGGGCGCACGTCGGACCGTCGGCGAGCAGGCCGAGCACGGCGAACCGCCGGGCGGTGAGCCGCCGGGCGGTGAGCCCGAGGCCGCGGGCCACCGCGGCGCTCGCGCCCCGGCCGGCGTGCTGGCCACCCGCCGGCTCGGTCCAGGTGAGGTCCGGGTGCCACCGCGACGGCACGGTGGGGATGTCGCCGCACCCGAAGGCCTCGCAGCAGGCGCGGACGACCTGCGGGGCGGTGTTCTGGGTGGTGGTCACCGGGCGAGCGTCCCGCCGGGCCGCGGCGGTGAGCGGTCGCAGAACTGCGTACTTCTCAGCCGACCTCGATCGCCAGCTCGGGCGGGCCGTCGTTCGGGACGCCGCGGGGCGCTGCGCCGTCCACCACACGTCTCGTAGTCGTGACCGTCGGAGAGCACCCCGTTTCCCGCCGACCCCCACCCGTCCGATACCCCGACTCCGCGGCCCGGATGCCCACCCCGCGGTTGATCCGGGAGACCACCTCCCGACGGTCGAACGCCGGATCCGTCTCGTACACCACCCCGTCCGCGGTGATGCGCGGGATCGCGACGTGAGCCGTCATGGCCGCACTGTGACAGGGGGCACCGACAGTATCCGGCGGCGCGGGGAACACTGAGGTCATGACCGACGAGGGTTACCGCATCGAGCACGACACCATGGGCGAGATCCGGGTCCCCGCCGACGCCTTGTGGCGCGCGCAGACCCAGCGGGCCGTCGAGAACTTCCCGATCTCCGGGCGCGGGCTGGAGCGCTCCCAGATCCGGGCGCTCGGCCTGGTGAAGGGCGCGGCCGCCCGCGTCAACAAGAAGATCGGGGTGCTCGACGCCGAGCGGGCGGACGCCATCGCCGACGCCGCCGACGCGGTGGCCGCCGGTGGGCACGACGACCAGTTCCCCGTCGACGTGTTCCAGACCGGCTCGGGCACCAGCTCCAACATGAACGCGAACGAGGTGATCGCCTCGCTGGCGCTGCGCGCCGGGGTGCAGGTGCACCCGAACGACCACGTCAACGCGTCGCAGTCGTCGAACGACGTCTTCCCGACCACGATCCACCTGGCCGCGACCGAGGCGCTGGCCACCGACGTCGCCCCGGCGCTCGACCACCTCGCCGCCGCGCTGAACCGCCGCGCCGCGGAGTGGGCCGACGTCGTGACGGCCGGTCGCACCCACCTGATGGACGCCGTGCCGATCACGCTCGGGCAGGAGGCGGGCGGCTGGGCCACGCAGGCCACGTACGGCGCCGCCCGCGTCCGCGACGCACTCCCGCGCCTGGGCCAGCTCCCGATCGGCGGCACCGCGGTCGGCACCGGGCTCAACGCGCCCGAGGGCTTCGGCTCCGGGGTCGTCGACGAGCTGCGCGCGGCCACCGGCCTCGACGTGCTCACCGAGGCCCCCGACCACATCGAGGCCCAGGGCGCCCGCGACGCGCTGGTGGAGGCATCCGGCGCGCTGCGCACCGCCGCCGTCAGCCTGTTCAAGATCGCCAACGACATCCGCTGGCTCGGGTCCGGCCCGCGCACCGGCCTGGCCGAGCTGCATCTGCCCGACCTGCAGCCGGGGAGCTCGATCATGCCCGGCAAGGTCAACCCGGTGATCTGCGAGGCCGCGATGATGGTGGCCGCGCAGGTGATCGGCAACGACGCGACGGTCGCGTTCTCCGGCACCCAGGGCAACCTGCAGCTCAACGTGATGATGCCGGTGATGGCGCGCAACGTCCTGGAGTCGGCGCGGCTGCTCGCCAACGCCGCCCGCCTGCTCGCCGACAAGGTCGTCGACGGGATGGCGGCCGACGTCGAGCGGACGCGCGAGCTGGCGGAGTCGAGCCCCGCGATCGTGACGCCGCTGAACACGTACCTCGGCTACGAGGAGACGGCGTCGATCGCGAAGCAGTCGCTGAAGGAGAAGCGCACCATCCGCGAGGTCGTGCTGGAGCGCGGGCACGTCGAGAGCGGCAAGCTCACGGCGGAGCAGCTCGACAAGGCCCTCGACGTCCTCGCGATGGCCCGCGGCGGGCGCTGACCGACCCGGTCGGCGGATTGTCGGTTACCGTAGGTAGCAGTTCATCCATCGTTCATGCGCAGACTGGGCCGTCCGTGGTTTCGTGGAGCGGTGAGTGACCACGGGCGGTTCGCGTTCGAGCCACTGCTGAACCTGGTCACCGGCCGCCCGGTCGGGATGGAGGTCGTGCGGCAGCAGGCCCGCGACCAGATGACGCGCGTCGCCGCGAACGCCGTGTGGGGCACCCGCCAGCTCGCCGAGTTCGACTCCGGGATCGCGATCGCCTCGGTGCTGCACGGCACCGGGTACGACGCCTCCGTGCCACTGCACGTCGACGTCCTCGCCGACTCCGTGGTGGCCGCACGGCGTCGGGTGCTGCAGATCCGGTCGTCGCTGCAGCGGCGCGACACGGGACTCCCGACGCCGCCGATGCTGCTCGGCATCAACCCGGCGTTGTCCGCCGCTCCCCCTGACGCGCTCGCCGCGGGGCTCGCCGAGCTGCGCGCGGAGGGCTTCGGCATCGGGTTCGACGGCGTCGGTCGCGGTTTCGGCCTCGATCTCGTCGCCGAGCTGGAGCCCGACCTGGTCACGATCGACGCCCACCTCGTCGCCCGCCTGCCCGCCGACCCGCGGGCCCGGACCGTCGTCACCGCCCTGTGCGACGTGGCCAGAGCTGTCGGGGTGCGGGTCTGCGCGTCCGGGATCGGCACCGCCGACCAGCTCGCCGCGGTGCGCGACCACGGCATCCCGTGGGGTCAGGGGCCGCTGCTCGCCGCGCCGCAGCGCCGCCCGTCGACGGCGGGGGTCCTGCTGGCCCCCGACCTCCTGCCCCGTGCGGTGCGGCCACCGTCGCCCGTCCCGCGGGCGGTGCGCCAGCCCGTTCGCACGGCTCTCGCGGACCTGGCGCAGGCGGCGGTGAGCCTGCCCGAGCAGGCCACGGCGGAGAGCGTCCGGCAGGCGTTCGCCGACCATCCGCAGGCCGGCAGCGTCGTGCTGCTCGACCCGCACCGGCGCCCCACCGGCTTCCTCGACCGCAACCGGTTCCTGCTCGCGATCTCCGGGCCCTTCGGCCGCGCCCTGTACGCCAACCGCCCGGCCACCTCGCTCGCCGAGCCCCCGCGCACGCACCCGGCCGCCGCCGACCTGCACACCGCGGTGACGGCCTGCCTCGACGGCGACCGCACCCGCAGCTACGACGACCTCGTGCTGGTCGACGGCCACGGCACCTGCACGGGCGTCGTCCGCGTCACCGACCTGCTCTCCGAGGCCACCGGCGGCACGTCGGCGGCCTGACCGGTGACATCCGTCAATGGCCACGCGGCGCTCCCGCGCCCTACCGTCGGTCCGTGCCCACCACCCACCTCGCCCCCGCACCGGTCGGGCGGCGGGTGCGGGCGTCGCTGGACGACCTGCTGTTCGTCGCGGCCTGGTTCGCGCTGCTCACGCTCCTCGGGGTCGCCGTCCGGGCGATCGCGCCACCGGCCGGGCCGCCGTCGCTGCCCGCCACCGACCTCACGGTCCTCGCGTCCACCGTGCTGCCGGTCGCGGCCTTCCTCGCCGCGGGCGACGCTGGGGTGCGCTGGGCCGCCCGGGGCAAGCGCCGGGCCGGGCTGCGGGTCGTCACGCCGGACGGGGCCCGGCCGTCGGTGGGCCGCAGCGTCGTGCGCGCCGCGGTGAAGATCGCTCCGTGGCAGCTCGCGCACATCGCCGTCGCGCGGCTGATCCTCGGGGCGGACGACCCCGTCGTCACCTGGACGACGTACGCACTGTCGCTGGCCGTCCCGGTCGTCAGCGTGGTGACGGCCCTGCGGGACCCCCGCCAGCGGGCCCTGCACGACCGCGTGGCGGGCACGCGGGTCGTCACGTTCTGACGTCGAAACGGGCCGGACGGCAGCAGGACGCTCCCGGGACGGGTGATCGTCGCGCTACGGTCACCTACCCACTGGATGCTGCGCCGGTCCGGACTTCGCCGGCACCCTCGAAGGAGTCTCGAGATGACCGTGATGCAACGCCTGTTCGCCGTGGCCGCCATCGGCGCCACCCTGGCTGTGAGCGGCTGCGTCAGCTCCGGTGGTTCCGGCGCGGCCCCGGCCGCCGACGGCACCGACTGGTCCACCGCCACCTCCGCCGAGGCGGGCGGTGGCTTCGACGCACTCGTCGCGGCCGCGCAGGCGGAGGGCACGCTCAACGTCATCGCGCTGCCGCCGGACTGGGCCAACTACGGCGAGATGATCTCCACGTTCGAGGAGACCTACGGGATCACCGTCGAGTCCGCCAACCCCGAGGGCTCCAGCCAGGACGAGATCAACGCGGTGCAGCAGCTCGGCACGCAGGACCGCGCGCCCGACGTCCTCGACCTCGGCCAGTCCTTCGCCAACTCCAACGTCGACCTGTTCGCGCCCTACCAGGTGCAGACCTGGGACTCGATCCCCGAGGGCAACAAGGCCGCCGACGGGGCGTGGGTCAACGACTACGGCGGTTTCGTGTCGATCGGCTGCAACGCCGGCCTCGTCGCGACCTGCCCGCAGACCTTCGCCGACCTGACCAAGCCCGAGTACGCCGGGCAGGTCGCGCTCAACGGCGACCCGACGTCGTCGGCGTCGGCGTTCGCGGGCGTGTGGGCGGCGGCGCTGGCAGGAGGCGGCTCGCTCGACGACATCACCCCTGGACTGACCTTCTTCGGGCAGCTCGCCGACAGCGGCAACCTGCTCCTCGTCGACCCGACGCCGGCCACGATCGAGAGCGGCCAGACCCCGATCGTCCTCGACTGGGACTACCTGAACCTCACGCAGGCCGACAAGGTCGCGGCGTCGTTCGAGTGGCAGGTCGCCGTCCCGTCGGACGGGCTGTTCGCGCAGTACTACGCGCAGGCGATCAACAAGAACGCCCCGCACCCCGCCGCCGCGCGGCTGTGGCAGGAGTTCCTCTACTCCGACGTGGGCCAGAACCTGTGGCTGGCCGGCAAGGCCCGCCCGGCGCGCCTGACCGCGATGACGGAGGCGGGCACGGCCGACGCCGCACTGGTCGCCGTGCTGCCGCCGGTCGCCGGGGAGCCGGCCTTCCCGACGCAGGAGCAGACCGACGCCGCGAACGCGGTGGTGGCCCAGGGCTGGGCCGCGGCGACCTCCTGAGATGACCCTCCTGGAAGCTCCGGCCGCGCCCCGCGAGGCGGTGCGGTCGGAGCGGTCCTGGCGGGCCGCGCTGGGCCTGGTGCCCTTCGTCGCCTACCTGCTGGTCTTCCTCGGCGGCCCGCTGTACTTCGTGGTCAGCGGCGCGCTCTCGGACCCCGACGGGCTCCCGACGCTCGACAACGTGATCGCCTCGGTGACGCAGCCGCAGTACCGGGCGGCGTTCACCTCCAGCATCGTGCTGTCGGCGGGCACGGCGCTCGTGGGCGCGGTCGCGGGCGCGTTCCTGGCCCAGGCGGTGCTGACGAGCAGGCCGACCAGGGCGGGCGGGGAACCGGTACTGCGCCGGATCGTCTCGACGGCGTCGGGCGTGCTCGCCTACTTCGGCGGCGTGCCGCTGGCGTTCGCGTTCATCGCCGCGCTCGGCCAGACGGGGCTCGCGACACAGTTCCTGCGGGCGGCCGGCGTCGACCTCTACGCGTCCGGGTTCCGCATCGACTCGCTCACCGGCCTCGCGCTGACCTACGTCTACTTCCAGATCCCGCTCATGGTCATCCTGATCACCCCGGCGCTGGAGGGCCTGCTGCCGCAGTGGCGGGAGGCCGCGGAGAACCTCGGCGCGTCGGCGTGGACGTACTGGCGGCGGATCGCGCTGCCCGTGCTCGCGCCCGCGCTCGGCGGGGCCGCGCTCGTGCTGTTCGGCAACGCGTTCGCCGCGTACGCCACCGCGCTCGCCCTGACCAGCGGCTCGATCCCGCTGCTGCCCACCGCGATCGCGTCGGCGCTCTCGGGCAACGTGCTCGCCGGGGCGCAGAACGTCGGCCTCGCGCTCGGGCTCGACATGGTGCTCGTCATCGCCGTCGTGATGGTCGGCTACGTACTCCTGCAGCGCAGGGCGTCGCGCTGGCAGGCGCGATGAGACGGCGCCGCTGGCGGGTCGTGGTCCTCGGCCTCGCGCTCGTCTACTTCCTGGTGCCGCTGCTCTCCGCCGCGGAGTTCAGCCTGCGCGTCCCCGGCGGCGGGTACGGCGTCGCCAACTACCTGACGATCGCCTCCGACGAGGTGCTGCTGTCGGCGCTGCTGGTGTCGCTGCAGATCGCCGTCGTCACCGCGGTGCTGGTGCTGCTGCTCGTCGTCCCGACGGCGGTGTGGGTGCGGCTGCGCTTCCCGGCCGCCGCGGCGCTGCTGGAGAGCGCGACGATCCTGCCGATCGTCGTGCCGCCCGTCGTCATGGCGGCGGGCATCGCCTTCGTGCAGGCCAACCTGGACGGGCCGGTGTTCCGCACGCTGTTCGCGTCGTCGTTCACCGCACTCACCCCGTTCTACGTGGTGCTCGCGCTGCCGTTCGCCTACCGCTCGGTCGACAACGGGCTCGCCGCGATCCCGCTGCGCACGCTGGTGGAGGCGGCTCGCAACCTCGGGGCGTCGCTGCCCGTCACGCTGCTGCGGGTGGTGCTGCCCGCGATCCGCAGCGCGGTGCTCGGAGCCGCGTTCCTCACGCTCGCGCTCGTGCTGGGCGAGATCGTCATCGCCCGGCTCCTGCTCTACGGCGACACGTTCCCCGTGGCGATCGTCGAGGTCGGGCGCAGCCAGGCCGGCGTCGCCGTCGCACTGACGCTGGCCAGCCTCGTCCTCACCTGGGTGCTGCTGCTCGCGGTGTCCTTCGCCGGAAACGCCCGTAGGAGTGCTCGATGACCGGTACGACCGTCGAGTTCCGCGGCGTGCGGCGCAGCTACGGGGCGACGCACGCCCTCGACGGGCTCGACCTGACGCTGGCGCCGGGCGAGCTGCTGGCGCTGCTCGGCCCGTCGGGCTGCGGCAAGACCACCGCGCTGCGCCTGCTCGCCGGGTTCGACGAGCCGACGTCCGGCTCGATCCTGGTGGGCGGCACGGACGTCATCGGCGTCCCGGCCGCGAAGCGCGACACCGGCATGGTGTTCCAGGCGTACTCGCTGTTCCCGACGATGACCGCGGCGGAGAACGTCGCGTTCGGGCTGCGGGTGCGCCGCGTGGCCCCCGCGAAGCGCCGGGCGCGGGCCGGGGAACTGCTGGAGCTCGTCGGGCTCGGGTCCCGCGGTGACTCCTACCCGCACCAGCTCTCCGGCGGGCAGCAGCAGCGGGTCGCGCTCGCGCGGGCCCTGGCCGTCTCCCCCGCCGTCCTGCTGCTCGACGAACCGCTCTCCGCGCTCGACGCCCGCGTCCGCGTCCAGCTGCGCGAGGAGATCCGCAGGCTGCAGCTCGCGGAGGGCATCACCACGCTGTTCGTCACGCACGACCAGGCCGAGGCGCTCGCCGTCGCCGACCGGGTGGCGGTGCTCAACGCGGGCCGGCTGGAGCAGGTGGGCACGCCGCAGGAGGTCTACTCCACCCCGTCGACGCCGTTCGTCGCCGAGTTCGTGGGGATCATGAACGCGGTGCCGCTGGCCGACGGCGTGATCACCCCGGGCGCCCCGGAGCGGGCGATGCGACCGGAGGAGCTGACGGTCGGCGACGACGGCCTGCCCGGCACCGTCCTGACGACCACGTTCCTCGGCCCGGTGACCCGCCTCGTCGTGACCACCGGGGTGGGCGAGCTGACCGTCGACGTCGTCAGCCGCGCCGGCCTGCCCGGCATCGGCGAGCCGACGGCGGTGGCCCCGGTCCGTCCATGATCGCGACCAGCCGCACCGGAGCGCCCCGCCGAGGGCCATAGCGTGCGGCCAGGACCGACCACCGAGCGGCCGGACCCGACATGATCGGGATCAGCCGCACGGAGGCGCCCTGCCGAGGGCCGCGGCGTGCGGCCGGCGCCGATCACCCCGCCGCCCGGCGGAACCGCTCCCCCCACTCGCGCAGCAGGTCGGCCAGCTCGGGCGGGGACCGCACCTCGAACTCCGCCCCCACCGCCCCCAGCCCCATCGCGGGCCAGTCGAGGGAGTCGGTGGTCATCCGCAGCACGCAGCTCGTGGCGTCGACCTCCTCGATCTCGGCCCACCTCGCCAGCCGCTCGCGCACCCGGTCGGCCGGGGCGTGCACGAGCACCTCGACCGAGAACCGGGCGGGCTGCTGCGCCGTCTCCAGCCCGGCCCGGACGAACGCGGCCGCGTCGGCCCCGGGCAGGTCGCGGGTGCGGAACCGGGCACCCGTCGTCCGTGGCGCGGTGAGGCGGTCGAGGCGGAAGCTGCGCCAGTCGTGGCGGTGCAGGTCGTAGGCCACGAGGTACCAGCGCCGGCCCAGCGGCACCAGCCGGTGCGGCTCGACGTGGCGGGCCATCGGTTCCCGACCCGGCGCGGCGTAGGAGAACTCCAGCCGCTCGGTGTCGCGGCAGGCCTGGGCGACGCCGATCAGCACCGCCGGGTCGACGACGGGCGCCGCGCGCGCACCCCACTCCAGCGGCACGGTGACCGCCCGCAGCGCGTCGACCCGCCGGCGCAGCCGGGGCGGCATGACCTGCACGACCTTGGTCAGCGCGCGCACCGCCGACTCCTCGATCCCGGCCACCGAGCCCTGTGTCGCGGCCTGCATGCCGACGGCGAGCGCCACGGCCTCCTCGTCGTCGACGACGAGCGGCGGCAGCGCGGCCCCCGCGGCGAGCTGGTAGCCGCCGTCGACCCCGCGACTCGCCTCGACCGGGTAGCCCAGCTCGCGCAGCCGGTCGACGTCGCGGCGCAGGGTGCGCGGCGAGACCCCGAGCCGCTCCGCGAGGTCGGGCCCGGGCCAGTGCCGGTGGGTCTGCAGCAGCGAGAGCAGCCGCAGCGTCCGGGAACTCGTGTTGGCCATGTTCCGAGTATCGCGGCATTGCGGTCAGGAACTGGCCGCTGGTCCTCCTAGAGTTCTCCTCATGACGAACACCGAGCGCGCCGACATCCTCGACTCCCTCGCCGCCCAGCGCGGCTTCCTGCTGTTCACGGTGCAGGGCCTCACCGACGAGCAGGCCCGGCAGCGCAGCACCGTCAGCGAGCTGACGCTCGGCGGGTTGATCAAGCACGTGGCATTGACCGAGAAGGGCTGGACCGACTTCATCGAGCAGGGCACGTCGGCGCTGGAGGCCACCGAGGACAGCTGGGCCGAGCAGGCCGACAGCTTCACCCTGCGTGAGGACGAGACGCTCGCCGGCGTGCTCGCCGAGTACGCGGAGATCGCGAAGCACACCGACGCGCTGGTGGAGAGCCTGCCCAGCCTCGATGTCGCCCACCCGCTGCCCGCGGCCCCCTGGTTCCCGGAGGGCGCCACCCGCTCGGCCCGGCGGGTGTTCGTCCACATCGTCGGCGAGACCGCCCAGCACGCGGGCCACGCCGACATCCTGCGCGAGGCCATCGACGGCCAGAAGACGATGGGCTGAGCCGGGTCGGGCCGGGCGGGGCAGGATGGGGCCCGTGCTGCTGGCCGAGGTCGTCGCCGTCTCCGCCGCCGTGGGCGCGACACGCTCGCGCACCGCGAAGGCCACCGCGCTCGCCGGGCTGCTGCGCGCCGCCGCCCCCGACGAGGTGCAGGCGGCCACGGCGTGGCTCACCGGCGAGCCACTCCAGGGCCGGCTCGGCGCGGGCTGGCGCACCCTCTCCGCCCTCGACCACCCGCCTGCGACGGCCCCCACGCTGGCGGTCACGGCCGTCGACGCCCTGCTCGACGCGCTCGCCGCCACCTCCGGCCCCGGCTCCACCGCCCGTCGCGCGGCCCTGCTCGGCGAGCTGTTCGGCGCCGCCACCGCCGACGAGCAGGCGTTCCTGCGCCGGCTGCTCACCGGTGAGCTGCGCCAGGGCGCACTGGAAGGCGTGATGCTGGAGGCGGTCGCGGCCGCCTCCGAGGTGCCCGCGGCGTCCGTGCGCCGCGCGTTCATGCTGTCGGGGCGGCTGCCCGAGACCGCGGCCGTCGCGCTCACCGGCGGCGATCTCGACGCCGTCACGCTGCAGGTCGGGCGGCCCGTCCGCCCGATGCTGGCGAGCCCGGGCGCGTCGCTCGACGCCGCGCTCGACTCCGTCCCGGACCCGGTCGTGGAGTTCAAGCTCGACGGCGCCCGCATCCAGGTCCACCGCGACGGCGACGACGTGCGGATCTGGACGCGGACGCTGCGCGAGATCACCGACGGCGTCCCGGAGCTGGTGGAGCTGGTCCGCGGCCTGCCGTGCCGCAGCGTCGTCCTCGACGGCGAGACGCTCGCGCTGCGCGACGACGGCCGGCCCCGCCCGTTCCAGGAGACGATGAGCCGCTTCGGCAGCGACGCCAGGGAGGATCGGTCCCTGCTCAGCCCGTTCTTCTTCGACCTCCTGCACCTCGACGGCACCGACCTGCTCGACGAGCCGCTGCACGTCCGCCTCGACGCACTCGCCGGCCTGGTCGACGAGTCGCTGCGGATGCCCGGCGTCCGCCGCCCCACCCCGGAGCGGGCCGCCGAGGTGCTCGACGCCGCGCTGTCGGCCGGGCACGAGGGCGTCGTCGTCAAGTCGCTGGACGCGCCGTACCTGGCGGGGCGGCGGGGGAAGGCGTGGCAGAAGGTCAAGCCGGCGCACACCCTCGATCTCGTCGTGCTCGGTGCGGAGTGGGGGTACGGACGGCGGACGGGATCGCTGTCGAACATCCACCTCGGCGCCCGCGACCCCGACGGCGGCGAGCCGATCATGGTCGGCAAGACGTTCAAGGGCATGACCGACGAGCTGCTGGCGTGGCAGACGGCCACGTTCCCCGGCCTGGCGCGCTCCGAGTCCGACCACGCCGTGCTGCTCCGCCCGGAGATCGTCGTCGAGATCGCCCTCGACGGCGCGCAGCGCAGCACCCGCTACCCCGGCGGTGTCGCGCTGCGCTTCGCCCGCGTCCTGCGCTACCGCCCGGACAAGACGCCCGGCGAGGCCGACACGATCGACGCGGTGCGCGCCCTGCTGGCCTGAGACCGGATCGATGTTTGCCCGGTGCCCGCGCAACGGCCAGACTTCGCCTGCCCCCGACACCGCGAGGCGGAGCACCATGGCGCAGGAGATGTTCGGCCCCTACCGGCTCGAGGAACTACTGGGCCGCGGCGGCATGGGCGAGGTCCACCGCGCCCACGACACGGTCCGCGGACGCACGGTCGCGCTCAAGCGGCTGCTCCCCGGGCTCGGGCAGGACCACGACTTCCGGGAGCGGTTCCGCCGCGAGTCCCAGCTCGTCGCGCGACTGCGCGAGGGCCACGTCATCCCGATCCACGACTTCGGCGAGATCGACGGCCGCCTCTACATCGACATGCGGCTCGTCGAGGGCACCGACCTGGGCACCGTCCTCGCCCGCTCCGGCCCGCTGTCCCCGGAGCGCGCGGTGCGGATCATCGGCCAGGTCGCGCGCGCCCTGGACGCCGCGCACGCCGACGGGCTGGTGCACCGCGACGTCAAGCCGTCGAACATCCTGCTCAGCGACGGCCTCCCGGACGACGACTACGCCTACCTGGTCGACTTCGGGATCGTCGGGAGCGCAGAGACCACCGGGGACCGGCTCACCGCCACCGGCACCGCGATCGGCACGCTGGAGTACATGGCACCCGAGCGGTTCCTGGGCGACGGCGGCGACCGCCGCGTCGACGTCTACGCGCTGGGCTGCGTGCTGCACGAGATGCTCACCGGCGCCCGCCCGTTCGCCGGGACCGGGCCCGCACTGATGTGGGCGCACGCCCACACGCCTCCGCCCCTGCCGTCACAGGTGCGGCCCGGCGTCCCCGCCGGGCTCGACGCGGTGGTCGCGGGCGCGCTCGCCAAGGACCCCGCCGACCGCGTGCCCACCGCGGGGGAGGTCGCCGCCCGGGCCCGCGCCGCGCTGGCCGCCGGCCCGACGGTCCCGGGCACCGCGGTGTTCCCGCACCCCCCTGCACAGCACCGGTCCGATCCGACCGGGCCGACCGCGGCGATCCCGCCCCGCACCACCGCTCCCCCCGGGTACTCCGCTCCCCCCGCCCCACCGACCCGGGTGGACGGGCCCCCGCACGACCCGCGCCGCGCGGCGCCCACCCGGGTCGACCGGGACGCCCCCACCGCACTCGGCGCGGCCGCACCGCCACCGCCGGGCGGTCCGGCCGCGGGCCCGACCGCGCAGCCGGCGTCGGGTGGGCGGCGGGTGCTGCTCGTCGCGCTGGCCGCGGTCGTCGTCGTCGCGGTCGCGGTGGGGGTCACCTGGGCGGTGTCGTCCGCGAACTCCGACTCCCCCTCCGCTGCCGGCGCCACGGCCACCGCGGAGCCGGCCGTCGAGGAACCGCAGCTCGACGACCCCCTCGCCGAGCTCACCGGCCACCTCAGCGAGCCCCTGCTCGCCACCTGCCCCGACGGCGCCCTGCCCAACGACACTCCGCCGGTGCTCGCGACGGCCGCCTGCAGCGACTGGAGCTTCGAGCTCTACCCCTCCGCCGCGGATGCCGCCACGACGGTGCGCGACAACAACGGCGGCACGATCGAGCCGGGCACGCCGTGCGACGTCCGGCCCGACACCGACACCTACCACCTCCAGCGGTTCGACCGGGGGGTGCTGGGTTGCCGCGACTCCGGCGGCGAGTACGTCGTGGAGTGGGCGATCGACGGTGTGCCGGTGCTCGCGGTCCGGTACGCCACCGACGACGTCGAGGACTACGGCGTGATCTACGAGGAGGCCGTCGGGCTGGCCGCCGAGGTCGGCTGACCGGCGTAGAGTCCTGTCACCGTGCGCTTCCTCGACGGTCAGACCCCTCACCAGGACCTCACCTACGACGACGTCTTCCTCGTCCCGGGACGGTCCTCGGTCACCTCCCGCTTCGACGTCGACCTCACGACGGCCGACGGGACGGGTGCGACGGTGCCGATAGTCGCGGCGAACATGACCGCGGTCGCGGGCCGCCGGATGGCCGAGACGCTGGCCCGCCGCGGCGGGCTCACGGTGCTCCCGCAGGACGTGGCCCCGGAGGCCGTCGCGGGGATCGTCGCCTGGATCAAGTCGCGGCACCCCGTCTGGGACACCCCGCTCGTCCTCACCCCCGGCGACGCCGTCGCCGACGCGCTCAACCTGCTGCCCAAGCGCGCGCACGGCACCGTCGTGGTCGTCGACGAAGCCGGGCGCCCGGTCGGCACCGTCGACGAGGACGCGTGCACCGGCGTCGACCGCTTCACCCGCCTCGCCGACGTCCTCGACCCGGGCCCGCTCGTCGTGCCGCTGCCCACCGCGCCGCGCGAGGTGTTCGAGTCCGGGCGCCGCGTGGTGCTCGGCGTCGACGGCGACGGCCGGCTCGCCGGACTGCTCACCCCGCTCGGCGCGCTGCGCGCGGAGGTCTACACCCCGACGCTGGACGCGGCCGGGCGGCTGCGTACCGCGGCGGCGGTCGGGATCAACGGCGACGTGGCCGTCAAGGCGAAGGCGCTGCTCGACGCGGGGGTCGACGTGCTCGTCGTCGACACCGCGCACGGGCACCAGGACAAGATGCTCGACGCGCTGCGCGCCGTCCGGGCCGCCGTGGGCGACGCGCCGGTGCCGGTGGTGGCCGGGAACGTCGTCACCGCGTCCGGCGTCCGCGATCTCGCCGAGGCCGGGGCCGACGTCGTCAAGGTCGGCGTCGGACCGGGCGCGATGTGCACCACGCGGATGATGACCGGCGTCGGGCGCCCGCAGTTCTCCGCGGTGCTGGAGTGCGCGGCGGCCGGCCGCGAGCACGGCGTGCACATCTGGGCCGACGGCGGCGTCCGGCACCCCCGCGACGTCGCACTCGCGGTCGCCGCCGGTGCGTCGGCGGTGATGATCGGGTCCTGGCTGGCGGGTACCTACGAGTCGCCCGGCGACCTGCTGCGTGACGAGAACGGCCGCGCGTACAAGGAGTCGTTCGGGATGGCGAGCAAGCGGGCGGTCAGCGCACGCACCCGCGGCGACGGCGGGTACGAGCGCGCGCTCAAGGGCCTGTTCGAGGAGGGCATCTCGAGCTCGCGCCAGCTCCTGGACCCCCAGCGCCCCGGCGTGGAGGACGTCCTCGACGGCATCTGCTCCGGCGTCCGCAGCGCGGCGACCTACGCGGGCGCCCGCACCCTCGCCGAGCTGCACGAACGCGCGGTGATCGGCGTGCAGACCACCGCGGGCTTCACGGAGGGCACGCCGCACGGCCTGTAGCGCGACGGGTCATGGCGACGATCTCCCCCACACGACCGCGGTGCAGCCCCGTCCCGACTTCCGCGTGGGCGGGCCGAGGGAATGGCGTCCGGCGGCCGGCGTCGGCGCGGGCATGATCATCGATGCGGGCCACATCGGCGGCCCACCCGCCGGCACCGAGGGCCGGATCGCGCTGCCGGTGGCCGGGGCGGACGGGCAGGCGAAGCAGATCCCCCTCGACCTGGTCGACCAGCTCGGGTTCGATCCCGTCGACGCCGGGACCCTCGCCCCGTCGCGGCGCCAGCAGCCCGGCACCGCCGTCTACGGCAAGGACCACGACGCGGAGTGAACCCGCCAGGCCCTCGCCGAGGCATCGCCGGAGCGTCCGGCGGAGTTCCGCGCCGCCTGAGCCCGTGCGCGGAGACCTGGCCGGAGCCACGGTCTCCGCGCACGACCGGTCAGGCCTGCGGTCCCTCCAGCATCTCGGTCACCAGCGCCGCGATCGGGCTGCGCTCGCTGCGGGTGAGCGTGACGTGGGCGAACAGCGGGTGCCCCTTCAGCTTCTCGATCACCGCCTGGATGCCGTCGTGGCGTCCCACGCGCAGGTTGTCGCGCTGGGCGACGTCGTGCGTGAGCACCACGCGGCTCGCCGTGCCGAGCCGGGAGAGCACGGTCAGGAGCACGTTGCGCTCCAGCGACTGCGCCTCGTCGACGATGACGAACGAGTCGTGCAGCGACCGCCCGCGGATGTGCGTGAGCGGGAGCACCTCGATCAGCCCGCGGGCGATGATCTCCTGCATCGTCGAGTCGCTGACCAGCGCACCGAGGGTGTCGAAGACGGCCTGTGCCCAGGGCGCCATCTTCTCGTTCTCGCTGCCCGGCAGGTACCCGAGCTCCTGCCCGCCGACGGCGTACAGGGGCCGGAACACCACGACCTTGCGGTGCTGCTGGCGCTCGAGCACCGCCTCCAGGCCGGCGCACAGCGCCAGTGCCGACTTGCCCGTGCCCGCCCGTCCACCGAGGGAGACGATCCCGACGTCGGGATCCATCAACAGGTCCAGTGCCACGCGCTGCTCCGCGGAGCGCCCGTGCAGGCCGAACGCCTCGCGGTCGCCGCGGACCAGCCGCACCCGCTTGTCGGCCGTGACCCGACCCAGTGCCGCCGACCCGCCGCCGAGCAGTCGAATCCCGGTGTTGACCGGCAGGTCGCGGGCGACGTCGTGGTCGATCGAGCCGTCCTTGAACAGCGCGTCGACGTCACCGGGGGTGACCTCGACGTCGGCCATGCCGGTCCAGCCGGACGGCGTCACGTCCAGGGCGTGGTACTCGTCGGCCTGCAGCCCGACGGCACCGGCCTTGACCCGCAGCGGGACGTCCTTCGTGACCAGCACGACGTCGCCCCGGCCGTCGAGCTTGCGCTCGGCCGCGAGGTTGAGCGCGCACGCCAGGATGCGGGAGTCGTTCGAGTCCGTGCGGAAGCCCGCGGGGAGCACCTCCGGGTCGGTGTGGTTGAGCTCGACGTGCAGCGTTCCGCCCGCGTCACCGATGGGGATCGGGACGTCCAGGCGGCCGTGTTCGATGCGCAGCTCGTCGAGCGTGCGCAACGCCGTGCGGGCGAACCACCCCAGCTCGGGGTGGTGCCGCTTGCCCTCCAACTCGGAGATGACCACCAGCGGCAGGACGACCTCGTGCTCGTCGAACCGGGTCAGCGACCACGGGTCGGACAGCAGGACGGAGGTGTCGAGCACGTAGCAGCGAGTGCCGGTAACGATGGTCTCTGCCGAAACAGGGGCGACAGCACGATCGGTCACGGATGCTCCCTCGTGGGCGCGGCACCGCGCCCACATATCGGTGGGCCGGCCGGCCCTGGTCTGGCCGTGCACGGCGGTGCCGCGCACGCCCGCAAGGGCCGGGTGCCGGCCCCCTCCGGTGCAAGAACCACGGACCAGGGCCTCCCCGGGCGGTGCGCATCGGGTACGTACCGCCACCACGAACGCTACCGGCGGTCACCCCCGTGCGGTCAACAGCAACTCGGTGAGTGGCCGGCAAGTCGCTCCGAGAATTAACAGAACGGCCTACCGCTGGTCGCTTGACGCCTACCGCCTGTCGCGGAACTCACCCCGTCCGGCGCAGTTCCTCACGGAGACCGGACGGGGTCCACGGTTCGTCGTGGAGCGTGCGCAACTGCCGCGCCGGGGTCGCGCCGGGGAGGTCCAGCCACCGGCGGACGAGCGGGCCGCCCACGACGTAGGTGACGACGTGGTCGCGCCAGCGCGGATCGGCGACGAAGCGCAGGACCCGGCGCGCACCGCGGTCGTCGAGGAGCAGCCAGCGCCGCAGGTGTGCCTCGGCGTCTCCCGACCGGCCCCGTCCGCCGTGCCACAGCAGGGCCGCGTCGAGACGGACCCCGGCCAGGCGGGCCACGGCGGCCCCCACCCGCTCGGCGTGCTCGCCGTCGAACCCCAGACCGACCGACGACAGCACCTCCGACGCCCAGCGCCCCCACCCGGACCCGACGAGGGCGTACAGCCCGTTCTCGGCCGCACCCTCGGCCAGCAGCGCCTGCGGGGTGCCGAGGACGACGAGCCGGTGCTCCGCCCATCCGCGCTCCCCCACCAGGACGGTCTCCCGGCGCCACTGCTCGACATGGTGGCCCGGGTACGCCTCGTGGGCGAGCAGCCGCGCGAGCCCGGCCCGGCGCGGCCGGACCCCGGCGTTGACCAGCACCCGAGAACTCCCGGGCCCCGAGCGCTGGTGCAACGCGCTCCACGACGCGTCACCGACGACCTCGAACGCGACCTTCTCCGCCCCGTCCACCAGACCGGCGTCGCGCGCCCGCTCCCGCAGGGCATCGGCCAGCGCGTCGACAGCGGCCGGGAGCAGGTCGACGGGCACCTCGTCGCGGCGACGGTGCTCGGCGAGCCGCGTCGCGAGGTCGCCGGAACCGGGGAGCAGGGCGTCGAGGTCGCGGTGGGCCGCGCGGTAGCCGTCCTCGTCCCCGGCGCCCACGGGCCCGTCGGCCGCGGCCCGGAGTGCGGCGGCGTAGGGCACCCCCTGCCCGGCGAGGCGACGGGCCGCCGACTCCAGCGCGACGAGCTGGGCGGCCAGGAACCGCTCCCGGCGGGGCTCCAGACCCAGGCCCGGCAGCCGCACCGTCAGCTCCCCCGCCGCCCGCACGAGCGCCCCGGGCGACCGGACCGGCCCGGGCGGGGTCGGCCCGTCACCCGCACGAACACTGATCGTTCCCGGCCGGAGGTGGTCGAGCGCCACGGCCAGTGACAGATAGTCACGCACCGCCTCGTCGACCGGCATCCGGGCAACCTACGCGCCCGGACGGAGCAGCGCCCCCGGGGCGATCCGGCCCGCAGATGACTCCGCGTGGGAACGGGAAAAGTTACGTCCGCCATCGGGTGATCCACAACTACACACCGTCCGGTTGATCACTCTTTACGGTCGCGTCCCGACACCCCGGACGTCCCCGAAATGGGGCGTATCCATTCCCGTAGTGATTGCCGCACCCGATGGGGTTACGCCGTTTGTTACCCGCCCGGACGGGCGCTACCTTTTCCTCAGTCAGCGCGGGCTCCCCGGTCGGACGCTGACTCTGAATGGAACCGGCTGCGGTCGGTTCCGGATCACAAACTGGAGATAACTGTGCTGAAGAAGGCTGGAATCATCGTGGCCGCCGCTGCTGCGGGCCTGCTCGCGGTCAGCCCGCTCGCCTTCGCGGGCGACAAGGGCCACGACTACGACCACGATGGCGGGAACCACGCCGTCAACTCGGTCGAGGACGACAGCGAGACCAACGGCCTCGTGAACGTGACCGGCAACGAGGTCAACGTTCCGGTCCAGGCGTGCAACAACGACGTCCCGGTCAACGTCCTGGGTGTCCAGGTCTCCGACGTGCAGGCCGACCTGACCGGCGCGCTCGGCCTGGCCGGCGCGGCCGACGCCGACGACGACGGCGGCGCGGGCGACGTGCGCGCGTGCTCGCAGGAGAACTCCTCGGGTGGCGAGATCATCCAGAACATCGGCTGATAGCAGCCAGTGTCGCCGGCGGCGCCGGACCCCTTCGGGGGTCCGGCGCCGCTGTCGTGTGTCCGCTGGTTCCCCGACCGGGTCCAGCCGTGACCCAGCGTGCGGAGATCCGCCGCGAAACCGCGGAGAACAACCCCCGAAAGGGGGCGTATCTATATCTGAAACACCGTGCTACGCACGATGTGATGACGCGGCTTGGATCGTCGGAATAAGAGCGGTACGTTTTCCTCAGTCAGCGCGGGCTCCCCGGTCGGACGCTGACTCTGAATGGACTCGACCTCGGTCGGTTCCGGATCACAAACTGGAGATAACTGTGCTGAAGAAGGCTGGAATCATCGTGGCCGCCGCCGCTGCGGGCCTGCTCGCCGTGAGCCCCCTCGCGTTCGCGAGCGACCACGGTGACTGGGACCACGACGGCAACACCGCGGTCAACTCCGTCGAGGACGACAGCGAGACCAACGGCCTCGTGAACGTGGCCGACAACGAGGCCAACGTCCCCGTGCAGGCGTGCAACAACGACGTCCCGGTCAACGTCCTGGGTGTCCAGGTCTCCGACGTGCAGGCCGACCTGACCGGCGCCCTGGGCATCCTGGGCGAGGCCGAGGCCAGCGACGAGGGTGGCGCCGGCGACGTGCGCGAGTGCTCGCAGGAGAACTCCTCCGGCGGCGAGATCGTCCAGAACATCGGCTGACAGCAGCCACAGCGGTACCGGCGGCGCCGGATCCCTTCGGGGGTCCGGCGCCGCCGCCGTTCCGGGGTGCCGTCGTGCGTCCTTCAGGAACCGAAGCGGCGGTGCCGGGCGGCGTAGTCGCGCAGTGCCCGGAGGAAGTCGACCTTCCGGAACTCCGGCCAGTACGCCTCGCAGAACCAGAACTCCGAGTTCGCGGACTGCCACAGCAGGAAGCCGGAGAGCCGCTGCTCCCCGGACGTGCGGATGACCAGGTCGGGGTCGGGCTGGCCGGACGTGTAGAGGTGCGCCGCGATGTGGTCGACGTCGAGCACCTCGGCGAGCTCCTCGATCGACGTGCCCGACTCGGCGTGCTGCAGCAGCAGCTTGCGCACCGCGTCGGCGATCTCCTGGCGCCCGCCGTAGCAGACCGCCACGTTGAGCTCCAGCCCCGGACGGCCGGTGGTGCGGGCCGCGGCGTTCGCGAGGCGGGCCGAGATCTCGCCGGGCAGCAGGTCCAGGGCCCCGACGACCCGCAGCCGCCACCGGGCGGCCGGACCGCTCAGCTCGTCGACGACGTCGGCGATGATCTCCAGCAGCGGAGCGAGCTCCGCGGGAGGCCGGGAGAGGTTGTCGGTGGAGAGCAGGAACAGGGTCACGACCTCGACCTGCGCCTCCTCGCACCAGCCGAGGAGATCCGCGATCTTCGCCGCGCCGACCCGGTGCCCGTCGTTGACGTCGACCAGACCGGCGTCGCGGGCCCAGCGGCGGTTGCCGTCGAGCATCAACGCGACGTGCCGGGGACGACCCCCCGCCCGGTCCAGCCGTCGGGTGAGCCGACGCTCGTAGACCGAGTACAGCACCTCGCGCACTCCCACGGCGGGAGAGCCTACGCCGATCGCGGGGCGTGATCGTCCACACCGCGGGCACGGATTCATCCGCACGCCATCCGGGCCGCGGGCATCGTGGCGTAATCTCGGGACGTGTCTGCCGGGGCCGTCTCGCCATCCCCCGCCACCCCGCCGCTGATCAAGCCGCGGATGCGGGGCTGGCTGCACTTCTGGTCGTTCGCCGTGTCGATCGCGGCGTGCGCCACCCTGATCGCCGTCTCCGCGTCGCTCGTCGGCGGCGGGGCGGCACTCGCCACGTCGATCTACAGCGTCACGATCCTCGGCCTGTTCGGCATCAGCGCGCTCTACCACCGGCGCACGTGGCGCACGGCCCGCAGCCGCATGATCATGAAGCGGCTCGACCACTCCATGATCTTCCTGTTCATCGCGGGGACGTACACGCCGGTCATCGCGCTGACGATGGCGCCCGACCGCGCCCGCGTCGTCCTGATCATCGTGTGGACGGGCGCACTGGCCGGCGTCGCCCTGAAGATGCGCTGGCCGCACGCCCCGTCCTGGGTGGGGGTGCCGATCTACCTGGCCCTGGGCTACGTCGCGGTGTTCGTGCTGCCCGACCTGCTGCGCGGCGGCGGCGTCGCGGCGCTGGTGCTGCTGCTGGTCGGCGGGCTGTTCTACACGATCGGCGCGGTCTTCTACGCCACGCGCTGGCCGAACCCGTGGCCCCGGACGTTCGGGTTCCACGAGTTCTTCCACGCCGCCACCGTGCTGGCCGCGATCTGCCACCACATCGCGATCTGGCTCGCCCTGTTCTAGCTACTCGTCGCCGGTCGGACCCTTCGCCCGCAACTCGTCGACCCGGGCCATGGCGTCGCGCAGCTCGCCGAGCCACTCGTCGGCGTGCTCCCCGACCAGCCGCACGGCCCACGCGAGCGCGTCGGACCGCGACCGGGCCACCCCGGAGTCCACCAGCGTGTCGAGCACGACCCGCTCCGGCTGCCGCAGCCGCGTCATCACCGGCACCGACGCCACGGTGAACAGCTCGACGTCCTCACCGATCCGCGCACCCCACGCCACCTTGCGCCCGTAGCGGTGCTCGGCCTGCCGCGCGATCTCGATGCGCTCCTCGCGGGTCTGCTCGCGGAAGCGCGAGATCCGCCCGGCCACTGCGGCGGCGCGGTCGGCCCGGCCCGCCTCGGTGTCGTCGAACGTGCCGTCCACCGGCGGGAGCTCCCCGACCACCACGATCTCCTCGCGGTCGACGGTCACCTCCGGCACCCCGGCGAACCAGCCGTCGGGCAGCCGGCCCTGCAGCCACGCGCCCGCGTCGCCGGCGTCGGGGAGGTCGGCCTGCTGCCAGCCCCCGCGCCCCGGCCCGCGGCCGCCGCGCCCCGCCCCGCCGTGCCATCCCCGATGCATGCGTCCGGTCATCACTGCCTCCATCACGGTGTAGCTGTGATTACGACGTTACACCGAAGCACTCGCCCGTCAGCACGGTTCGCCGCGAGCGAACGCCGCGTCAGGGGCGGAGCAGGAGGGCCGCGGTGAGTTCCGCGGTCGTCGTGACCGGGCGGTCGCAGACGAACCCGCGGCACACGTAGGCCGCGGCGGCCCCGTCGACCAGCGGGCGGTCGGCGAGCAGCGGCACCCCGGCGGCGTCCGGCTCCCCCGCCACGACGACGGTGCCGCCCGCGGCGATCCGGCGGGCGTGGGCGACCAGGGCCGCGCGGCCCGGGTCGTCCGGACCCGCGACGGCCACCTGCAGAGGCCCCCGCGCCACCGCCTCGGCGACGGTGAGCCAGTGCCCCGCGAACCGCGGGTGCTTCGACGCGAGCGTGCCCACCGAGCGCAGCGCGGCCTCCGCCGCGTCGCGGTAACGCCCCCCGTCCGCGACCAAGACCGACGCCGTGACCAGCGCCGACGTCAGCGCGGAGCTGCCACAGGGCGACGCGTTGTCGGTGAGCTCGCGCGGGCGGTGCAGCAGCTCCTCGGCGTCGTCGGCGGTGTCGAAGAACGCGCCGGGCTCCTCGCCGGAGAAGCGCTGCAGCGCCAGGTCGAGCAGGCCGGTGGCGGCGTCGAGCCAGCGCGGCGCGCCGGTGGCCTGGTGCAGGGCCAGCAGGGCATCGGCCAGGACGGCATGGTCCTCCAGCACACCGGCCGCCGCGCCGACCGCACCGGCCCGCGAGGACCGGCGTACCCGCCCGTCGACGACGTGGCGCGAGAGCAGCAGCTCGGCCGCCTCGGCCGCCGCGTCGATCCACTCCGGGTGCCCGAGGGCGGCCCCGGCCTCGGCGAGGGCCTGGATCGCCATGCCGTTCCAGGCCGTGACGACCTTGTCGTCGCGCGCGGGCTGCGGCCGCTCCGACCGGGCGGCGAGCAGGACGGTGCGGAGGCGGGCCCAGCGGGCCGGGTCGTCGGGGTCGGCGGGCAGTTGCAGCGTCGACGAGCCGTGCTCGAACGTGCCGGAGTCCGTCACCGCGAGCAGGTCGGCCGCCCAGACGCCGTCGTCGTCGCCGAGGACCTCGCGCAGCTGGACGGGGGTCCAGGCGTAGGTGAGGCCCTCGACGCCGTCGGTGTCGGCGTCGAGCGCGGCGGCGAACCCGCCCTCGGGGGTGCGCAGGTCGGCCAGCAGGAACCCGGCGGTCTCGGCGGCGACCCGCCCGAACAGCGGATCCGCGTCCGGCAGCCGCGCGAGGTGCGCGTAGACCCGGAGCAGCAGCGCGTTGTCGTAGAGCATCTTCTCGAAGTGCGGCACGACCCACCGCGCATCGACGCTGTAGCGCGCGAACCCGCCCGCGAGCTGGTCGTACAGGCCGCCGCGGGCCATCCGCTCGGCGGTGACCGACGCCTGGGCCAGCGCGTCGACCGAGCCGGTGCGCTCGTGGTGGCGCACCAGGAACTCGAGCGCCATCGACGGCGGGAACTTGGGCGCCCCGCCGAACCCGCCGTGGGTGGCGTCGAAACCGGTGCCGAGCGTCGCCGCGGCGTCGTCGAGCGTGCCGGCGTCGACCGGCGCGGGCGGCAGCGCCGCGGCCGCCCCGTCGGCGAGCTGCGCCGCGATCTGCCCCGCCGAGGTGCGCACCCGATCGCCGTCCTCGGTCCAGGCCGTCGTGACGGCCGTGAGGAGCTGACGGAACGCGGGCATCCCCTGGCGCGGCGTGGGCGGGTAGTAGGTGCCGCAGTGGAACGGCTCGCCCACCGGGGTGAGGAAGCAGGTCATCGGCCAGCCGCCCTGCCCGGTCATGGCCTGGGTGGCGGCCATGTAGACGGCGTCGATGTCGGGGCGTTCCTCGCGGTCGACCTTGATCGCCACGAATCCGGCGTTGACCTGCGCCGCGGTCTCCGCGTCCTCGAACGACTCGTGCGCCATGACGTGGCACCAGTGGCACGCCGCGTACCCGACGGACAGCAGGATGGGGACGTCGCGGCGGGCGGCCTCGTCGAAGGCCTCCGAGCCCCACGGGTACCAGTCGATCGGGTTGTCGGCGTGCTGCTGGAGGTACGGGCTGGTGGCGTGGGAGAGCCGGTTGGGCATGGAGCCCAGTCTTCCAGTGCGCCGACCCGTCAGGGCTGCTTCGGCCCCGCGGCATCCCCGTCGGTGGGCTCCTGCTCGGACGGCTGCGGGTCGAACGACGCCGGCACCTTCTTCAGGTGCCTGGTCATCGACCGGATGAGGAACGCCGTGGCCAGACCGAGCAGCAGGATGACCACGAGCGCCACCGGCGACGCCTTGCCGAACTCCGGCTCCCCCGGCGGTGGCTCGGCCCCACCCTGCCTCGGGACCACGACGGAGGAGACGGCCTCCGTCACCGGCACCGCACCCAGGTCGACCAGCACGTCGTTCACCCCTCGACCCTACGTGCCGATCAGCCGGCCCGCCGCACCGCCACCTCGGCCTCGACGCCCGCGAAAAGGTCGTCCTCCGGGGTGGGCGCGTCGACCGCGGAGCGCACGAGCTCGTAGTCCTCCGTGGGCCAGACCTCGCGCTGGATGTCGGGCGGCACCAGGAACCAGCGGCTGGTGGGGTCGATCTGCGTGGCGTGGGCGATGAGGGCCTGGTCCCGCTGGGGGAACCAGTCGGCGCACGGAACGCGGGTGGTGACCCGCAGGCCCGGGTCGGGCCGATCGGACCAGTTCTCCAGCCACTCCTTGTACGGCGACTCCATGCCCCGCGCCTCCATCGCCTCCTGGAAGGCGAGCAGGCGGGCCTTGGAGAACCCGTGCGAGTAGTAGAGCTTCTGCGGCTCCCACGGCTCACCGGTGCCCGGGAAGGCGCTCGGGTCGCCCGCGGCGTCCCACGCGGCGATCGAGATCTCGTGGGTCTTGATGTGGTCGGGGTGCGGGTAGCCGCCGTTCTCGTCGTAGGTGACGATCACGTGCGGGCGGAACTCGCGGATCAGCGCGACCAGTGGGCGCGTGGCGACGTCGAGGTCCTCCAGCGCGAAGCAGCCCTCGGGCAGCGGCGGGAGCGGGTCGCCCTCGGGGAGGCCGGAGTCGACGAAGCCGAGCCAGCGGTGCTGCACACCGAGGATCTCGGCGGCCCGCGCCATCTCGGCGCGGCGGACCGCGGGCAGGTCGGCGATCACCTCGGGGCGGTCCATCGCGGGGTTGAGGATGCTGCCGCGCTCGCCTCCCGTGCAGGTCACGACCATCACCTCGTGGCCCTCGGAGACGTAGCGGGCGGAGCTGGCGGCGCCCTTGCTCGACTCGTCGTCGGGGTGGGCGTGCACCGTCATCAGTCGCAGCGACATGAGCTCGGCCGTGGTCCTTCCGGGTCAGGAGGAGTGCTGGGGACGATCGTGGCAGAACCCCCCGACACTTCGCCGGAGAGTCCGTTCCGACGGTGCAACGTGCCGGATCGGCATACCCTTCCCGACGGGTCACCGGGATGCTCGCTCACCGTGGTCCGAGCGGGCGCCCGAAGAGGGCCCGAACGGCCCCTCTAGATCGACGACGACCCCCGATCGGACGCGCTGACCTGCAGCGACGGGGGTACCGGGAACCTTTCCGGACAGTCGACCGTTTGACGAAAAGCTGCGACGAGCGGCTGACACCGTGTTACCGTGAGCTGTACACGGCCCGCAGGCGGGTCGTGTTTTTCCTTACTCAGGGGCCGCCCGGGCGCCACTCCGGGCAGCACCGAGGACGGGAACGCCCGAGACGGGTGGGTCCCGAGCCGCGGCCACATGGACCGCGGGGTGGTGACCTGTACAGGCTGGAGGAGTGATGACCGTGACGGACACCCAGGTGACCTGGTTGACCCAGGAGGCCTACGACCGGCTCAAGAGCGAGTTGGACCAGCTCATCGCGAACCGTCCCGTCATCGCTGCCGAGATCAACGCCCGCCGCGAGGAGGGCGACCTCAAGGAGAACGGCGGCTACCACGCCGCCCGCGAGGAGCAGGGCCAGCAGGAGGGCCGCATCCGGCAGCTGCAGGAACTGCTGCGCACCGCCCAGGTCGGCACCGCCCCCACCAGCTCCGACACCGCTGCGCCCGGCATGGTCCTCAAGCTCCGCTACGACGGCGACGACGACACCGAGACGGTGCTGCTCGGCTCCCGCGAGGAGGGCAAGCGCGGCGACCTCGAGGTCATCTCGCCGAACTCGCCGCTCGGCGCGGCCCTGCTCGGCGCCCACGTCGGCGACACACGCGAGTACCCGCTGCCCGACGGCGGCAGCATGAAGGTCTCGCTCGTCTCCGCGGAGCCCTTCCGCGCCTGACGCCCCGCCGGGCACATCGCGCGGTCGCCGTGCGCACCCCTCGCGGTGTGCCCGGTGGCCGAGCGGTGTGCCCGGCGGCGCTACATCCGGCGGCCCTCATCGTCCACCGCCACGTGCCCGGCCGCGCGCAGGGCGCCCAGGAGCTCGGTGGAGTGCGCGGGCCCGCGCGTCTCCAGCGTGAGCGCGACCTCCACGTCGCCCAGTTCCAGGGCGCCGGTGATCCGCGTGTGCGCCACGTCGAGGACGTTCGCCCCGTGCGTGCCCATCAGCGTGAGCACTCCGGCCAGCGCGCCCGGCCGGTCCGCCATCCGGACCCGCAGCGACAGGTAGCGCTCCGCGGCCGCCATGCCGTGCTGGATCACGTGCAGCAGCACCAGCGGGTCGACGTTGCCGCCGGAGAGCACCGCGACCACCGGCGTCGTGAAACGGTCGGGGTACTCCATCAGCGCCGCCACCCCCGCGACCCCGGCCGGCTCCACCAGCATCTTCGCGCGCTCCAGGCACAGCAGCAGCGCGCGGGACAGGGCGTCCTCGTCGACGGTCAGGATCTCGTCGACGAGTGCCGTGACCTGCGGGAACGTCAGGTCTCCCGGCCGCCCGACCGCGATGCCGTCGGCGATCGTGCGCATCGACGGCAGCGTCGTGGGGGCGCCGGCGGCCATCGACCCGGGCCACGCCGCCGCCCCCTCGGCCTGCACGCCGACCACACGGACGTCGGGCCGCTCCGCCTTGATGACGGCGGCCACCCCGCCGAGCAGGCCGCCGCCGCCGGTGCAGACGAGCACCGTCGCGACGTCGGGCACCTGCTCCAGGATCTCCAGCCCGACGGTGCCCTGGCCGGAGATGATGTCCGGGTGGTCGAAGGGATGGACGAACACCGCACCGGTGCGCTCGGCGAACTGGATCGCCGCGGCGATGGAACCCTCGATGGTCTCGCCGACGAGGTGCACGTGCGCCCCGTAGCCGCGGGTGGCCCCGACCTTCGGGATCGCCGCTCCCACCGGCATGAACACGGTGGCCTCGATGCCCAGCATCTGCGCGGCCAGCGCGACGCCCTGCGCGTGGTTGCCCGCGCTCGCCGCGACGACCCCCGACGCCCGCTGCCGCGCGTCGAGCCGGTGCAGGCGCGTGTACGCGCCGCGGATCTTGAACGACCCGGTGCGCTGCAGGTTCTCGCACTTGAGCCACACCGGCCCGCCGCAGCGTTCGGCGAGCGCCCGCGACCGGGCGACGGGGGTGGTGGTGACGACGCCGGCCAGCAGCTCCCGGGCGGCGCGGATGTCGTCCGCGCTGACGGGGGGCACCGGCCGGGCGCGGGGTTCTGCAGCGGCCATGGCGGCATCCTCGCACCCGGGAACGTCGGACCCCGGCTCTAGTCTGTGCCGCAGGTGGAGGGGAGAACGCCGTGACCACGATCGAACGGCCCGCCCGGGACGACTTCCTGGAGCTGGCCGCACCCTACCGGCGCGAACTGCTGGCGCACTGCTACCGGATGCTCGGGTCGGTGCACGACGCCGAGGACATGCTGCAGGAGACGCTGGTGCGGGCCTGGCGGGCCTACGACCGGTTCGAGGGCCGCTCGTCGTTGCGCACGTGGCTGCACCGCATCGCCACCACCACGTGCCTCACGGCGCTCGAGGGCCGCACCCGGCGCCCGATGCCCGCAGGGCTGCACGGCACGGGCTCCGACCCGGACGACCCCCTGCGGGACAACCCCGAGATCGCCTGGCTGGAGCCCGCACCCGACGACGCCGTGTGCCCCGACGCGGGCGCCGACCCCGCGGCCGTCGTCGCCGCACGGGCGGGGGTCCGGCTCGCGTTCGTCGCCGCGCTGCAGCACCTCCCCGCCCGGCAGCGTGCCGTGCTGCTGCTGCGCGAGGTGCTGCAGTGGAAGGCCGCGGAGGTGGCGGAGCTGCTGGAGACATCGGTCGCCGCGGTCAACAGCGCGTTGCAGCGGGCCCGCGCCCAGCTCCAGGAGGTCGCACCGACCACGGACGACGTGCCCGAGCCGCTCACGGCCACGCAGCGCGAGCTGCTCGACCGCTACGTCGCGGCGTTCGAGGTGAAGGACGTGACCGCGATCGTCGCCCTGCTCGCCGCCGATGTCGCGTGGGAGATGCCGCCGTTCGAGTCCTGGTACCGGGGTCGCGCGCACGTGGCGCAGCACCTGGAGCTCCGCTGCCCCGGCGGCCCCGGAGACTTCCGGCTGCTGCCGATCGCGGCCAACGCCCAGCCCGGCTTCGCGCTGTACCTCCGCGGCGACGACCGCACGTTCCTTCCGTTCGCGCTGCAGGTGCTCACGTTCACGGGCGAGAGCGTCACCGACGTCGCCACGTTCCTCGACCACGCCCTGTTCACCCTGTTCGGGCTGCCGGAGCGCCTGCCGGCGGACCACCCGGTAGCCTCGGAGGCGTAGGGCTGCCGTGAAGGCGCCCCGGGGGAGGACGACGGATGACGCGGCTGCGGATGCTCGCTCCGCTGCTGGCCGCGGCCGTCCTGGCCGCCGTGGCCGTCGCCACGGTGCGCGACGCCGGCTGTGACGAGCCCGGTTACCTCGCGCAGGTCGACGGCGGGTACGAGCTGGTCGGCGGCTGCATCGCGGCGGGCGACCTGCTGGTGGCCGACCCGCCCCCGCCCGCCCCGGTCGTCGGCGAGGCCGCGGACAAGGGCTGACGACCCGCCCTCACGCGCGGGCGGTCCGGCGCAGGTCGGTCGCCAGGTGCGGCCGCCGCACCCTCCCCCTGGTCCAGAGCAGCCAGCCACCGGCGCTGATCTGCACGAACCGGTAGTTGACGATCTCGGCCGCGGTGAACAGCGCGATCCCCAGCCCGGCGAGCGGCACCAGCCGGTCCCCGGTGCCGAGGTCGACGACGCAGAGCACCGCGGCGACGACGGCGAGCAGCCCCGCCACCCCGAGCAGCCCCTCGACGGCGCGGCACCACAGGCGCGACACCGGCCCCCGCATCCGCCGGGACCAGTACAGGGACCCGGCGACGAGCGACACGGCGAGCGCCCCCGCGGCCACGACGAGCCCCGCGGTCGGCGCTCGGTCGGCGCCGAGGGCGGTGAGCAGGACGGTCGGCAGGAACACCGCGTTGACGGCCTCCAGCACGGCCAGCGTCCGGAGCCTGCGGTGGACCCGGCGCACGGGGCCTACCGCAGGGGGTCGAGGGCGGTCCGCAGGTCGTCGAGCAGGTCCTCGACGTCCTCGATGCCGACCGAGAGCCGGATCAGGTCGTCCGGCACCTCCAGCGCCGACCCCGCCACCGACGCGTGCGTCATCGCGCCGGGGTGCTCGATCAGCGACTCCACGCCGCCGAGGGACTCGGCCAGGGTGAACAGCCGCGTCGACGCGCACACCTTCAGTGCCGCCTCCCGCCCACCGGCGACGGTGAACGACACCATCCCGCCGAAGCGCCGCATCTGCTTGGCCGCGACCTCGTGGCCGGGGTGCTCGGGCAGGCCCGGGTACAGCACGCGGGACACCGCGGGGTGCCCGGCGAGCAGCTCGACGACCCGCTCGGCGTTGTCGCTGTGGCGCTCCATGCGCACCGCGAGCGTCTTGACGCCGCGCAGGGTGAGCCAGGCGTCGAACGGGCCGGGGACCGAACCCACCGAGTTCTGCGTGAACAGCACCTTCGCCGCGAGCTCGTCGTCGCTGGTCACGAGCGCGCCGCCGACCACGTCGGAGTGCCCACCGACGTACTTGGTCGTGGAGTGCAGCACCACGTCGGCACCGAGGGCGAGGGGGTTCTGCAGGTAGGGCGAGGCGAACGTGTTGTCGACGACGAGCCGCGCGCCGGCCTCGTGGGCCACCGACGCCAGCGCGGCGATGTCGGCGATGCCGAGCAGCGGGTTGGTCGGCGTCTCGCACCAGATCGCCTTGGTGGTGGGCCGGACCGCGGCCCGCAGTGCGGCGACGTCGCCCAGGTCGACCGGGGTGTACTCGACCCCCCACCCGGTGAGGATCTTGTCGACGAGCCGGAACGTGCCGCCGTAGGCGTCGTGCGGGATGACCAGGTGGTCGCCGGGCGCGAGCAGCACGCGCAGCAGGACGTCGGAGGCGCCCATGCCCGACCCGAAGGCGATCCCGTGCCGGCCGCCCTCCAGTGCCGCGAGGCACTCCTGCAGCGCGGTGCGGGTGGGGTTGGCCGAGCGCGAGTACTCGTAGCCGCCCGCCCGCAGCCCGCCGACGCCGTCCTGCGCGAACGTCGACGACGGGTGGATCGGCGTGATCACCGCTCCGGTCGTGGGATCGGGCTCCTGGCCCGCATGGATGGCGTTCGTCGAGAAGCCCGGCATGGCCCGAACGCTACGCGCCGGTCCTCAGCGGCCCCGGTCGAGCCCTCCGGCGGCGAGGGTGCGCAGCAGCGCGGGTGACAGGCGCGACAGCAGGCGGACGACCTTCGCCTCCGGTGTCACCGGCACGACGGCGCGGTCGCGGCGCACGGCGTCGACGATCTCGGCCGCCACCCGCTCCGGGCGGAAGTCGCGCTTCCCGTAGACCGATGCGGCGTGCGCGCGCCGGGCGTCCTGCTCGGCGTCGTCGAGACCGGAGAACGTGCTGGTCCGGGTGATGTTCGTGTCGATCAGGCCCGGACAGATCGTGGAGACGCCGACGCCGTGCGCGGCGAGCTCCCCGCGCAGGCAGTCCGACAGCATCGCCACCGCCGCCTTGCTGGTCGAGTACGCGGCGAGGTCCGTCGCGGGCAGCCACGCCGCGGCGGACGCGACGTTGACGACGTGCCCGCCCTCACCGCGCTCCACCAGCCGGGCCCCGAACTCGCGGCAGCCGTGCACCACGCCCCAGAGGTTGACGTCGAGCACGCGGCGCCACTCGTCGACGGTGGTGTCGAGGAACGTGCCCGAATGCCCGATCCCCGCGTTGTTGACGACGACGTCCGGCACCCCGTGAGCGGCCACGACGTCGTCGGCGAGCTTGCGCATGCCCGCCTCGTCGGACACGTCGACGGCGAACGCGTGCCCCCCGACCTCCTCCGCCGTGCGGGTCGCGGCGGCCGCGTCGATGTCGACGGCCACGACCTCGGCCCCCAGCGCCGCGAACGCCCGCGCGGTGGCCGCCCCGATCCCGCTGCCCGCGCCGGTGACCAGCACGAGCGCGCCCCCGAACTCGCCGCCGTCGCGGACGCGGGTGAGCGCCGGGGCCGCGTGCGCCCCGCGCACCAGGTCGGCCAGCTCGGTGATCATCCGGGCGAGCACCGGACCGTGCGTCAGCGGCGCCCAGTGCCCGGACGCGATGCTGCGGCGCCACAGCTGCGGCACCCAGCGGTCGAGGTCGGCGGCCATGCCGGGCCGCACGTAGTGGTCGTCGGCGGCGTGCACGACCTGCACCGGCACCGTCGTGCGCCGCTCCCCCGGGTCCGTCAGCCGCCGCAGCACGTTCGCGCGGTAGAGCCGCACGCCGATCTCGCCGTCGGCCCCGCGGGTACGCACCCGCTCCCGCGGCGCGACGCCCTCCAGCCGCGCGAGCAGCGCGTCCCACTGCGACCCCAGACCGAGCCGCCACGGCAGCGCGCCGAGCCCCGGTACCTGGAACGCCGCGACGTACCAGGAGTGCAGCAGCTGCACCGCCGACGCGCGCGGGTGCGATGCCCAGCCCCGCATCCACTGCCCGATGTGGTCCAGGCACCCGCCCGCGACCGAGGTGAACGAGGCGATCCGGTCGGCCGCCGACGGGTCGGTCACGAGCTCCCAGGCCAGGATCGCGCCCCAGTCGTGCCCGGCGAGGTGCACCGGCGCGTCCGGCGACACCGCGTCGAGGACGGCGCGCAGGTCGGCCGCGAGATTCTCGATGCGGTACGGGTCGGTGCCGGGCGGGCAGTCCGACGCCCCCGCCCCGCGGTTGTCGAACGTCACGACGTGGAACCGGTCCACCAGCTCCTCCACGACGTCGGCCCAGACCACGTGCGTGTCCGGGTAGCCGTGGACGAGCACGACGGTCGGGTTCGCCGGGTCGCCGTGGGTCCAGACGGCGAGCCGCACGTCACCGGAGCGGACGAGCTGCTTCATGGGGCTCCCTACAGATCGAGGACGAGGCGGTCGCCGGCCGGGCGGTCGGTGCACAGGAGGTGCTCGCCGATGCGGCAGGTCCCGCAGAAGCCCTGCCGGCAGGAGTAGGCGACGTCGGGGCGGACCTCGCGGACGACGTCGAGCGCGGTCCGGTCGGCCGGGACGTCGAGCACCGCCCCGCTGCGCGCGAGCACCAGCCGGAACGGCCTCCCCCCGACGACGGGCGGGGGTGAGAAGCGCTCGACGTGCAGCGCGGTGGCGGGACTCGCCGGGAACGCCGCACGGACCGCGTCGAGCATCGGGGGCGGGCCGCAGGCGTACACGGCGCCGCCGGGTGCGGCGCGGGCGAGCAGGTCGGTGGGCACACCGTGCTCGTCGTCGGCGTGGACGGTGATCCGGGACGGGGACCCGAGCGAGTCGAGGAACGGCATGCTCGCGCGCGTCCGGCCGGTGTAGAGCAGGTGCCAGTCGACGCCGGACCGCGCCGCCGCCCGCACCATCGGTGCGATCGGGGTGATCCCGATGCCCCCGGCGACGAAGAGCATGCGCGGCCGCGTGACGAACGGGAACGCGTTGCGCGGGCCGCGGACGGCGACCCGGGCACCCGGCCGGAGCTCGTGCACCTCCGCAGACCCGGGACCGACGAGCCGCACCGCGATCCGGTAGGAGTGCCGGTCGGCGGGGTCGCCGGTCAGCGAGTACTGCCGACGGCGCCCCGACGGCAGCTCGACGTCGAGGTGGCAGCCGGGCTGCCAGACCGGGAGCGGGCCGAGCCCGGCGAGCCGCAGCGCGACCACCCCGTCGGCGACGACCGCCCGGTCGGCGACGACCGTCCGCAGCGTCCGGTCCACCCGGACCGGGTCGCGCCCGTCGCCGCGGGCGAGTGCGCGGTACCCGCCTGCGAGGGCGGCGAGCAGGCGCATGGCTCGGTCGGGCCGGTCGCGCCCGCGCAGGTCGCGCGGCACCGCCGGGACCCGGGTCCCGGACGGGACGAGCGCCGTCACCGGTTCGCCGCCGGCGAGGTGCCGAGGTAGGCCACCGCGCGCGCCGTCGACCCGTCCTGGCTCGGGTGGTAGCCGGGCCGGAACCAGCGGGCGACCTGCCACGCCATGCCGAACGGGTCCGGCACGACGCCGCGCCTGCCGAGCCGGACCCAGTCGCTCCAGCGGGCGCGCCGCGGGCAGGTCGGGTCCGCCTCGGTGAGGAACAGCGCGCCGCGCGCCCACAGCCAGGTGAGTACCGGTGCGACGAGCAGCATCGCGCGGGCGCGGCGCAGATAGGAGTCGTCGAGGTGGACGAGGGTGTCGAACGCGACGCAGCGGTGCTCGACCTCCTCGGCCCCGTGCCAGCGCAGCAGGTCGAGCATCACGGGGTCGGCGTGGTCGAGGGCGGACGCGCCGAGCACCCAGTCCCCCAGCACCGACGTCAGGTGCTCGATCGCGGCGACGACGGCGAGCCGTTCGACGAGCCCGTGTCCCGCCCACCGCCCGCCGAGCAGCCAGCCGAAGATCCACTCGACCTGCTCGGTGTAGGGCCGCGTGTCGATCCCGGCCGCGTGCAGCACGTCGAGGACCTCGTCGTGGGCCCGGGCGTGCATCGCCTCCTGGCCGATGAACCCGCGCACCTGGTCGGCGAGGTCCTCGTCGGCGATACGCGGCAGCGCCTGCGTGAACAGGTCGACGAAGAACCGCTCGCCCGCGGGCAGCAGCAGGTGCAGCACGTTGAGCACGTGCGTGCCGACCGGCTCACCCGGGATCCAGTGCAGCGGCAGGTCGGACCAGTCGAAGTGCACGTCGCGCGCGACGAGCACCAGGTCCGCGGGATCGTCGACCCGGGTCATGCGGCCTCCCTGCCGTAGATGTAACCGTCGGTTACATGTAACCACCGGTCACACCATGCGGCACGGATCACGCCGTGGCAAGTCCCGGGTCGGGTCGGCCCGCCATCCGCCCGGCCACGACGGCCGCACCGGGACCGGTGAGCGCGTCGGGCCCGACCGGGCGCCCGGTGGCGACGAGGAGCAGGTCACCGGCGGGTCCGCGTAGCTCGGGGCCCTCCCCGCCGCCCGGTCGGCGCCGGTCGCGACCAGCCGGACGTCGGCGAGACGCGTCCTCCCGCCGTAGCACGGGCTGTTCCTGATCGTGGCCGGCACCGGCGCCGCGCGCTCGACCGGCATCGTCCGCCCCCGCCCGAGCGGGCACGCGGTGTCCTGCCCGTGCACCAGGACGTCGACGAGCGGGTCGTGCACGGACGCGCCGGGGAAACCGCAGGGTCGACGACGCCGTCGCCCGCAGCTGCTCCACCAACTCCGCGGGCCCGAACTCGGCCGCCCGCCCGGGGGCCACCTCGTCGAAGTGCCGGTCCAGGTCGCCGCGGGTGCGGAGCACGCCGCGCACCGCGCTCCGGACCGTCCAGCGGGTGGCGATCGTCAGGTGGGCGACGACCTCGCGCACGGTCCAGCCGCCGCACAGCGACCGCACCGCCCACTCGTCGGCGGCGAGGTCGTCGAGGAGGTCGGCGAGGTCGAGGCACCCGGCCTCGACGGCGGCGACGGTGGCGGCGCGGCCGGTCTTCGGCATCGGGTCCTCCGGGACGCGGGGCGGGTCGTCCGGGAAGAGACCCGCCCCGCACCCGGAACCATCGGTGCGCCCGGGGTCAGCCCCCCGAGCCCAGGAACGCGAGCACGTCGGAGCGGGTGACCACGCCGGCCGGCTTGCCGTCGACCAGCACCAGTGCCGCGTCGGCCGTGGAGAACGCGCCCATCGCGGTGTCGAGCGCCTCGCCGGCGCCGATCGTCGGCAGGGCGGGCGACATGTGCTTCTCGAGACGGTCCGAGAGCTGGGCGCGACCGGTGAACAGGGCGTCGAGCAGGTCGCGCTCGACGACCGCACCCGCGACCTCCGCGGCCATGACGGGCGGCTCCGCCCGGACGACCGGCATCTGCGAGACGTGGAACTCGCGCAGGTAGTGCACCGCGTCGGCGACGGTCTCGTTCGGGTGCGCGTGCACCAGGTCGGGCAGCGAACCGTCCTTGCGGCGCAGCACGTCGCCGACCGTGGAGCCCTGCGCGGGCGGGAGGAAGCCGTAGCCCGACATCCACGCGTCGTTGAAGACCTTGCCGAGGTAGCCGCGGCCGCCGTCGGGCAGCAGGACCACGACGACGGCGTCCTCGGGCAGCTCGCGGGCGACCTGCAGCGCCGCGACCGTCGCCATCCCGCACGAGCCACCGACCAGCAGCGCCTCCTCGCGGGCCATGCGACGGGTCATGTCGAACGAGTCGCCGTCGGACACCGCGACGATCCGGTCGCAGATGTCCTTGTCGTAGGTGGTGGGCCAGAAGTCCTCGCCGACGCCCTCGACCAGGTACGGGCGGCCGCCGCCGCCGGAGTAGACGGACCCCTCCGGGTCGGCCCCGATGATCTGCACGCGGCCGTCGGAGACCTCCTTGAGGTAGCGCCCGGTGCCGCTGATGGTGCCGCCGGTGCCGATGCCCGCCACGAAGTGCGTGATCCGCCCGTCGGTCTGCTCCCAGATCTCCGGGCCGGTGCCGAGGTAGTGCGACTCGGGGTTGGCCTGGTTGGCGTACTGGTTGGGCTTCCAGCCGCCCTCGGTCTCGCGGGCGAGGCGGTCGGAGACGCTGTAGTAGGACTCGGGGTGGTCGGGCTCGACCGCCGTGGGGCACACCACGACCTCGGCCCCGTAGGCCCGCAGGACGTTGCGCTTGTCCTCGCTGACCTTGTCCGGGCAGATGAAGATGCACGAGTAGCCCTTGCGCTGGGCGACCATCGCGAGGCCGACGCCGGTGTTGCCCGAGGTCGGTTCCACGATCGTGCCGCCGGGGCGCAGCTCACCGGAGGCCTCGGCCGCCTCCACCATGCGCAGCGCGATGCGGTCCTTCACGCTCCCGCCGGGGTTGAAGTACTCCACCTTGGCCAGCACCGTCGCCGAGATGCCCTCGGCGACGGCCCCCAGCCGGACGAGTGGGGTGTTCCCGACGAGATCGGCGACATGGTCCACGTAGCGCATGCCCCCATCGTCCCCCACCGCACCGACGGTGCACGGAGGAGGTCACCTACCGGGGCCCGTGGACACAAAGCGAACACCCGTACGCACCACGCCGGACGCATTACGCCGATTTGTCCCTCGATGGGGCTGCTGCGAGTGGTCGGAGGACTACTGTTCGCCACCGCACGGGTCCTCCGGCCGACGGGCACATCGACCGGGAACAAGGCTCCGAGCGCTCCCCAACGGGCCGTTCCGCGTCGGTTCACGCTGCGCGCCGACGGCTCCCCATCACCGCTCCGCACACGGGTGACCCACGAACGGGTCTCGTGGGCGCGAGCTGTCGTACGCGGTACCGCAGGAGGGGAACTCCGTGCAGGACGACGACTCGTCCGGTCAGCCGGGCGAGCACAACGACAGCGACGACGATCCCGAGCTCGAACGCCTCGCCCGGCTCGCCGGGCAGGGCGACCGGGGCGCACTGGAGGAGTTCCTGTGCCGCATCAAGCTGCCGGTGATCCGGTACTGCCGCAGCAAGCTGCTCGGGGCCACCGGCGCGCAGGGCCCGGACGACGTCGCCCAGGAGGTGCTGCTCGCCGTCTGCGACGCGCTGCCGCGGTTCCGGCCCGACGGCACGTCGGTCATGGCCTTCATCTTCGGCATCTGCCGTTTCAAGATCGTGGACGCCTACCGGGCGTCGGGCCGGGACCGCTCGACGCCGAGCGACACCCTGCCCGACAACGCCGACGACGACCCCGGGCCCGAGCACGCCGCGATCCTCTCCACCGAGGTCGTGCGGATGATCCGGGCGATGGCCCGGCTGCCCGAGAACCACCGCGAGATCCTGCACCTGCGCATCGGGCTGGGGTACCCGGCCGAGGAGGTCGCACGGCTGCTCGGCACCACCGCCGGGGCCGTCCGGGTCACCCAGCACCGGGCGATGGTGAAGCTCCGCCGGCTGCTCGCGGAGAACCTGGCGGACGAGGAGGAGGACTGACCTCGGCGAGGCGCCGCCGCAGGAACCGGCGCTCCGGTTCGTTGCCGACCAGGTCCAGCGCGGCGCGGTAGGCCGCGGCGGCCTCGGTGCGGCGGCCCAGCCGGCGCAGGAGGTCGGCGCGGGCCGCGGACAGCAGGTGGTGTCCGCGCAGCCGGGCGTCGGCGGCGAGTGCGTCGAGCAGCACCAACCCGGCATCGGGGCCGTCCCGCATCGCGACCGCGACCGCCCGGTTCAGGTCGACCGGCGGTGAGGGCGCCACCCGGGTCAGCACGTCGTAGAGCGCGACGATCTGGGGCCAGTCCGTCGTCGCGACGTCGGCGGCCTCGACATGGCAGGCCGCGATCGCCGCCTGCAGCGCGTAGGCGCCCGGCGCGCCGCCGGTGAGCGCCCGCACCACCAGCTCGCGGCCCTCGCCGATCGCGGCGGGGTCCCACCGCGACCGGTCCTGGTCCTCGAGCAGCACCGGGTCGCCGTCGGGACCGGTACGGGCGTCACGCCGGGCGTCGACGAGGAGCATGAGTGCGAGCAGGCCGTCGATCTCCCGCTCGTCCGGCAGGAGCCGGCGCAGGATGCGGGCCAGCCGGATCGCCTCCGCGGCGAGGTCGGCGCGCACCAGGTGGTCGCCCGAGCTGGCGGCGTAGCCCTCGGTGAAGATCAGGTAGAGCACGCGCAGCACGCCGGGGAGCCGGTCCGGCAGCTCGTGGGCCTCCGGCACCCGGAACGGGATGCGCGCGTCGCGGATCTTCTTCTTGGCCCGCACGATCCGCTGGGCCGCGGTCGCCGTCGGCAGCAGGAACGCCCGGGCGACCTCGGGGGTGGACAACCCGGCCAGGCAGCGCAGCGTCAACGCGGTCTGCGCCTCCGCCGCCAGGGCGGGGTGGCAGCAGGTGAAGAACAGCCGCAGCCGCTCGTCGGGGACGTCGCCGCCCTCGTCGACGGGGGCGACCGGCCCGGCACGGTCGACCTCGACCTGCAGCACGGCGAGCCTCGCTGCGTAGGTGCGGTCGCGGCGCAGCACGTCGACGGCGCGGCGCCGGGCCGTCGTCAGCAGCCACGCCCCCGGCCTCGACGGCACGCCGTCGACCGGCCAGCGCTCCAGCGCCGCCGCGACGGCGTCGGAGGCCACCTCCTCGGCCAGGTCGAGGTCCCCGAACTGCCGGACGAGCACGGCGAGCAGCCGGCCCCGCTCCTCCCGGAACACCGCCTCCAGGGAGTGTGCGGCCACGGGGTCGACCGCCCGACCGTCTCTCACGGCGCCTCGAACTCCTGGACCGGACGCACCTCGATCCGCTGCCCGCGCCGACTGCCGGGGCAGCGGGCGGCCCAGTCGATGGCGGCGTCGAGGTCGGGGACGTCGAGGAGGTAGTAGCCGCCGAGCACCTCGCGGGTCTCCGCGAACGGCCCGTCGGTGACGACCCGCTCGCCGCCGTCGCCCACCGCGACGGTGGTGGCGGTGTCGACGCCCTGCAACGCCTCGCTCGCGACCATCACCCCCGCCTCGGCGACCGCCTTCTCGTAGGCCCGGTACCGGTTCATCTCCTCCTCGACACCCTCCGGAGTCCAGTCGCCGTCGACGGGTCCGTAGATCAGCAGCATGTACTTCATCGCGTGCTCCTCGTTCGGGTCGGGCGGCAGGGTGCCGCACAGCATGACGACGAACGGGGACCGGTGGAATCGACAGCCGGGCCCCGGAGAGCGGGCCACGTCACGTCCACACACGCGTCGAGCCCGGTTACCCGCGAGTATCCTTCGTTGCGGAAGCCGACCCCACCACCAAGGAGATCGACGATGCCCGAAGCCGTGATCGTCGCAGCGGCCCGCTCGCCCATCGGCCGCGCGTTCAAGGGATCGCTGGCCGGCATCCGTCCCGACGACCTGACCGTGCAGATGGTCCGGGCGGCGCTGGCGCAGGTGCCCGAGCTCGACCCCACCGACGTCGACGACCTCATGCTCGGCTGCGGCCTGCCCGGCGGGGAGCAGGGCTTCAACATGGCCCGCGTCGTCGCCGTGGCGCTCGGCTACGACACGATGCCCGGCACCACCGTCACCCGCTACTGCTCGTCGTCGCTGCAGACCACGCGCATGGCGCTGCACGCCATCAAGGCCGGCGAGGGCGACGTGTTCATCTCCGCGGGCGTCGAGACGGTGTCGCGGTTCAAGGCCGGGAACTCCGACTCGTGGCCGGACACCCAGAACCCGGCGTTCGCCGACGCCGGGAAGCGCACGGTCGCCACCGCGGAGTCCGGCACCGACACCTGGATCGACCCCCGCGGCACCGGCGACGTGCCCGACGTCTACATCTCCATGGGGCAGACGGCGGAGAACCTGGCGCGCGCCAAGGGCGTCACCCGGGAGGACATGGACCGCTTCGGGGTCCGCTCGCAGAACCTGGCCGAGAAGGCCATCGCCGACGGCTTCTTCGCCCGCGAGATCACCCCGGTCACCCTGCCCGACGGCACCATCGTCTCCACCGACGACGGCCCGCGCGCCGGCACCACCTACGAGGGCATCAGCGGCCTCAAGCCGGTGTTCCGCCCCGACGGCCTGATCACCGCAGGCAACGCGTGCCCGCTCAACGACGGCGCCGCCGCACTGGTGATCATGTCCGACACGAAGGCCGCGGAGCTCGGTCTCACGCCGCTCGCGCGCGTCATCTCCACCGGGGTGTCCGGGCTGTCGCCGGAGATCATGGGCCTGGGCCCGGTCGAGGCGTCGAAGCGGGCGCTGAAGCTGGCCGGCATGACGATCGACGACATCGACCTCGTCGAGATCAACGAGGCGTTCGCCGCACAGGTCATCCCGTCGGCGCGCGACCTGGGCATCGAGGAGGACAAGCTCAACGTCCACGGCGGCGCGATCGCGATCGGTCACCCGTTCGGCATGACCGGCGCCCGCATCACCACCACCCTGCTCAACGGCCTGCGCAGCCGCGACAAGAGCATCGGGCTGGAGACGATGTGCGTCGGTGGCGGTCAGGGCATGGCGATGGTTCTCGAGCGCCTGAGCTGACACCCCGAACGCACAGCGGCCCCGCACCGGATCGGTGCGGGGCCGCTGTCGTGCTGCCGGTCGAGTGTCAGTCCGAACGCAGGTAGCTCAGCAGGCGCAGGATCTCGATGTAGAGCCAGACCAGCGTGGTCATCAGACCGAAGGCGATGTACCAGGCGAACTTCGCCGGGGCACCGCCGCGGATGGCGTTGTCGGCCTGGTCGAAGTCGAGCAGCAGGCTGAACGCCGCCACACCGATCACGAGCAGGCTGAAGCCGATGGCCAGCGGCCCGCCGTCGCGCAGCCCGGTGTTGATGCCGAACAGGCTCATCACCAGGTTGAACAGCATGAGCACGACGACGCCGATCAGGGCGCCCATCAGCCACTTGGTGAACCGCGGGGTGACCCGGACGGCGCCGGTCTTGTAGACGACCAGCATGCCGAGGAACACGCCCGCGGTGCCGACGATCGCCTGGAGCGCGATGCCGGGGTAGATGTCGTTGAAGACGCCGGAGATGCCGCCGAGCGCCACGCCCATCGCCGCGGAGTACAGCAGCACCAACGGCGCGCCGGACCACTGCGGCTTGAAGATCAGGACGAGGGACACGACGAAGCCGACGATGAACGCGGGGAGCGCGAGGGCGTAGAGGCCCGACACCGCGGTGAGCGTGCCGAGCACCAGTGCGGTACCCGCGCTCAGGCCGGTCTTCATCACGACGTCGTCGATGGTGATCGGGCGCTCACCGCCCCCGGCGCGCCCGGGGTCGACCTGCGAGGCCCGGGTGTCGGCGTAAGCGGAGGCGCCGCTCATCGCGCCGCCCTGGCGGTCGAAGGTGGCGTAGCCGTTGCCCTGCCCGTTGGGCAGGTTGCGGAACGCCGGATTGCTGCTGGTGCGCACCTGGGTCCTCCCTGGATGAATGCCGTGCATCCTGTCCAACGCGGGACGTTCTGTCGACGTTCCCCGCAATGGTAAAGAGAAGATTACGCTGCAGCCGTGCCGCCGCGCGGCGGGTCCAGTGCGACCCCGGCCTGCTCGGGCGCCGCCTCGGTCAGCAGCCGAGTGAGCGCGCGGTCGGGTTCCGCGGCGTCGGCCGGCGGCGGTTCCGCCACCCCGACGATGCCGCAGACCTGCAGCAGCACCTCGTCGTAGGCGGACAGCAGCGCGACCTGCCGCACGCGGCTGCCCGGGCGCCCCGCGCTGACCTCCCGGCGCAGCCTGCGTACGTCTGCCACGGCCCGCTCCGGCGACGGACCGGGCGTCGGACGGCGCTCCAGCACCGCCGTGACCGCACGGGGGACCCACCGCAGGAGGACCCCGAGCACCAGGGTCGGGACCACCGCGACGAGAAGGAGGACCACCAGGGGCGATCGGACACCCGCCACCCCGTCGACGTCACGCGGTCACCCATGGGTGGACCACTGCCGACCACGACAGGCACCCGTCCGACGGCGCCGCTAGGGTCGTCGCGACCAGTCGGCGGCGGTGCCGGCAGTGAGGGTGTGGACGAACATGTGGGCCTTCTTCTCGCGTCGCCTGCGGATGTGGCTGATCCTGGCCGTCGGGGCTCCCCTCGTGGGCTTCCTGCTCGGCAAGATCGGTGACCTGATCGAGGCCCGCCGCGGGCCGAACGCCGCCAGCAAGGCGCTGCACACCGGCCGCCGGTGGCTGCAGAAGCGCAGCACGGGACCGCTGTCCTCGCGCAGTGCGGCCGACCCGGCCGGAGCGCGGGACGCGGGCACGCCCGCCCGCTGATGACCGCGTTCGTCCTCGTGCACGGCGCATGGGGCGGCTCGTACGGCTTCCGGGCGGTGCGCAGGCTCCTCACCGCGGAGGGGCACGAGGTGCTCACGCCCAGCCTCACCGGGCTCGGCGAGCGCAACCACCTGACCGGCCCGCACGTCGATCTGTCGCTGCACGTGCGCGACGTCGTCAACGCCCTGCACTACGACGACGTCGAGGACGCCGTACTCCTCGGGTTCTCCTACGGCGGCATGGTGGTCACCGGGGCGATGGAGCTGATCGCCGACCGCGTCCGCGACCTGGTCTACCTCGACGCCTTCGTCCCCGACGACGGTGACAGCGTGCGCTCGTTGACCGGCGGCCGCCTCGGCGACGACTCCCCCGACGCGCCGCCGACGGTGCCCGCGGGGATCCGCACGTTCGACGACCCCATCGTCGCCGCCCGCTCCAACCCGCGCCGCCACGCCCAGCCGATGCGCACGCTCACCGAGCCCGTCCGGGTGTCGCTGCCGATCGAGCAGCGGGGCGTCGGGCTCACCTACATCCGCGCCACGGAGGATCCGGACGGGTCGGCGTTCGACACGTCCGCCGCCCGCGCCCGCACCTCGGACGCGTGGCGCTACCACGAGATCGCGACGACCCACATGGTCCCGGAGAACCGGCCCGAGGAGCTGGCGGCCCTGCTCCTCCCCCTCGCCTGACGCCGAGACCGCGGGGTCAGCGGGCGAGGCCGTGCAGGAGCAGGTCGGCGAGGTGGGCGTAGGCGTCGGCGTCGCTCAGCGCCGTCCCGGCCGCCACCTTCCGCTGCTGGATGCGCACCATCGTCGCGCTGACGACGTCGCCGACGAAGCCCGCGTGCACCGGCCGGAACGCCCCGGCGACCATCCCGGCGTCGACGAGCTGCTGCACGCGCCGCGCCGCCGCCCGGGTGTTGCGCTCGTAGACCTCCGCGGCGGGCGGGAACGCGGCGACGTCGTCGAAGAAGCGGGCGGACGCCGCGGACAGCTCGGTCGCGACGGCGCGGAGGTAGGCGTCGACCTGTTGGGCGGGGTCGGTGCGGGCGGTGACCGCGGCCTCGACGCGCTCGGTCGCGGCACGGAAGAAGTGCACCACCGCGGCCCGGACCAGCTGCTCCTTGCTCCCGGCCAGCGTGTAGAGGGTGCGCTTGGAGCAGCGCAGGCGCGCGGCGAGGTCGTCGAGGGTGAGGTGGGCGAAGCCCTCGCCCAGCAACAGGTCGACGAGCTCGTCGAACAGCGCCGTGCGCCGCGACACTCCCCGCGCCCGCGTCATGTCAACTACCCTAGCCGGTACTCACGTACCCGCTCGAGTACCGATGGAGCCCGACATGGCTGTCGACCGCCTGCTGCCCACCCAGGAGGCCGAGGACCTGCTCGCCCTCGTCCGCGACATCGCCGACAAGGAGCTGGCGACGCGCGTCGAGGAGCACGAGCGGGCCGAGACCTACCCCGAGGGCCTGTTCGCGACGCTCGGCGAGGCGGGGCTGCTCGGCCTCCCCTACCCGGAGGAGCACGGCGGCGGCGGGCAGCCCTACGAGGTGTACCTGCAGGTACTGGAGGAGTTCGCGGCGCGCTGGGCCGCGGTGGCGGTCGCCCTGTCGGTGCACGGGCTGTCGTGCCACCCGCTCGCCTCGTTCGGCACGCCCGCGCAGCAGGAGGAGTGGCTGCCGCGGATGCTCGCCGGGGAGCTGCTGGGCGGCTACTCGCTCTCCGAGCCGCAGGCCGGTTCCGACGCGGCCGCCCTCGCCTGCAAGGCCGAGAAGGTCGACGCCGGCTACAAGATCACCGGCACGAAGGCGTGGATCACCCACGGCGGCATCGTCGACTTCTACGCGCTGTTCGCCCGCACCGGCGAGGGCTCGCGCGGCGTCTCGTGCTTCCTCGCCCCCGGGCAGGCCGAGGGCCTGAGCTTCGGCAAGCCCGAGGAGAAGATGGGGCTGCACGCGATCCCCACCGTCACCGCCAACTGGGACGGCGCCGTCATCGGGGCCGACCGGCTGATCGGCAACGAGGGCGACGGGCTGCCGATCGCGTTCTCCGCACTCGACTCCGGACGCCTGGGCATCGCCGCCGTCGCCACCGGGCTCGCACAGTCCGCACTCGACGCGGCCGTCGACTACGCCCACGAGCGCAGCGCGTTCGGCAAGAAGATCATCGACCACCAGGGGCTCGGCTTCCTGCTCGCCGACATGGCCGCCGCCGTCGACTCGTCCCGGGCGACCTACCTCGACGCCGCCCGGCGCCGCGACGCCGGCCGCGACTACGGGCGTCAGGCGTCCGTCGCGAAGCTCGTCGCCACCGACGCGGCGATGAAGGTGACGACCGACGCGGTGCAGGTACTGGGCGGCTACGGCTACACCCGCGACTTCCCCGTCGAGCGCTACATGCGCGAGGCGAAGATCATGCAGATCTTCGAGGGGACCAACCAGATCCAGCGCCTGGTGATCAGCCGCAAACTCGCTCGGTAACGACTCGCGCACTCTCCCGATCTACCGGTGGCTGTCGTCACGTGGGGAGAAAAGTGGAGAACTCGGCGCAGGGTCTGCGGATGCTCGACCCGGAGCACAGGGTCGTCGTCACCGGCGAGGAGCACCACCAGGCCGCGCTCGCGCCGTGGGCCCCGCGCGCCGACGGCCGGCCGCGCCGCGTCGCCGTCGGGCTGGGGTTCGCACCCGGCACCCGCGGGCGCCAGGTGATCGAGGTCAGCCTCGACGGCCGGCGCGTCGGCGTCCTCACGGCCCTGATGTCGGAGCGCTACGCGCCGCACCTGCACGAGATCCTGCGGCGCCGCGAGCGGCCCGGGTGCGTGGCGATGGTGGTGCGCGGCCGGCGCGGGCTCGTCGAGATGGCGCTGTTCCTGCCGGAGGTCGCGGGCGACGGCACCGCCGCACTGCCGCCCGTGCCCCCGCGCCCGACCCCTCCCCCGGCACCCGGCGGCTGGCCGGGCAACGCCGGTTCCGGTGGGTGGCCGGGCCCCGACACGACCGGCCCCGGCAACACGGGCCCCGGGCGCAGGCGGCGCAGCAGGCGCCCGCTGTGGGTCGGCGCCGGCGTGCTGACGGCGCTGGTGCTCATCGGCTCGACCGTCGGCGGCAATCGCGACGGGGAGGTCCCGACGGTCGCCGCCTCGGCCCCGTCGACGACGCAGACGGGCGCCCCCGCGACCACGCGGGCGACGCCCACGCCCGCCCCGACCACCGCGCCCGTGGTGGTGGAGGAGGTCGACGAGATCGACGCACCGGCGGTGGTCCGGCCGGCCGAGGTCACCCGAGCGCCGGCGCGGACGACCGAACAGCGCAGCGCACCCGCCCCGGAGACCCGCACGGAGCCCGAGCCCGTGCCGGATCCGGCCCCGGCCCCGGCCCCGGCCGAGGCGTACTACGCGAACTGCGATGCCGTCCGCGCCGCCGGAGCCGCCCCCATCAGGGTCGGCCAGCCCGGCTACCGGGAAGGCTTGGACCGGGACGGCGACGGGCAGGGCTGCGGGGAGGACTGATCCCCTCACCTCCACGGCCTTGTGCGAGCCAGGCAGGCCGTCGCGACGGGCCCGTAGTCCCATCAGCCCAGGTCGGAAGCAAGCAGGCGGGCCGGCCGCCCCGGCATCGGAGCACGGCTACGCCCTCCGACCACACATGATCGCCACGGAACTGCACCTGACGGCCTTCCGCGGGGGCACCACGTGCGGCTCGGCCGATCACCGCGGCGCACCGGGCACCCGGTCGGCGCGGGATGCACGTGGTGGCCGTCCGCGGGGCGGCCGGTCGCGTGATCGACGCGAGTTGGGTCCCGCGGTCGGGCGCACCCCCATCCCACTCACCTCGGAACGATCACCCGGCCGGCACTCGGTGTCGGCGCGGCGTTCGCCGCAGACGAGTGACCGATCAGCCCACCCAGCAGTACCGTTCGGCCTAGAGAGGGGCCACCCTTACCGGTGATCGGTAACGGTGAGCGATGATCGCCGATCAGCAAGGGGATCATCGCTACTCCATCGAGGGGACCATGTTCGAGAACTCGACCCAGGGTCTGACCCTGCTGGACGCCTCGCACACCGTCGTGGTGGTCGGCGAGGAGCACCACCAGCCCGTTCTCGCCCCGTGGGCCCCCTTCGGCGACGAGCAGCCGCGCCGCGTGGCCGTCGAGCTCCGACCGGCCCCGATCACGCTCGGTGCCGACGCCGGCCGGCCCGGTGTCGAGGTGCTCCTCGACGGGTGGCGGGTCGGTGAGCTGGCCCCGCTCATGGCGGAGCGCTACCTCCCCCACGTCCACGATCTGCTGAGCCTCGGCGGGCGCCCCGCCGCCGTCGCACTCGTCGCGCACGGCCCGCACGGCGACCTCGAGATCGAGCTGCAGCTGCCCGACGTCACCGAGGACGCCACCACCGCGATGTACGCCGTACGCCCCGCCCAGCAGTTCGCACCGGTCCCCCGCCCGCGCGACCGCCGCATCCCGTACCTGGTCGGCGGCGGCGTACTGGCCCTGCTGCTGGTCGTCGGCGCCACGGTCGCCGGCGGTCGGGACTCCGACAGCGACTGGACGCGCCCGGCCGCGTCCCCCACCACGAGCGTGCGCCCGTCGCCCACCATGATCCCGACGGTGCCCGCGACGGCGACGACCGATCCGATCGCCGAGCAGGTCGTCGCCGACGTGGCCCGCACCCGTCCGCGGGCCGCGGTGCCGGTCGCACCCGTGACGACGACGCCTGCGCCCGCCCCGGCCCCGGTGGTCCTCCCGACCACCGCCGCGTCGGTGACCAGCGAGACCGAGGACCCGGTCGTGCTCTTCCCCCCACGCCCGACGACGACAACGACGACGCCGGCCACCGCGGTCACCGCACCCACCTGCACTCCCCCGCAGGAGCCCCCCTGCTAGCGATGAGTTCCGGCGCCCCCACCGGTCCCTCCTGACGTGACCACGACGCCGGACCTGTCCCCCCTCTCCCGACACGTCGACTCCGGGGAGATCCCCGGCCTCGTCGCGCTCGTCGCCCACGACGACGAGGTGCGGGTCGCGACGTTCGGCCGGCTGCACCACGACGGCCCGCCGGTCGAGCGCGATTCGATCTTCCGGATCAGCTCGATGACGAAGCCGGTCGTCGCCGCGGCGGCCATGTTGCTGATCGGGGACGGCCTGCTCGACCTCGACGAGCCCGTCGACCGGCTGCTCCCCGAGCTCGCCGACCGCCGCGTCCTGCGCAGCGTCGACGCCGACCTCGACGACACCGTCCCCGCCCACCGGGCGATCACCGTCCGCGACCTGCTGACGTTCCGCCTCGGCTTCGGCCTCGTCCTCGCCCCGCCCGGGCAGCACCCGATCCAGCGCGCCGTCGACGACCTGAGCCTCGCCCAGGGGGCCCCGGGGACCCAGACGCCGCCCGCCCCCGACGAGTGGATCCGCCGCTTCGCCACGCTCCCGCTGCTGCACCAGCCGGGCGAGCGGTGGATGTACGGCACCGGGTCCGACGTGCTCGGCGTGCTGCTCGCGCGCGCGGCCGGCTCGTCGCTGCCCGACCTGCTGCGGGACCGGATCCTCGCACCGCTGGGCATGCGCGACACCGGGTTCCACGTCCCCGCGACGGAGGTCCACCGGCTCGCCACGATGTACCGGCCCGGCGGCGTGGTCTCCGACGACCCCGCGACGGGCGCGTGGAGCCGTCCGCCGGCGTTCGCGCAGGGTGCGGGCGGGCTCGTGTCGACCGTCGACGACTACCTGGCGTTCAGCGAGGCGCTGCGCACCGGCGACCTGCTGCCGCCCGCGGTCGTCGCGGAGATGACGCGCGACCAGCTCGACCCCGGCCAGGCCGACGGCGTCCTCCTCCCCGAGGGGTTCGGCTGGGGCTTCGGCGTGGCCGTGCGCACCGACGGCCGCTACGGCTGGGAGGGCGGCCTCGGCACGTCCTGGAGCACCCACCCGGGCACCCGCGTCACGGGCATCCTGCTCACGCAGGTCGAGTGGTCGCAGGGCCCGACGGAGGTGTGGTCGGACTTCTGGCGGATCGTGGAGGGGTGAGGTGTCGATCCGGCACCGCCGCGTTCGTGTGGGATGCGGACGACGAAGGAGGACCCGATGCCCCAGTACCTGCTCTCGATCTACCAGCCCGACGGTGACCCGCCCCCGCCCGAGGTGCTCGACCCGATCATGCGCGACCTCGACGCCCTCAACGCCGAGATGCGGGCGGCCGGCACGTGGCTGTTCTCCGCGGCGCTGCACCCCCCGTCGACGGCGACCGTCGTGCGCGCCGCCGACGGCGACGCCCTGCTCACCGACGGCCCGTTCGTCGAGGGCAAGGAGCACATCGGCGGGTTCACGGTGATCCGCGCCGACGACCTCGACGAGGCGCTGCACTGGGGCCGGCGGCTCGCGGAGGTGCTCGCGCCGCTGTCGATCGAGGTGCGTCCGGTGCACGGTGGGCCCTGAGGAGATCGAGCGGATCTTCGCCGCGGAGTACGGCCGCGCGGTGGCGGTGCTGACGCGCGTCCTCGGCGACATCGACCTCGCCGAGGACGCCGTCCAGGACGCCTTCGCGACGGCCGTGCAGCGCTGGCCGCAGACCGGGCCGCCGCCCAGCCCGGCCGGCTGGATCATCACCACGGCCCGCAACCGCGCGATCGACCGCCACCGCCGCGAGTCGACGCGGGACACCCGGCACGCGCAGGCCGCCCTGCTGCACACCCCGTCGGACCCGACCGCGGACGAGGAGGACGCCGTGACCGACGACCGGCTCCGCCTGGTCTTCACCTGCTGCCACCCCGCACTGGCCCCGGCCGCGCAGGTCGCGCTGACGTTGCGCCTGCTCGGCGGGCTGACCACCCCGGAGATCGCACGGGCGTTCCTCGTCCCCGAACCCACGATGGCGCAACGGATCGTGCGCGCGAAGGGCAAGATCCGCGACGCCCGCATCCCGTACCGGGTGCCGTCGGAGGCGGAGCTCCCCGACCGGCTGCGGTCCGTGCTCGCCGTCGTCTACCTGATCTTCACGACCGGGCACACGGCGCCGGGCGGCGACGCGCTCGTGCGCGCCGACCTGTGCGCGGAGGCGGTGCGGCTCGGGAGGCTGCTGCACGACCTGATGCCCGACGAGCCGGAGGTCGCGGGCCTGCTCGCGCTGATGGTGCTCACCGAGTCGCGCCGCCCTGCCCGCACCACGGCCACCGGGGCGCTGGTCCGCCTCGCCGACCAGGACCGCGCGCTGTGGGACGCCCGCCTGATCGCCGAGGGCCGGGACCTCGTCCGCGCGTGCCTGCGCCGCGACCGGCCGGGGCCCTACCAGGTGCAGGCGGCGATCCAGGCCGTCCACAGCGACTCGGTGGATCGGGACGCCCCGACCGACTGGACCCAGGTCCTCGCCCTCTACGACCTGCTGCTGACGCTCACCCCGACGCCGGTGGTCGCGCTCAACCGGGCCGTCGCGGTCGCGGAGATCGACGGGCCCGCCGCGGCACTGGAGATCGTCGACGGCCTGGACCTCGACCGCTACCACCTGTTCCACGCGATCCGCGCCGACCTGCTCCGCCGCCTCGGCCGCCCCGACGATGCGGTGCTCGCCGACGCGGCCGCACTCGCCCGCACCGACAACGAGGCCGAGCGGGCACTGCTGCGCGGCAACTCCGGCCCGTTCCCCGATGCGGAACGCCGCCGTTGACCCGTGACCGGCGGACGGCAGGCTGGACGTCGACACCGCGGAGGCGACGATGCCGAGCACGTCGATCACGACCACGGACCAGTCCGAGGCCCGCGTCGAGTGCGGCCGCGTCTACTTCCCGCACCGCCTCACCGTCGCCCACGACCCCCGCACCTTCGCGATGTCGCTGTCGGCCGTGTCGCTCGGGACCGTCTCGGCCGGGCTGCTCGCCTACAGCGGCGAGGTCCGCGTCGAGACCGACGAGCTGGAGACCGGGTACGAGATCAACGTCCCGCTCGACGGGGACCTGCGCACCTGGACCGGGCACGCCGATGTCTGCGCCGACCCCGGGACCGCCGCGGTCTACCGGCCCGACGGGTGCGCCCGGCTGCACGGATGGGCGGGCGGCGGGCGGCTGTTCGGCCTGAAGATCGAGCGCACCGCGCTGGAGGAGACGCTCGAGGAGCTGACCGACCGCCCGATCCGCTCGACCGTCGCCCTCGCGCCCCGGCTCGACCTGCGCAGCGGCCCGGGACGGCAGTGGTGGCGCCTGGCGTCGGCGCTGATCGACCTGGCCGGTGACCCGGACGGTCCGCTGGGCCGACCGGTCGTGGCCCGGCCGCTGGCCCGCAGCGTCGTCGCCGGGTTCCTGCACGCGGCCGACCACCCGTTCCGCGGCCTGCTCGACGAGCTCCCGCCCGCACCGCGCCCTGCCACCGTCCGCCGGGCCGTCGAGCTGCTCGAGGACGGCCCGGAGCAGCCGTGGACCGTCACCGACCTGGCCCGGCGGGTCGGGCTGACGACCCGAGGGCTGCAGGCCGGGTTCGCCCGGCACGTCGGCGTCGCCCCGATGGCGCACCTGCGGCGGATCCGGGTGGAACGGGCCCACCTCGACCTGCTGGCCGCCGATCCCGCGCGCTCCTCCGTGGCCGACGTCGCCGGCCGCTGGGGGTTCACCCACCTCGGCCGGTTCGCCGCCGCCTACCGCGAGCGCTACGGCCGCCCGCCCTCGCACACCCTGCGGGAACTGCGCTGATCGGATCGGCCGCGTGCGCGCAGCGGATCGACCGTGACCCGCGCCACACCTAGCGTCGGGTCGTGACCACCACCACGGACGCGTCCGACTTCAACCCGATGGTCTCCCCGCACCGGGAGGACCCGCACCTGTTCTACCGCGCGGCGCGGGCCCGGCCGCTGCAGCTGAGCCCGACCCTGGGCGCGTACATGGTCACCCGCTACGACGACCTGCGGACCGTCATCGACGACCCGCAGACCTACTCGTCGGCACCGGCCGTCCCGAAGATCTACGCGAACGCGCCCGAGGTCGTCGAGATGCTGCGGCGCGGGAACGTGCCCGAGACCAACGCCGTCGTCAACGAGGACGAGCCCGCGCACACCCCTGTCCGCCGGGTGTTCGACGCCGGGTTCACCGGGGCCCGCGTGCGGGCGATGCTCCCGACGATGCACGCCACCGCCGACGCGCTCATCGACGCGTTCCCCGCGCACGGCGCCGACCTCGTCGCCGACTACGCGATCCCGTTCGTGCAGACGGTGATCAGCGCGATCATCGGCTTCCCGGCCGAGGACACCGCGCAGATCCAGGTGTGGACCGACGACCAGACCACGCTGTGGAACCCCCTCGCACCGGTGGAGGCGCACCTCGCCGCGGCCGAGCGGATGGGCGAGTACACGCGCTACCTGCAGGCCCTGATCGACGAGCGCCGCGCCCACCCGCGTGAGGACCTGCTCTCCGACCTGATCCACGGGGCGAACGGCCATCCCGGCCTGCCCGACGAGTACACCCACTGCATCGTCCGCGGAGCCGCGCGCGTCGCCGGCTTCGACACGACCCGCGACGCGATCACCTCGACGATGTACGCCGTGCTGGCGGAGCCGTCGATCCGCGAGCGGGTGCTGGCCGACCCGGTGAAGATGATCCCGCGCGCCACCGAGGAGGTGCTGCGCCGCGACGCCCCGCACCGCGGCCTGTTCCGGCTCACGACCCGCGACACCACCCTCGGCGGCACCGACCTCCCGGCGGGCACGCCGCTGCTGCTGCTGTTCGGATCCGGGAACCGCGACGAGTCGGTGTTCCCCGATCCCGACGCCGTCGACCTGGACCGCCCCAACGTCCGCGACCACCTCGCCTTCGGCCGCGGCCTGCACGTCTGCCCCGGCGCGCCGATGGCGCGGGCCGAGATCCGGGTCGCGCTGGAGCACCTCGTGCGGCGCCTGCCCGCCATGGGCCTCGCGCCGGGGTACGAGCCGGTCTACATCGCCAGCTACTTCTTCCGCGGTCTGGAGTCGCTCGACGTCACCTGGTGAGTCCGGGACGCGGCGCGGTGGACCGCGATGATTCCGGGGACCCGGGCGGGTCTCCATCCCCATGACACCCTCCCTCGACCGGCCGGCCGTCGACGCCGCGGTCGCCGCCGAGCGCCACCGCCTCGCCGACCACGTCACCGGACTGACCGACGAGCAGTGGCGGACGCCGTCGCTGTGCTGCGCGTGGACGGTCCGCGACGTCGTCGCCCACCTCACGACCACCACGCGCACGACGGTCCCGGGGCTGCTGCGGGCCGCCGTGCGGGCCCGCGGCGACTTCGACCGGATGGAGATCGACCTCGCCGCAGGGAGGGCGGCGGCCCACACCACGGCCGAGCTGGTCGGGCTGCTGCGGGAGAGCGCGGACTCCAGGCGGCGGTTCCCCGGCAGCGCCCCGCTGGACCCGCTCATGGACCTCGTCGTCCACGGTCAGGACATCGCGCGCCCGCTCGGCACGCCCTACGACTCGCCGCCGGAGGTGGTGGCCGCCGCACTCGCCCACGTTGCGACGAACAGGTTCATGGGCGCGCCGCGTCGGCTGGCCGGGGTGCGGCTGGTCTCAACCGACACCGGCTGGACCCTCGGCGCGGGGCCGGAGGTGCGCGGACGCGACATCGACCTGCTCCTCGTGGCCTCCGGACGTCCCGCCGGACTCGACGCGCTCGACGGCCCGGGCCTCGCGCTGCTGGCCGGGCGGCTGGGCTGATCCCGTTCGCTACCGTGCCCGGCATGGAGCAGCGCCTCAGCCTCGTCACGCTCGGTGTCGCCGACCTGGCGCGGGCCCGCACCTTCTACGAGGCGCTCGGGTGGCGCGGCCAGGAGGTCGAGGAGACCGTCTTCTTCCAGGCGGGCGGGATCGCCATCGTGCTCTGGGACCGGGCGAGGCTCGCCGCCGACTGCCGCCTGCCCGACGAGCGCAGCCGCGGGTTCGGCGGGATCGCGCTGGCCCAGAACGTCCGGTCGGACGCCGAGGTCGACGACGTGCTCACCGCCGTGGTCGGCGCCGGCGGCACGGTGACGAAGCCCGCTGCTGTCAACGTGATCGGCTTCTACTCCGGTGTCTTCACCGACCCGGACGGCCACGCGTGGGAGGTCGCGCACAACCCCGGTTTCAGACTCGCCGAGGACGGGTCCCTGGTCCTCCCGGACTTCGGACGGGGATAGCGGACGGGTGTCGACGGTCCTGGCCTCCTCCCGTAACCGATGGACCGAAGCCCGTGGAACTGACCGTGGTCGACACCGTCAACGAGCCGTGACAGGACTTCTCGGTGCCCGCGATCGACGCCGACCTCGAGCACGTGCCGCTGCTCGACGACCCGGACACGGGCGCGATGGCGGTGAAGATGGTCTGCCGCGCCGGGTTCGTGGACCTGGCACGGCATCGACGTCCTCGAGGGCACGCTGCACACCCACCAGGGCGACTACGGCGTCGGCAGCTTCGTCTGGTTCCCCGAGGGCGGGACGACGGAGCACGGCTGACGGCGTCGGGGGTAGCCGCGTGGGCCGCTTCGAGCCGGTGACCGCCACCGCCTCGTGGTGCCCCCGGTGGGATTCGAACCCACACTGCAACCCTTTTAAGGGGCCTGCCTCTGCCGGTTGGGCCACGGGGACGCGTCCCCATCCTCCCACCGCATCGTGTGCGGCACGATGCTCCCCGTGCTGACCGGGATCCCGACCGACTGGCTGCTCGACTCCGACCCCGCCCTGCGCTGGCAGGTCGAGCGGGACCTGCTCGGCGAGCCGCCGCGGGTGTGGGAGGCGACGCGGGCCCGCGTCGCGACCGAGGGGTTCGGCGCACGACTGCTCGCCCTGCAGGATCCCGACGGGCAGTGGGCGGGTGGGGCGTTCTTCCCGGCCGACGTCCGCGCGGGGACCGCACCGGACGAACCCGGGCAGCCGTGGACGGCCACGACGTGGTCGCTCAACTCCCTGCGCGAGTGGGGACTCGACCCGGCCGTGCTGCAGGCGCGCCGCACCCCCGAACTGCTCGCGGAGCACTGCCTCTGGGAGTACGACGACCTGCCGTACTGGGACGGCGAGGTCGACTGCTGCATCAACGCCTGGACCGTCATGAACGGCGTGTGGCTGGGCGTCGACGTCAGCGGCATCGTCGACCGGTTCGTCGAGCACCGGCTGCCCGACGGCGGCTGGAACTGCGAGTGGGTGGAGGGCTCGACGCGGTCGTCGTTCCACTCCACGCTCAACGCGGTGCGGGGGCTGCTCGCCCACGAGACCGCGACCGGTGGCACCGACGCCGCCCGCGCTGCCCGGCGCGGCGGCGAGGAGTACCTGCTGGAGCGCGACCTGTTCCGGCGCCGGTCGACCGGCGAGCCGGTGGGGTCGTGGACCGCCGAGTTCGTCCATCCCCCGCGCTGGGCCTACAGCGTGCTGGGGGCCGTCGAGCACTTCCGGTGCGCGGACGCCACGGACCCCCGGATGGCCGACGCCGTCGGGATGGTCCGCGCCGCCCGGCAGGCCGACGGGACGTGGCTCCAGGGCGGGCGCCACGCCGGACGCGTCTGGTTCGACGTGGACGTCCCGCCGGGCGACCCGTCGAAGTGGCTCACCCTGGCGGGGTCGCGCGTACTCGCGTGGTGGGACTCGCGCTGATCCGAGCTCAGGCCGGGCGCGACGCGGGGACGCGCTCCTCCTGCGGGTCACCGACCGGCGGGTTCGCGCTCACCGCAACGGCGGCCGAGTGGGGCAGGGTGCCGGCGACCCGGTGGAAGTCGGCGCGCGGGTCGTTGATCTGCCCGAGCGAGACGACCTCGCGGCCCAGGAACAGCGCGCCCGTCCAGTCGAAGACGATGCGGATGCGGCGGTTCCAGGTGGGCATCCGGCTCACGTGGTACGTGCGGTGCATGAACCAGGCGACGATGCCGCGCAGCTTGATGCCGTAGATCTCCGCGACGCCCTTGTAGAGCCCGAGGCTCGCGACCGATCCCGCGTAGTTGTGCTTGTACTGCTTGAGCGGCCGCTGCCGGATGTGGGCGACGATGTTGTCGGCCAGCGTCTTGGCCTGGCGCACGGCGTGCTGGGCCGACGGGCTGGTCTTGGCCTCGGGGTCGTCCTTCGACAGGTCCGGCACCGACGCGCAGTCGCCCGCGCAGAACACGCCGGGCATGCCCTCGACCTGCAGCTCCGTGGTGCACACGACGCGGCCGCGGTCATCGCGCGGGAGGTCGGTGTGGTCCAGCATCGGGTTGGGCTTGACGCCCGCGGTCCAGATGATGGTGTCGGCGTCGAACGACTGGCCGTCGTCGAGGACGACGTGACCGCCCTCGAGGGTCTTCACGCGGGTGTCGAGGTTGACCTCGATGTTCGCGTCGAGCAGGCGTTCCACCGTGTAGCGGCCCATCTTCGGACCCACCTCGGGCATGATCCGCCCGGCCGCCTCCACGAGGATCCAGCGGATGTCCTCGCGGTTGATCGTCTCGTAGTACCGGCTGGCGTAGCGGGCCATGTCGGCCAGCTCGGCGAGCGCCTCGATCCCGGCGTAGCCACCTCCGACGACGAGGAACGTCAGCAACCGGCGGCGCAGTGCCGGGTCGATCGTGGTGGCGGCGGCGTCGAGGCGCGACAGCACATGGTTGCGCAGGTAGATGGCCTCGCCGACGGTCTTGAACGCGATGCCCACCTCGGCGAGCCCGGGGATCGGCAACGTACGCGCGACCGACCCGGGAGCGACGACGAGCACCTCGTAGCCGACGGTGGTGACGTGCCCGGCCGCCAGCTCGACGGTGACCTCGCGCTGCGAGTGGTCGATCTTCGTGACCCGGCCGGTGAGGTGCTGGCACTTCTTGAGCACCTTGCGCAGCGGTACGACGACGTGCCGCGGCTCGATGGAGCCTGCCGCGGCCTCGGGGAGGAACGGCTGGTAGGTCATGTGGGGCTGGGGGTCGATCACGGTGATCTCGGCCTCGGAGCGGCGCAGCTTCTTCTGCAGCCGCAGCGCCGTGTACATCCCGACGTATCCGCCACCGACCACGACGATCCTCGTGTTTCCAGCCATGCCTTCATGTTCCCACCCGCACGGGGGTTTCACGCGTCGCCGAAGGGTGATACATGTGACGGTCCGGTGTTATCCTTTACTCATGACCGCTGAGGTAAAGCGCGAGGCGAAGACGAAGGTGAGCAGCAAGAACCAGATCACGCTGCCCGTCGCCGCGCTCCGGGAGGCGAACGTGGGGCCGGGTGACGTGCTGCGCGTCGAGGTCGTGGAGGACGGGGTGTTCCGGCTGGTCCGGCACCGGGATCCGTGGTGGGACCTGTTCGAGGAGGCAGCCGGGTCCGACCTCGGGATCACCACCCGTGAGGAGCTCGAGGAGATGCGGGACGAATGGGATCGATAGCGCTGGATTCGAGCGTCGTCATCGCGCTGTTCCGGCGCGACGATGCGCATCACGAGGCGGTGCGGACCGAGATCGCTGCCGCCCGCACTCGGGAGGACGTCTACGTCCTACCGGCGTCGGTCCTGTCGGAGGCCATGGTGGGCGCCTACCGCAACGCGACGGCGACCGAGTTGCGGCGACGCATCGTCGGCTTGTTCGGGCCCGTTCGCGCGCTCGACGAGCAGGTCGCGCTGGCGGCCGCAGAGCTGCGGGGCGAGCACCGCTCCCTCCGGCTCCCCGACGCGGTGGTCGTCGCCACCGGGATCGTCGACGACGCGGTGGTCCTCACCTGCGACCGGCGGCTCGCGGGCGTCGATCCCCGGGTCCAGGTCATCGGCTGAGCCCCGCGGCACCCGCCGCCGCCCGCAGCACGTCCTCCAGCATCGCCGGGGTGAGCCGTCCGGTGAAGGTGTTCTGCTGGCTCACGTGGTAGCTGCCGAACACCCGCAGCGGCCACGGCCCGGCCAGCTCCACCTGCACCCCGTGCCCGAACTTCGGACGCGGGCGCGGCACCTCCCAGCCGGCCGCGGCGAGCTGCGGCAGCAGCGCCTGCCAGCCGAACCCGCCCAGCACCACCACCGCCCGCGGCCGCAGCAGGGCGAGCTCGGCGCGCAGCCAGGCGCTGCAGGTGTCGCGCTCCTGCGGCGTCGGCCTGTTGTCCGGCGGGGCGCAGTGCACCGGCGCGGTGATGCGGGTGCCGTGCAGTGCCAGCCCGTCGTCGCGGTGCACGGCCGTGGACTGGTTCGCGAGGCCGACGGCGTGCAGCGCGGCGAACAGCACGTCGCCGGAGCGGTCACCGGTGAACATGCGGCCCGTCCGGTTGGCCCCGTGCGCGGCCGGCGCGAGGCCGACGATCAGCAGCCGCGCGTCGGCCGGGCCGATCCCGGGCACCGGCCTGCCCCAGTACTCCTCGTCACGGAACGCCGCGCGCTTCTCCCGCGCCACCTGCTCGCGCCAGTCGACCAGGCGCGGGCAGGCCCGGCAGTCGACGAGCGCCGCGTCCAGCTCGGCGACGCTCCGGTACCCGGCGCGGGCCACGTCAGAGGATCGAGCGGGCGATACCGTCGAGGATGTCGTGCTCGCTGACGACCAGCTCCGTGATCCCGGCGCGCTCGCGCAGCTCGCGGGCCAGCACGTCGACGATCAGCGCCCCGCCGCCGATGACGTCGATGCGGCCCGGGTGGATCGCGCCGTACCTCCCGCGCTCCTCCCGCGACGCCCCGAGCAGCTCCCCCGCGACGCGGTGCAGGTCGTCGCCGGTGAGGCGCGAGAGGTGCACGGCGGCGGAGTCGTACTCGTCGAGCCCGAGCGCGACGGCCGACAGCGTGGTGATCGTGCCCGCGACCCCGACCCAGGTGCGCACGTCGGACACGGGGACGGCGGCGAACGCCTCGTCGAGGATCCCGGCGGCGACCTTCCGGGCCTGCGCCACCTCGTCGGCGGTGGGCGGGTCACCGTGCAGGCACCGCTCGGTGATGCGGACGGACCCGACGTCGACCGACCGCGCGTCGGTGACCTGCGCCGTGCCGTCCACCAGCGAGCCGACCACCAGCTCCGTCGACCCCCCACCCACGTCGACGACGACGAACGGGCCGTCCTCCGCGTCCAGGTCGCCGACCGCGCCGACGAACGACAGCGCGGCCTCCTCGTCACCGGAGATCACCTCCGCGTCGACGCCGAGCGTGTCGCGGACCATCCCGAAGAAGTCCTCGCGGTTCGCGGCGTCGCGGGTGGCCGACGTGGCGACCATCCGCACCCGCTCGGTGCCCTTGCGCCGCAGCACGGCGGTGTAGTCGGCCAGCGCGACCCGGGTGCGCTCCAGCGCCTCGGGAGCGAGCACCCCGCTGGCGTCGACGCCCTGACCCAGCCGCACGATCCGCATCTCGCGGTGCACGTCGCGCAGCGAGCCGTCCGGGCTCGCGTCGGCGACGAGCAGGCGGATCGAGTTCGTCCCGCAGTCGATGGCGGCCACTCGCGACATGCATTCTCCTCGGTTCGTTCCGGCGCGATCACCGTACGGGAACGCCTGCGCGCGACTACCCTTCCCGCATGACCACGCGCAGCGACCAGGGCGTGCGGGTCCCGGCCCAGCACACCCCGACCGACGACCGGCCCCGGCCGCCGGACGGCGCCACGCACGTCGTCGAGAACCAGCCGCCGCCCCTTGCCGGGTTCGACGCCCTCGCCTGCGACCCCGCGCTCACCGACGCACTCATCCGCGAGGGGGCGGGCGACGCGCTGGGCGACCTCGGCACGCTCGCCGCGCTCGTCGCGTCGCCGCACGCGCGGGAGCACTCCCGCCTCGCCGACACCCATCCCCCGGTGCTGCGCACGCACGACCGCTACGGCCACCGGATCGACGAGGTCGACTACCACCCGTCGTGGCACTGGCTGATGAAGCAGTCGGTCGGCTGGGGCCTGCACGGGCGCCCGTGGCTGGCCGGGCCGGGCGAGGGCGCGCACGTGGCCCGCGCCGCCGGCTTCTACCTGATGAGCCAGCTGGAGGCCGGGCACTGCTGTCCGATCTCGATGACCTACGCCGCGGTACCCGCGCTGCGCACCGACCCCGATCTCGCCGCCGCGTACCTGCCCGGCCTGCAGACCCCGACCTACCAGTTCGGGCTCGCCGAGCCGTCGCGCAAGGCGGGGCTGCTCGCCGGCATGTCGATGACGGAGAAACAGGGCGGTTCCGACGTCCGCGCGGGCTCGACCGTCGCCGTCCCGGGCGCCGACGGCACGTACCGGCTCACCGGGCACAAGTGGTTCACCTCCGCCCCGATGAACGACGTGTTCCTGACGCTCGCGCAGGCCCCGGGCGGGCTCACCTGCTTCGTGCTGCCCCGGGTGCTGCCCGACGGGTCGCGCAACGCGATCCGGCTGCAGCGCCTCAAGGACAAGCTCGGCAACCGCTCCAACGCCTCGGCCGAGCTGGAGTACGTCGGGGCCACCGGCTGGCGGCTCGGCGACGAGGGTCGCGGCGTCACGACGATCATCGAGATGGTGTCGATGACGCGGCTCGACTGCGTCCTCGGCTCGGCCGCGGTGATCCGCGCGGCGCTGTCGGAGGCGGCGCACCACGTCGCCCACCGGCGCGCGTTCGGGTCGGTGGTCGGCGAGACGCCACTGATGCAGGCGGTGATCGGCGACCTGGCACTGGAGTCCGAGGCCGCCACCGCGCTGGGGATGCGCCTCGCCGGGGCGGTCGACCGCGGGGAGCGCGCCTTCCTGCGCCTGGCCCTGCCCGCGTCGAAGTACCTGGTGTGCAAGCGCGCACCCGCCGCGGTCGCCGAGGCGCTGGAGTGCCTGGGCGGCAACGGGTACGTCGAGGAGTCCGGGATGCCGCGGCTCTACCGCGAGGCCCCGCTCAACTCGATCTGGGAGGGCTCGGGCAACGTCACCGCGCTCGACGTCCTGCGCGCCGTCACCCGGGAACCCGACTCGGTGGAGGCGGTGCTCGCCGAGATCGACCTCGCCGGGGGCATCGACGAGTGGTTCGACCGCGCCGTGCACGAACTGCGCATCGAGCTGCGCAGCCGGGAGGAGCGCAGGGCCCGGCGGCTGGCCGAGATGCTCGCGCTGTGCCTGCAGGGCAGCCTGCTGCTGCGCTTCGCCCCGGAGGAGGTGGGGCGGGCGTTCGTGGCGAGCCGGTTCCTGCCCGACGGGCCGTGGCGCACATCGGGCACCCTGCCGGCGGCGGCCCACATCGACGCCCTCACCGCCCGGGTCACCCCCCACCACTGAGCGCGAGTTTGCCGACCCCGCTCGTCGAGTTGGCCGATCACGCCCGCACGCCGTCGGCACACTCGCTGCGCGCCCACGGCAAACTCGCGGGTCAGGGGTGGGCGCAGGGTCCCGTCGTCCACCACTCGCCCAGCTCGGCCAGCGCCTCGTCGCCGAACGGGTTGACGCCCGGGCCCGCGGCCAACGCGTGCGCGACGTGCACGTGCAGGCACTTGACGCGGTCCGGCATCCCGCCCGCGCTCACCGCCGTACCCAGCGACTCGATCGCGTCGCGCTCGGCGAGGTAGGCGTCGTGGGCACGCTGGTAGGCGTCGGCGAGCTCGGGGTCGTCGGCGAGGCGGTCCTGCATCTCGCGCATCCGTCCCGCGGCCTCCAGGCTGCCGATGCGGGAGTTCAGCCGCGAGCACGTCAGGTAGTACAGCGTCGGGAACGGGGTGCCGTCCTCCAGCCGGGGCGCGGTCTGCACCACCGACGGGAGCGTGCACGGGCAGCGGTGCGCGACGTCGCGCACGGCCCGCGGTGCACGGCCGAGCTGGGCCGCCACCGCAGCGGCGTCGTCGGCGGAGATCCCCGTCATGCCGGCCCCTCCGTGGTGTCGCGCCACAGGCGCCGGTACCAGGGTTCGTCGCGGAAGGGGTCCGCCACGACCTCGGTCGTCGGATCCACCGGGAGTTGGACGACGTACGGGGTCTCCCCCGGCGCGACGTAGCCCAGCCGCGACCGCGCCTCCGCCGCCGTGACCGCCGGGTCCGAGAGCCGGGCGCTCTCCCGCGACAGCTCGTCGACCTCGGCCGCGAGCGCCTCCTGCTGCTCGGTGACCGCGGCGAGCTCCTGCTGCTGGGCGACGTAGTTGCGCAGGGGGACGGCGACGGTGAGGGCCAGGGCGCACACGACGATCGCGAGCACCGCCGCCCGTCGCGTCGAGGAGACGCCGAGCATCCCGGTGGTCGCGGCGACGACGGTGCCGGCGCGCGAGCGGACCTTCGTCAACTGCGGCTCGCGGGTGCGCCGACGCGCCGCCCCGGTGCCCGTGCCCGCCGGACGCGCGGTCCGGCGGGTGCGGGTGCGTTCTTCCGGCACGGGTCAGCCGCCCGTCCGCACGGCCGATCCGCCGGGCGCGATCGGCGAACTCGCCGGGCGGGATCGGCGAACTCGCCGGGCGGGGACGGCAAACTCGCCGGGGGTGGGCATGTCAGCTGCCCTGCACCGGGGTGAAGCGGGGGAAGGCGAGGTCGCCCGCGTAGCGCGCGGCGTCGCCGAGGAACTCCTCGATGCGCAGCAGCTGGTTGTACTTCGCGACGCGCTCGGAGCGGGCCGGGGCGCCGGTCTTGATCTGGCCGCAGCCGGTGGCGACGGCGAGGTCGGCGATCGTGGTGTCCTCGGTCTCGCCGGAGCGGTGGCTCATCATGCAGCGGTAGCCGGACATGTGGGCCAGCGCGACGGCGTCGAGCGTCTCCGACAGCGTGCCGATCTGGTTGACCTTCACCAGCAGCGCGTTGGCCGCGCCGCGGGCGATGCCCTCCTCGAGCCGCTCGGGGTTGGTGACGAACAGGTCGTCGCCGACGATCTGGACCTTGTCGCCGATCGCCGAGGTGAGCCCGACCCAGCCCTCCCAGTCGTCCTCGTCGAGGGGGTCCTCGATCGAGACGAGCGGGTAGGCGCCGATCAGCTCGGCGTAGACGTCGGAGAGCTGCGCCGACGAGAGCTTGCGGCCCTCGTAGGAGTAGACGCCGTCGCTGTGGAACTCGGTGGCGGCGACGTCGAGCGCGAGCACGATGTCGCGGCCCAGCGTGTACCCGGTCTTCTCGACGGCCTCGGCGATGAGGTCGAGCGCGGCGCGGGTGCCGGGGAGGTCGGGGGCGAAGCCGCCCTCGTCGCCCAGCCCGGTGGCCAGGCCCTTGGCCTTGAGCACCGACTTGAGCGACGCGTAGACCTCCGCGCCCCAGCGCAGGGCCTCGCGGAAGGACTCCGCGCCGACCGGCGCGATCATGAACTCCTGCACGTCGACGGAGCTGTCGGCGTGCGCGCCCCCGTTGATGATGTTCATCATCGGCACGGGCAGCACGTGCGCACCGGCCCCGCCGAGGTAGCGGTAGAGGTCGAGCCCGGAGGACTCCGCCGCGGCCTTGGCCACCGCCAGCGAGACGCCGAGGATCGCGTTGGCGCCCAGCTTGGACTTGTCGGGGGTGCCGTCGAGGTCGAGCAGGACCTGGTCGATCAGCCGCTGGTCGACGGCCTCCATGTCCTTCAGCTCGGGCGCGATGACGTCCAGGACGTTCTTCACGGCCTTCTCGACGCCCTTGCCGCCGAAGCGCAACGGGTCGCCGTCACGCAGCTCGACCGCCTCGTGCTCGCCCGTGGACGCGCCCGACGGGACCGCGGCGCGGCCCAGCGTGCCGTCCTCCAGCGATACCTCGACCTCGACCGTGGGGTTGCCCCGCGAGTCGAGGATCTCCCGTGCGCCGACCTGCTCGATGACCGCCACCAGTGCTCCGCTCCATGCAGTGATCTCGGGTTCCGCGGCCAGGGTAGTCGGCGGGCCCCCGTTCCCCGCGCAGGTGTCGACTGGCGGGTCCGCACGCTTTAACGTGGGAGCGACCATGACGGGTCCCGACCTCTTCGCCTCGTTCCGGCGCGCCGAGATGCTGGTGGCGCGCAGCCGTCCCCTGGACGCCCTGCAGGCGCTCGCGCCCGTCCTGGACAGCCAGCCCGACGACGCCTCGGTGCAGCTGCTGGCCGGGCGCGCGTACCTCAACTCCGCCCAGCTCCAGCGGGCCGAGGCGGCGTTCGTCCGGGTGCTCGACCTCGACCCCGCCGACCACTACGCCCGGTTCGCGCTCGGCAAGGCGCTGCAGCGCCAGGGCCGGCTGCAGGAGGCGCACGCGCAGCTGAAGATGGCGGCCGTGATGGATCCCCGCCCGGAGTACCAGGAGGCGCTGGGCGAGGTGCGGGCGCGGATGGCGCTCGAAGACGACTGACCGGACAATCCGCCCATATCGCCTCTGACCTGCGGCGATGTGCCGTTGCCGACCCTTCCCTCCGGCGTACACAGCAAGTTAGCCTGCCCCTGCCTCTACTGAGGCTCGGCTGGGTGGAGGGTACGGAATGCTCGGTAATCTGTTGATCGGGCTGCGCGAGGGGCTCGAGGCGGCACTGGTGGTGAGCATCCTGATCGCCTTCCTCGTGCGCACCGACCGGCGCTCGGCGCTGCCGAAGGTGTGGCTCGGCGTCGGCATCGCGGTGGCGATCAGCGTCGGGGTGACGCTGGTCCTCACGCTCACCCAGCAGGCGCTGACGTTCGAGGCCCAGGAGACGTTCGGCGGCGTGCTGTCGATCGTCGCGGTCGGCTTCGTCACCTGGATGATCTTCTGGATGCGCAAGGCGGGCCGCTCCATGTCCTCCGAGCTGCGGGGGAAGATGGAGGAGGCGCTCGCGATGGGCTCGGGAGCGGTGGTTCTGATGGCCGCGCTGGCCGTGGGCCGCGAGGGCCTGGAGACCGCGTTCTTCTTCTTCGCCGCCGCCCAGGCCGCGGGCCAGAGCACCGAGCCGCTGACCGGCTTCCTGCTCGGCATCGCGATCGCGGTCGCCATCGCCTACCTGATCTACCGCGGCGCCGTCACCCTGAACATGGGGAAGTTCTTCACGGTCACCGGCGGGCTCCTGATCTTCGTCGCCGCCGGGATCCTCGCCTACGGCATGCACGACCTGCAGGAGGCCGGGATCCTGCCCGGCCTGAACACGCTGGCCTTCGACGTCAGCGCCGCCGTCCCGCCGGACTCCTGGTACGGCGTCCTGCTCAAGGGGATCTTCAACTTCTCCCCGGCCACCACCGTGATCGAGGCGACCGTCTGGGTCGCCTACGTCGCCGTGGTGCTCCCGCTCTTCCTGCGCCCCCAACGGGTCCGCGCCACCGCTACCGCGTGATCCACCGCTCCCGCTCGATCCGCACGAGGAGAACCATGTCCCGCCGCACCCCCGCCGCCGTCGGCCTCGCCGTCCTCGGCCTCGCCATGGCCGGCTGCACCAGCACCGCTCCCGTCGACACCGGTGCGGGCGGCCCGATCACCGTCGCCGCCGCCGACGACGCGTGCGACGTCAGCACCGCCGAGGCCCCCGCCGGCACGATCTCGTTCGACATCACCAACGGCGGCTCCAAGGTGACCGAGTTCTACCTCTACGCCACCGGCGGCCGGATCATGGGCGAGGTCGAGAACATCGGGCCCGGCCTGTCGCGGCAGCTCATCGTCGAGGTGCCGGAGGGCGGCGCCTACGAGACGGTGTGCAAGCCGGGCATGGTGGGCGACGGCATCCGCTCCGCGTTCACCGTCACCGGCTCGGCGGAGCGCTCCGTCGACACCGACACCCGCCTGGCCGAGGCCACCGCGGGCTACGCGCGCTACGTCAACTCGCAGGTCGAGGCGCTGGTCCCGAAGACGCAGGAGTTCGTCGACGCCGTGAAGGCGGGCGACGTCGAGGGGGCGAAGGCGCTGTACCCGGTCGCCCGCACCTACTGGGAGCGCATCGAGCCGGTCGCGGAGTCCTTCGGCGACATCGACCCCCGCATCGACGGCCGCGACGACGGCGAGCCCGGCGTCGAGTTCACCGGGTTCCACCGCCTGGAGCGCGACCTGTGGCAGGACGGGCTGCAGCCCGACTCGTCGAGCATCGCCGACCGGCTGATGGCCGACATCACCGAGCTCGCCGGCCGCGTCCCGTCCGTCGAGCTCACACCGCTCGCCCTGGCCAACGGCGCGAAGGAGCTGCTCGACGAGGTCGCCACCGGCAAGATCACCGGCGAGGAGGACCGCTACTCGCACACCGACCTGTGGGACTTCCGCGCCAACATCGACGGCTCGCAGGGCGCCATCGCGGCACTGCGGCCGGTCATCGACGAGCGCGACCCGGAACTCGGCCCGCTCCTCGACGAGCGCTTCGCCGCCGTCGACGCGCTGCTGGAGAACTACCGCGACGGCGACGGGTTCGTGCTCTACACCGCACTGACGCCGGACGACGTCAAGGCCATGACCGAGGCCGTCGACGCCCTGGGTGAGCCGGTGAGCCAGGTCGCGGGAGTCGTCTCGTCGTGAGCACCTTCTCCCGACGACGCCTGCTGGGCTGGACCGGGGCGGGAGCGGCGGCCGCCGGGATCGGGGCGGTGGCGGGTTGCGCCGCCCCGGCCGCGACGGCCCCCGCCCAGCTCGTCGTGCCCTTCCGCGGCGAGCACCAGGCCGGGATCGTCACGCCCGCCCAGGACCGGCTGCACTTCGTCGCCCTCGACGTGCTCACCGACGACCCGGAGAAGCTGAAGGCGTTGCTGCAGCGCTGGACCGCGGCCGCCGAACGGATGACGGCGGGCGCGGAGACCACCCCGGGCGGCGCCACCGGCGGCAACCCGAACTCCCCTCCCGACGACACGGGCGAAGCGCTCGGGCTGCCCGCGGCGTCGCTCACCCTGACCTTCGGGGTGGGTGCGTCGCTGTTCGCGAAGCTCGGCCTGGACCCGTCGCTGGTGCCGGCCGGGCTGGCCGACCTGCCGCCGTTCGCCGGCGACCAGCTCGATCCCACGCTGTCCGGCGGTGACCTGTGCATCCAGGCCTGCTCCGACGACCCGCAGGTCGCGGTGCACGCCGTGCGCAACCTCGTGCGGATGGGGTTCGGCACCACCGCGGTGCGCTGGTCGCAGCTGGGGTTCGGGCGCACGTCGTCCACGTCGACGACGCAGGAGACGCACCGCAACCTGTTCGGCTTCAAGGACGGCACCAACAACCTCAAGGCCGAGGACCCCGACGGGCTGCGCGACCAGGTCTGGGTGTCACCCGACCAGGGGCCCGCGTGGCTGGCGGGCGGTAGCTACCTCGTCGCACGGCGGATCCGGATGCACATCGAGATCTGGGACCGCACCTCGCTCGTCGAGCAGGAAGTGATCATCGGGCGGACGAAGGACCGGGGTGCGCCGATCGGTGCGGCCGCCGAGTTCGACCCCGCCGACTTCGCCGCCGTCGACGAGACCGGCGCCCCGCGGATCGCCGTCGACGCGCACATCCGGCTGGCCTCGGCCGAGGCGCTGGGCGGGGTGAAGATCCTGCGCCGCGGCTACAACTTCGTCGACGGCAGCGACGGCCAGGGGCACCTCAACGCCGGGCTGTTCTTCATCGCGTTCATGAACGACCCGCAGGCGCAGTTCGTGCCGATGCAGCGCGCACTCGCCACCTCCGACGTGCTGATGGAGTACATCGAGCACACCGGGTCGGCCGTGTTCGCCTGCCCCGCCGGGCTCGGTGAGGGCTCGTACTGGGGTCAGTCGTTGTTCGAGGCCTGAGCGGCCGTCGCGTAGCGGTCGGCGGCGGCCCAGACCAGCCGGGCGTACTCGCCGGAACGGTTGTAGGTGAGCACGCCGTCCCACCAGCCCGTGCCGTCTGCGGTGTCGCGGTCGTCGGCGCAGAGGTAGGCGGCCGCGCCGCGGGCCGCGTCGTCGATCTGGTGGGGGTCGGCCACGCCGTCGCCGTCGCCGTCGGCGCCGTAGGCCTCCCAGGTCGTCGGCAGGAACTGCAGCGGGCCGACCGCACGGTCGTAGGTGGTGTCGCCGTCGAGCACACCCCCGTCCGTGTCGAGGATCTCCCGGACACCGTCGGAGCCGTCCAGGGCGACGCCGACGATCCGCGGCGTCGGGACCCCGTCGGCGCCGAGCGTCGCGCGGCCCAGGTTCCCGTGGTCGGACTCGACGCGCGCGATCCCGGCCAGCGTCGTCCAGGACAGGCGGCAGTCCGGGGTGTCGGCGCGTTGCGCCAGCTCCGCTCCCCCGTACGCCTGCAGCGCGCGGGCCGGGACTCCGGTGCGCCCGGCCGTCACGTCCGCCCAGCTCACGAGGTCGCCGTCGGCGGGGAGGGGGTCGCCCTGGGCGACCGGGGTGTCGCGGTCGACGTCGGCGGGCACGAGGCCGTCACCGCGGGACTCACGCTCCCCGGACACACCCCGGAGGATCGCGACGAGGAAGGCGACCGCCACCCCGAGAGCGACGAGGACGGCGACGGATCGTGAGCTCACCGCGTCCAGACTAGCGGGGCCAGAACCGGTGCCAGGCCTGCTCGTCGAGGGAGTGGGGGTCGAGCCCGGCGTCGCGGGCGGCGGTCTCGGCCGCGCGGACGTCGGCTTCGAAGCCGCGGGCGGTGGTGCGCAGTTCCGCCTCGGGGTCGATCCCGGCCAGCTTCGCGCGGGCGGCGAGTGCGAAGAGCTGCTCCCCGATCCCCGACCCGGACGGCAGGAGGTCGACGGGCAGCCCGGCGCGCGAGGTGCGGCTGGTCAGCTTCGCGGCCAGCGCCACCGCGGGCTGCGCGGTCGCCACGCCGTCCACGCTGGACTCCCGCTGCTTCTCCGCGCGCTTGAGCTCCTCCCAGCGATGCTCCTGCTTCACGGCGGTGTCGACGGTCTCCGCTGTGTCGATTCCCGACGGGGCGAACACGTGCGGGTGCCGCCCGACCAGCTTCGCGACGAGATCGGCCGCGACGTCGTCGATCGTGAACGGGTCGGGGCCCTCCGCCGCGACGCGGGCGTGGAACAGCACCTGCAGCAGGACGTCGCCCAGCTCCTCGCGCACCGCGACCCGGTCGCCGTCCTCGATCGCCTGGTAGAGCTCGTAGCACTCCTCGACGAGGTACTGCAGCAGCGACTCGTGGGTCTGCTCGGCATCCCACGGGCAGCCGCCGGGCGAGCGCAGCCGGTCCATCACCTCGACGGCGTGCAGGAGCGGGGAGTCGCTCACTCCGGCGCGGGGGCCGGCAGGATCGAGCCGGCCGTCTGGTCGTCGGCGACGACGGCGAGCTGGATCGGGTCCCACACGCCGTAGCGGGGGTTGACCTGCACGCCCAGTTCCTGCGACGCGGGCTGCAGCATCCGGTACCCGATGAGCTGCAGGTCCGACTGGCCGAGCTGGTCGACGATCGACGCCCCCTCCGGCACGAGGTCGGTGGTGCGGTCGAGGATCCGGATGACGGTCCACGGGGCACCGTCCTGCGCGGGGCGCAGCACGATCACCGAACCGGGGTCGGTGCCGAAGGCGAACGAGGTGGCGAGCGAGGGGTTGTCGACGGCCCGTACCTGCTGCGCGCGCTGGTCGGCGGGCACCCCGGCGAACACGGCCTCGGCGTCGGCGCCACCGGCCGCGACGGCCCGGGCGGCCCCGATCGCCTCCTGCTCGGAGGGGACCGCGACGAACTCCAGGGTGACGGCGAGCCGGTCGACGTAGCGGGCACCGAGGGCGGCGGCCGCGAGGTCGTCGCGGATCTTCTCGCGCTGCACCTCGGGGGTGTAGAGCGAGGCCTGGGCGAGCTCGTCGGGGCTGCCGGCCGTGGCGAGGGCCGCGTCGAGGTCGGCGTCGCTGATCGAGATGCCCTCCTCGGCGGTGCGGCGGTCGAGGAGATCGCCGAGGATCGCGCTGGTGACGATCTCGCGCGCCACCTGCGGGGACCCGTATCCGCCGCCCGCGCCCTGGTTGCGGCCCGACACCGCCTGGGCCTTCTCCGGGCTCAGCGCGAGCGCGATCTGGTCCTGCACCACGTCGAGCGCGATCGTGTCGGTGCCGACGATCGCCGCCGACCCGACCTGACTCGGGCCCGACCCGCACCCGCTGACCATCGCGCCCACGACCGCCACCGCGGCCACGACCCGTCCCACCTGCCTGTGCACGGCGCCCACCCTCTCACGCCCCCGCGAGTCGCCGTTTCCCCGCCCGCGAGTCGCCGGATCTCCGCCCGCGAGTCGCTCGATCCCCGCCCTCGGGTGGGAGCGCGACTCGAGGGCGGGAAGGCAGCGCCTCGCGGAAGGGCAGGGGGGAATCCGGGCCCGGTCTCCCACCCGTGTTCTCGCCCCGCCCCAGGCGTCACCCCGCGGCGGGAGCCTTCGCCGGCAGGACCAGGTCGTGGACGAGACGGGTGCACCACTCCAGCAGCTCGACGTCGCGCAGTGCCGCTCCCCCGATCCGCCCCCCGGCCACCGGCTTCGGGACGAGGACGGCCCGCGCGGCCGCCTTGTACTGCGACTTCGGGTAGAGCCGGTTCAGCCGCAGCTGCCCGGAGTCGAGCAGGTCGACCGGCCCGACCCGGATCCCGTTGCCCGCCACCGCGACCTCGCCGATCCCGAGCCGGCGGCACTTCTGCCGGAACTCCGCGACGGCGAGCAGGTTGCGCACCGGCTGCGGCGGCTCGCCGTAGCGGTCGGTCAGCTCCTCGACGATCCGCTCCAGCGCCTCGGCGTCGCCCGCCTCGGCGATCTTGCGGTAGACCTCGAGGCGCAGCCGCTCGCCGGTGACGTAGTCGTGCGGCACGTGGGCGTCGATCGGCAGGTCGACGCGCACGTCGGTGAGCGGCTCCTCCTCCTCGCCCTCCCCCGCGCCCGCCTGCTGCCGGAACGCCGCGACGGCCTCGCCGACGAGCCGGATGTAGAGGTCGAACCCGACGCCCGCGATGTGTCCGCTCTGCTCCGCGCCCAGGATGTTGCCCGCGCCGCGGATCTCCAGGTCCTTCATCGCGACGGCCGCGCCGGCACCCAGCTCGGAGTGCTGCGCGATCGTGGCGAGCCGGTCGTGCGCGGTCTCGGTCAGCGGGTGCTCGGGCGGGAACAGGAAGTAGGCGTAGCCGCGCTCGCGTCCCCGGCCGACGCGCCCGCGGAGCTGGTGGAGCTGCGAGAGACCGAGGGTGTCGGAGCGCTCGACGATCAGGGTGTTGGCGTTGGAGATGTCGAGGCCGTTCTCGACGATCGTGGTGCAGACCAGCACGTCGAACTCGTTGTGCCAGAAGCCGTTGACGGTGCGCTCGAGCAGGTCCTCGTTCATCTGCCCGTGCGCCACCGCGATCCGGGCCTCCGGGACGAGGTCGCGGATCGTCTTGGCCGCCTTGTCGATCGTGGACACGCGGTTGTGCACGTAGAACACCTGGCCGTCGCGCAGCAGCTCGCGGCGGATCGCGGCGGCGACCTGCTTGGTGTCGTAGGCGCCGACGTAGGTGAGCGTGGGGTGGCGGTCCTCGGGCGGGGTCGTGATCGTCGACATCTCGCGGATGCCGGCCAGGCTCATCTCCAGCGTGCGCGGGATCGGCGTGGCGCTCAGCGTCAGGACGTCGACGTGGGTGCGCAGCGCGGTGATGTGCTCCTTGTGCTCGACGCCGAAGCGCTGCTCCTCGTCGACGATGACGAGCCCGAGGTCCTTCCACCGCACGCTGCTCTGCAGCAACCGGTGCGTGCCGACCACGACGTCGACGGTGCCGTCGGTCAGCCCGGCGATCGTCTCCTTCGCCTCGGCGTTGTCGGTGAAGCGGGACAGCCCGCGCACCGTCACCGGGAACGCGCGCATCCGCTCGGTGAACGTGTCGAGGTGCTGGGTGGCGAGCAGTGTCGTGGGGACGAGGACGGCGACCTGCTTGCCGTCCTGCACCGCCTTGAACGCCGCGCGCACCGCGATCTCGGTCTTGCCGAACCCGACGTCGCCGGAGATCACGCGGTCCATCGGGACCGCGCGCTCCATGTCGGCCTTCACCTCGTCGATCGCCGCGAGCTGGTCGGGCGTCTCGGTGTAGGGGAAGGCGTCCTCCATCTCGCGCTGCCACGGCGTGTCCTTCGCGAACGCGTGGCCGGGCGCGGACTGGCGCGCCGCGTAGAGCTGCACGAGCTGCGCCGCGATCTGGCGGACGGCCTTGCGCGCGCGGCCCTTCGTCTTCGCCCAGTCACCGCCGCCGAGCTTGTTGAGCGTGGGGATCTCGCCGCCGACGTAACGGCTGATCTCGTCGAGCGCGTCCGTGGGGACGAACAGCCGGTCGGCCGGTTGCCCCCGCTTCGACGACGCGTACTCCAGCACCAGGTACTCGCGCGTGGCCCCGCCGACCGTGCGCTCCTTCATCTCCACGAACTTGCCGATGCCGTGCTGGCCGTGCACGACGTGGTCGCCCGGCTTGAGGGTGACCAGGTCGACGGTGTTGCGGCGCTTGCTCGGCATCTTCGTCGGAGCCGTGGCCGCGGCGCGGTTGCCGGTGAGGTCGGCCTCGGACAACAGGACGAGCGGGCCGGCGGTGAAGCCCTGGTTCAGCCGCCCGCAGGTGACGGTGACGAGCCCCTTCTCCGGGTCCTCGGTCAGCTCGTCGACCAGCGTGGCCGGGACGTCGGCCTCCCTGAGCTGTTCCAGGCTCCGCTGCGCGGTGCCCGCTCCGCCGACGACGAGCACCGCGGTGCCCCCGCTCGCGACGTGCGCGCGGAGGTCGACGAGGGCGCGGTCGGTGTCGCCGCGGTAGGACTCGACCTCGTGGACGGGCGGGGCGAGGGCGTCGTCGCGGCCCGACAGCAGCGGGCTGAAGGTGACGACCGGGTGGCCGGTGGCGGTCGCGCGGTGCAGCACGTCGTTCAGGTCGCGGTAGGCGGACGCGCCGACGTCGATCGGGGCGTCGCCGCCGGTGGACGCCGCGAACCAGGACGCCTCCAGGAACTCCTGGCCGGTGCGGACCAGGTCGGCGCTGCGCGTGCGCACCCGCTCCGGGTCGGCGACCATCACCAGCGCCTTCGGGGGCAGCAGATCGGTGAGCAGCTCCAGCTCCCCGGCCGTCAGCACCGGGACGAGCGACTCCATGCCCTCGCTCGGGATGCCGTTGGCGAGGTTGTCGAGCAGCTCGCGCAGCGGCGGGTTGTTCTCGTGGGTGCGGGCCAGGGCCGCGGCCCGCTCGCGCACCGGTGCGGTGAGCAGCAGCTCGCGGCAGCCCGGGGCGTGCAGGGCGTCGACCGGGGCGACCGAGCGCTGGTCGGCGACGGAGAACGTGCGCAGCTCGCTCACCTCGTCGCCCCAGAACTCCACGCGCAGCGGCTGGTCGGCCGTCGGGGGGAAGACGTCGACGATCCCGCCGCGCACCGCGAACTCGCCGCGTGCGGTGACCATCTCGACGCGCGTGTAGGCCAGCTCCACCAGGCGCTCCAGCAGGGCCTCGAAGTCGGCGGTGTCGCCGACCCGCAGCGCCACCGGCTCCAGGCGGCCCAGGCCCGGGGCGATCGGCTGGATCAGGCTGCGGGCCGCGGTGACCAGGACCCGCGGCGCGGTGCCCGGGTCGGCGAGGCGGCGGAAGATCGACAGGCGCCGGCCGACGGTGTCGGGGCGCGGCGAGAGGCGCTCGTGCGGCAGCGTCTCCCAGCTCGGCAGCACCGCGACGGACTCGGCGTCGATCAGGTCGACCAGTGCTGCCCCCAGGTCCTCGGCCTCGCGGTCGGTGGCGGTGACGGCCAGTACGGTGCGCCCCGCCTCGCCGAACCCTGCCGCGAGGAACGGGCGCAACGCAGCCGGGCCCTCGACGCGCAGGGCCGGGACGTCGACCGATCTCGTGTCGCGGGCGGCGTCGAGGACGGCGCGGATGTCGGAGTCGGCGAGGACGGTGCGGAGGAGACCGGCGAGCTTGGCCACGGTGTCGGGGACCCCTTTGACGCGGATGGACGCACGCGGAACAGACCCCTGCCCAGGACGAACGCCCGGTCGGGGTCTCGAGCCCCACCCTACGCCCGGGCCCTCCCCCACGGCCGCACCCCGGGCCGGGCGCGGGCCGTACGGCACCGGCCCCCGGATGCAGCGCCGCATGCCCTCACTCCACGGCGACTCGCGGGCGCGGAACCAGCGACTCGCGGGGTTCGGGCGGGCGGGGTGGGGTCAGGTGCGGGGCGGGAGGTCGGGACGGCGGCGGCTGGGCCGGGTGGCGATGTCCGGGGGCTGCACCGGCGGGGTGCGGTCGAGGGCCTCCAGCGCCAGGTCGACGGCCCGGTCGAGCTGGGGGTCGCGTCCGGCCGCCCAGTCCTGCGGCGTGACGACCACCTCGACGTCCGGCTCGACGCCGAAGTTCTCCACGTCCCAGCCCAGGTCGTCGAACCAGTGCGAGTAGCGCGGCTGTGTCACCCCCGTCCCGTCGACGAGCCGGTAGCGGCTGTCGATCCCGATCACGCCGCCCCACGTCCGCACGCCCACCACGGTCGCGATCCCGCGGCGCTTGAGCGCGACCGTCACGATGTCGCCGTCGGAGCCCGCGAGCTCGTCGGCGACGGCCACGACCGGACCGCGCGGGGCGTCCATCGGGTACGTGCGGGGCGGGCGGTGCCGCGCGATCGTCCACGCCGTGACCCGCCGCGCCAGCTTCTCCACCACGAGCTGCGAGGTGTGCCCGCCGCCGTTGATCCGCACGTCGAGCACCAGCCCGTCGCGGGTGATCTCGCGACCCAGGTCACGGTGCAGCTGCGCCCAGCCCGGCGCCATCATGTCCGGCACGTGCAGGTACCCCAGCCGCCCACCCGAGCGCTCCGTGACGTACGCGCGCCGGCCCGACACCCAGTCCTGGTAGCGCAGCTGGTCCTCGTCGGGCAGCGGCCGGACGACGACGCGGCGCACGTCGGCGCCCGAGCGCACGGTGATCTCGGTGAGCGTGTCGGCCGTGCCGGCGAGCAGCGGCGCGGGCCCCGCGGCGGGGTCGACGGGCCGCCCGGCCACCTCCAGCAGCACGTCACCGGCCCGGACGTCGACGCCGGGCGAGGCGAGGGGGCTGCGTGCGCCGGGCGCCGACGTCTCCGGCGGCAGGACGCGCTCGACCCGCCATCCCTCCGACGACGGCGCGAGGTCGGCACCGAGGAACGCCGGGGCGACCCCGTGCGGCCGCGGCCGGGCTCGCACGTAGGCGTGCGAGGAACCCAGCTCGCCCTGCAGCTCCCACAACAGGTCGACGAGGTCGTCGTAGCTGCCGACGGCGTCGACGAGCGGCCGGTAGCGCTCCTGCTCCGCGGCCCAGTCGACGTCGCCCATGTCGGCGGTCCAGAAGTGGTCGCGCATGAGGCGCGCGGCCTCGTCGAACATCTGGCGCCAGGACGCCGTCGGGTCGACGGTGACGGCGAGGCGCGAGAGGTCGACCTCGTACTCGTCGGCACCGTCGCCGCCGTCGGGTGCGCCGGAGCCGGAGCGGTCGGTGCGCAGGACCCGCAGCGCCGTGCCGTCGCGGACGAGCAGCCGGGTGCCGTCGCCGCTGACCGCGTACCCGTCGACGGCGTCGGCGATCACGTCGAGCTTGCGGCGCACGAGGTCGAAGCGCTCCAGCACGGTCCGCCGCGGCTTCTCCGACGTGCCCGCCCGCCCGTCGCCGAGCACGCCGTTGACCGGGCTGCGCAGCCACAGCAGGCAGTCCTTACCCGCGGTCAGACCGGAGTAGCGGGCCTCCACCACCGGCACCGGGACGACCCGCTCGGCCAGCCCGTCGACGTCGACGACGACCTCGGGCACCGAGGTCTCCTCCACGGCGGGCACGGACGCGGCGTCCGGCGACGACGGGTCGTCCGGGCCGGGCGCGGGCGGGTCGGCCGGGCCCTCGTCGCCGGGGCTGACCGGGCGACCGTCCGGGCTCGCCCCGAACGGCGACGGCGTGCGCGCGGCCAGCGGCACCAGGAACGGGCGCCACGACGCCGGGAACGTCAGGTCGAACGAGTGCTCGTCGTAGATCGGGTCGAAGCTGCGCCGCGACAGGAAAGCGAGGTAGCGGCCGTCGTGGGTGAACGCGGGCCGCCGGTCCGGGAATCGGGGCGGCGTGACCGGCACCAGCTCGCCGTCGGCGACGCGGGCGAGCACGATCCGCGTGGCCACCGCCTCCTCGACGGGCTCGGCGAACGCGAGCCACGCGCTGTCCGGCGACCAGTCCAGCCCCGACATCTCCACCCCGTCGGCGCTGCGGGCGAGCTCGCGGAGCTCCCCGGACGCGGCGTCGAGGAGCAGCAGCCGCCCGTCGTGGGTGGTCAGTGCGACGGTCGTGCCGTCCGGTGCGGGCGCGAGCTCCAGCACGCGGCCCAGCTCGCCCGCGCCGCTGCGGCGCGGGGCGTCGCCGGTCAGTGGATCCAGCGCGGCGACGCACACCGCGTCCTCACCGAGCACGTCGTCGACCCACACCGCGCGGTCGGTACCCAGCGGCCGCGCGAGCCGGGCCCGGGCCCCCGGGTCGGAGAGCAGCGTGCGCGCCGGGCCGTCGCGGTGGGTGAGCCGGTGCACGGTGCCGCGGAGCAGGACGATGCTGGTGCGCCCGGTCCGGTCGGGCACCGCGGCGTCGACGCGCCCGGCGACGCGGTACGGCTCGCGGGCGGTGCGCGGTCCGCCGAGCCGCACGTCGATGCGGCGGGGGTCGGCGCCGAGCGAGTCGAGGATCCACAGCTCCCCCGCCGACTCGTAGACGACGCGCTCGCCGTCGCTGGTGGCGTGGCGCACGTAGAACGCGGGTGCGCCCGCACCCCCGTGGTCGGTGTGGCGGCGCAGGTCGGTGCCGTTGTGCGCGATCGAGTAGAGGTTGCCCCAGCCTTCGTGGTCGGCGACGAACGCGATGCGCCCGCCCACCAGCATCGGCGATTCGATCTGCCCGCCGACGCCCGCGGCGACCCGCGCGAACGACCCCGCCGAGCCCGAGTCCCACCACAGCTTGCCGACGGTGCCGCCGCGGTAGCGCTTCCACCACGCGGGCTCGCGGGACAGCACGCTGAGCAGCAGCGTGCCGCTCGGGTCCGACACGAGGTCGCCGACCGGACCGACGGGCAGCGGCCGCGGCGCGCCCCCGGCCGCGGGGATCGCGAACGCGAACGTGCGGCGGGTCGAGTGGTAGCCCGTCGACGTCACGCCGAGCACCTCGTCGTCGGAGGTCCACCCGAGGTTGCGCGCCCGCGGATCGCCCCACCAGGTCAGCCGGCGTGCGACACCGCCGTCGAGCGCGGTGACGAAGACGTCGGGCCCGCCCTCGCGCCACGACGTCCACGCCACCCGGGTGCCGTCCGGGGAGATCCGCGGGTTTGCGACGGGCGCTCCGTCGGCGGTGACCCGGTGCGCGCGGCCCCCCGCGAGCGGGACCGTCCAGACGTCGTCCTCGGCCGCGAGTACGAGCGTGTCGCCCCGCAGATGGGGGAACCGGAGGTAGCTGGGCTGCGGCATGGAACGACCGTAGCCAGTCGGGGCCCCTACGGTCGCCTCACCCGGTCGGAGGCAGGATGCCCCCATGCGGCGTGCGAGTGCAGCGGTGGCCGTGGCTGCCGCACTGGTCCTGACCGGCTGTGCGGGGGCCTCCCCCGAGTCCGTCGCGGGGGGTGGCGCGGGCAGCGCTCCGGCGGGCGGCGCCGAGGGCGGGCCGAGCCGCACCGGCACCCCGGAGCTACGGGTCAGCGAGGTGGCCGGCGGGCTGGACAACCCGTGGGACGTCGGCGTGCTGCCCGACGGCCGGGTACTGGTGACCGAGCGCGACGGGCGGCTGAGCCTGCTGTCCGGCGTGACCGCGGGCGCCACCGTCGCCCCCGTCGCGGCCGACTTCTCCGACCTGCTCACCCAGGGCGAGGGCGGCCTGATGGGCATGGTCGTGCACACCGACTTCGCCGAGACCCGCCGGTTCACCACCTGCCAGACCCACGTCGAGGGCGGCACGCCCACCGACGTCCGGCTCGTCACCTGGGAGCTCGCCGCCGACGGGACCGCGGCCACCCGCGTCGCCGACCCGCTGGTCGGCGGCCTGCCGATCAACCCGTCCGGCCGGCACTCCGGCTGCCGCCCCACCCTCGCCGCCGACGGCGCGCTGCTGGTCGGCACCGGTGACACCGCGCGCGGCACGATCCCGCAGGACCTGTCCTCGCTCGGCGGGAAGGTGCTGCGCATCGACCTCGCCACCGGCGGCCCGGCCGAGGGCAACCCCTTCGCCGCCGCCGCCGACCCCGCGCAGCAGCTGATCTACACCTACGGCCACCGCAACGTGCAGGGCGTCGCCGTCGACGCGGCGGGCGCGGTCTGGACCGCGGAGCACGGCCCGAGCACCGACGACGAGGTCAACCTGCTGCGGGCGGGCGGCAACTACGGCTGGGACCCGGGCCAGGGCGGCACCGTCGGCGGCTACGACGAGTCGGTGCCGATGACCGACCTCACCCGCTTCCCCGACGCAGTCCCGGCCGCGTGGAGCTCCGGCAGCCCGGTCGAGGCCCTCTCGGGTGCCGCGTTCCTGTCCGGCAGCCAGTGGGGCGACCTCGACGGCACGCTCGTCGTCGGCGCTCTGCGCGGGCAGAAGCTGCTGTTCATGACGCCGGGCGGCGACGCGATCGCCTCCGTCGCGGTGCCCGGCGCCCTGGACGGCACCTACGGTCGGCTGCGCGCCGTGCGACTGGCCCCGGACGGCGCGCTGCTGGTCAGCACGTCCAACGGCAGCGATGACCGGATCCTCCGGATTGATCCGGTGTGAAGTAGATGTCCGATCCACATCCTCACCCCGGGTGACTCGTCAGGCCGAACGGGGCCCACCGGAGGCTCCTCGACCGGACTTCCGAGAGAGGGCACCCGATGTCGACGACCGTTCGTCGCGCTCTGATCGCCGCCGCCGCGGTCACCACCGTCGGCGCGGCCGTGTTCGCCCCCGCCGCGTTCGCCCCCGCCGCGTTCGCCCCCGCCGGCAAGGATGTGGCGATCCGGTCCCCCGCCAACGCCGGCACGCTGGCCCCGACCGGCACGCTGCCCGTAGACATCGGCTCCGACGCCGGATTCGACATCCACTCGACGCTGGCCGAGGCGTGAGCGACGGCGACACCGCGTTCGCCACGGTGGAGGTCGACGGCGGGCGCGTCCTGTGGAGCGTCGACCTGCGCACCGGCAGCGCCTTCGAGCTGGGCACGTTCGGCTACGACGTCACCGACCTCGCGGTGCAGCTCGACCGGTAGTCCCCGCACACACCGAACCCCCTACCCCTCCGGTGGGGGAGTTCGTGCGTTCAGCGCCCGTAGCGGATCGCGGCCTTCTCCCGCGCCCTCGCCGCCTCCACCTCACGGTCCTTCGGCGGGGCGGCGGTGACGAGGGAGTCCAGCAGCTCGCGCGTGGCCGCCTCGACGGCGGCGACGGCCCGCGCGAACGCGTCCGTGTTGGCGACGGACGGCTTGGCGGCGCCAGAGATCTTGCGCACGTACTGCAGGGCGGCCCCGTGCACCTCGTCCGGGGTGGCCGGCGGTTCGAAGTTGTGCAGGACCCGGATGTTGCGACACATGCGTCCGTCCTAGCGAACGAACGGCCCCCGCGTCCAGCGTGCAGGGGCCGTTCGTGCGGACGCGGGACTACAGGACGCGCATGTTCCCGTCCAACGTGCCCTCCGCCTGCCGGCGGTTGAGGACCGCGAGGCGCGTGAAGCTGTTGTCGAACGCGTCCTGCGTCAGGCCGCGCTCCTTGTACTCGGCCGCGAGCTGACGGGCGCCGTCCGGGATGCTCCACTTCGCCTCGAAGTCGAGCTCCTTGCGGGCGCGGGAGAAGTCGACGCGGTAGCTGCGGGGGTCGTTGCCCGCCTCGCCGGTGATGTTGAGCGTGGAGCCGGGCACGGCGTCGATGACGGCCTGCGCGATCTCCGCGACGGTGCGGTTGTTCTTCTCCGTACCCACGTTGAACGCGCGGGCGCGGACGACGTCGGCCGGCGCGGCCAGCCCGGCGACGACGGCACCGGCGATGTCCTCCGCGTGCGCGAGCGGGCGCCACGGGGTGCCGTCGGAGAGCACGGTGACCTCGCCGGTCAGGATCGCGCGGCCGACGAGGTTGTTCAGCACGATGTCGGCGCGCAGCCGCGGCGAGAAGCCGAACGCGGTGGCGTTGCGCAGCGAGAACGGCACGAAGTCGGAGTCGGCGAGCTTCGCGAGGTCGTCCTCGACGCGCACCTTCGAGATCGCGTAGGGCGTGACGGGCTTGAGCGGCGCGTCCTCGTCGACGAGGTCGTCACCGGACTGCGCGCCGTACACCGAGCAGGTGGAGGCGTAGGCGAAGCGCTGCACGCCGGCCTCCTTGGCCAGGGTGGCCAGCCGCGTCGACGCGTGGTGGTTGATGTCGTAGGTGATCTCCGGGGCCATCGACCCGAGCGGGTCGTTCGACAGCGCCGCCATGTGGACGACCGCGTCGTAGCCCGCGAGCTCGGCGACGGTGACGTCGCGCAGGTCGGTGGAGATGCCGTCGACGTCGGGGCGGTCGAGGCCGCCGAGGATGCAGTCGGCGAACAGGCCGGAGTCCAGGCCCGTCACCTCGTGCCCGGCGGCCGCCAGGATCGGGGCCATCACGGTGCCCAGGTAGCCCTGGTGGCCGGTCAGCAGAACTCGCACGTCGGGGGTCTCCTCGATTTCTAGTCGACCGGGTCGGGCCCGGTCAGCGGTGCCACTCCGAGCACCAGCTTGGACACGTGGAAGGCCTCGGCGTACCGGGCGTGGCACTGCACGCCCCGGATCCGCGCGAGGCCGGCGAACGTCTCGGGGTCGAACCAGCTGCGGTCGCGCTGGCTGCCGTAGTGCTCGTGCAGCTTCGCGACCTTCTCCCGCAGCACCGGCTCGGCCAGCGGCAGGTAGGCGGTGGGCTGGCGCAGGTCGCCGTCCCACTTGAGGATCTCGTAGCCCAGCGCGAGGTGGTCGCGGAACACGGTGGGCACGAGCTCGGCGAGGGTGCGGTGGTCCTGGTGGGCGTCGTGCGGCGACGGCGCGAAGATCAGGTCCGGCTCACCGTGCGAGCGCAGCTCCTCCAGACCCAGCTTGGCGCGCTCCCAGCGGGTGGGGACGCGGCCGTCGGGTAGGTCGAGCACCACCACCTCGAGCCGCGCACCGGGGCAGAACGCGGCCAGCGCGGCCCGCTCCTCCTCCTCGCGCATGGATCCCCCGCCGGTGAGGACGAGTGCGGACACCGTGATCCCGGGGTGCGACCGGCACAGCTCCAGCAGCGCTCCTCCGGCACCGATCGCGATGTCGTCGCAGTGGGCGCCCAGGAGCAGCATCCGGTCGAGCCGCTCGGGCAACAGGCTCAGCACGCTCGACAGTGTTCCACGGATGAACGACCGGGCTCACCCGTGGTGACGAAGGTCAGCGGTCGGCCAGCTTCGCCAGGCGCGCCGGGGTGGGCCAGCGGACGTCGTGCGCCCACCCGAACCGCTCGAAGATCCAGATGACGCGGGCCGAGATGTCGATCTGCCCGGGCAGCACGCCGTGGCGCGCGCAGGTGGGGTCGGCGTGGTGCAGGTTGTGCCAGGACTCGCCCATCGACAGCACCGCGAGCGGCCAGAAGTTGCGCGACCGGTCGCGCGAGCGGAACGGGCGCTTGCCGACCATGTGGCAGATCGAGTTGATCGACCAGGTGACGTGGTTGGAGATCGCCAGGCGCACCAGCCCGCCCCAGAAGAAGCCGGTGACCGCGCCCTGCCACGACCACGTCACCAGCCCGCCGATGACGGCCGGGAGCAGCAGGCTGGCCGCGACCCACAGGCCGAAGGTGCGGGCGACGCGGGTGATCGCACGGTCGGCGAGCAGGTCCGGGATGAACCGCGCGTGGTTGGTCTCGTTGCGGTCGAAGAACCAGCCCATGTGCGCGTGCAGGAACCCCTTGGCGACGGCGGCGGGTGACGTGCCGAACGCCCACGGCGAGTGCGGGTCGCCCTCCTTGTCGGAGAACGCGTGGTGCCGGCGGTGGTCGGCCACCCAGTTGAAGACGTTGCCCTGCACGGCCAGCGACCCGGAGATCGCGAGCGCGACCCGCAGCCACGGCTTCGTCTTGAACGCCTTGTGCGTGAAGTGCCGGTGGAAGCCGACGGTGATCCCGAGCACCGCGACGGCGTAGAAGCCCGCGAGCAGCGCGAGGTCGTGCCACCCGACGCCCCAGCCCCACGCGAGCGGGACCGCCGCGATCAGCGCGAGCATGGGCCCGCCGACGAAGACGTAGATCATCGCGTGCTGGAACCGGGTGCGCTGCCCCCCGAGGACGGGGTTGGGGCCTTCCCGCAACGGATCGGGAACGGCCTCGGCAGTGATCGACATCAGGCTCCTCGGGGTCGGGTCCGGCCACAGGGCGCCGGGGCGGCGACCCCGCGCTGCCCCGAGGGTAGGGGCCGGGCCGCGGGCCGCGCAGCCCCCGTGACGGGAACTCCGGGCGAATCGCCCCCGACCGGCAGATCGACGCCGCCGGTCGGCGCGGCGTACGGGTGAGTGCCCGTGCCAGGATGGAGGCCTGTCCGCCGTGGTGTAAGGGCAGCACTGCTGATTTTGGTTCAGTAGGTCCAGGTTCGAATCCTGGCGGCGGAGCCCCGGACACGACGAAGGGCGGACGACCGTGGTCGTCCGCCCTTCCGTCGGTTGCGCCTCAGCGACCGCTCGGCCGCGGCGGCGGGGTCGGCTCCGGCCGACCGTTGCCCGTGCACCTCATGTTGCGTCCCCTCGTGATGACCGGCCTCACTCGAGGCCGGCGTCCAGCGTGATCGTGGTGCCGGTCAGCGCCTTGCTGACCGGGCAGCCCTCCTTGGCCTTCTGCGCCGCGGCCTCGAAGCCCGCCGCGTCGAGACCCTCGACCTCACCGCGCACCGTGAGCGCGATGGAGCTGATGGCGAAGCCGCCGTTCGCCGTGTCCGGCCCGAGCGTGACGTCGGCCGTCACGTCGAGGGACTGGGGCGTGCCACCGGCCTCCGCGATGAGCGCCGAGAGCTGCATCGCGTAGCAGGAGGAATGCGCCGCGGCGATGAGCTCCTCCGGGCTGGTGGTGCCGCCCGCGTCGTCGGCCGCGCGCTTCGGGAAGCTGACGTCGTACGTGCCGACCTTGCTGCTGCTGAGCTCGACCTGTCCCGATCCCTGCTCGAGGGTGCCGTTCCAGGCGGTCCGTGCGCTGCGGGTGGGCATGGGGTGAACCTCCGGTGTTCGCGACGTCTCTGCCGGTTCAACCCCTGAGACGTCCCGACCATTCGGCTTCTCACACAGTGTGAGACGACCGGTCCCGGTTCAACGGCGAACGGGTGAATCCGGCGGATCGCCGCAGCTCCCGTACCCCCGATCCGGTGAGCGCCGCCCGTTCAGCGGTCGAGCGGTGCAGACCTCAGTGGACCTCGACCGGATCTCCGGGCTGCAGGAACTCGAACCACGCCTCGGCGTCCTCGTAGGCCATCCGGACGCAACCGGCCGACGGGGTGTGCAGGTTGCCCTCGTGGAAGGCGATGCCGCCGGGGGCGAAGAACACCGCGAACGGCATCGGCGCGCCGTTGAACTCGGCGCTCTTGTGGTCCTTGTTCTTCCAGTCGACGGTGAAGCTGCCGCGCGGGGTCTCGCGCCCCTCGCCGCCGGTGCTGACCGGCACCGGGCCGCGGACGATCTCGCCGTCGTCGATCAGCCAGGCCTGCTTCGACGCGATGTCGACGCAGGCCCGCGCCGTGACGGAGCAGGGCGTCCCGTCGATGATCCCGTCACCCGCCGTCGCGGTCCCGACCACACCGAACGCGGCCAGGCCGGAGACGACGAGCGCCACCGCCGTCCGCGCCCGGAACGAAACGCCCTTGCTGTGCGCACCCATCCGACGTCCTCACACCCGTGTACCTCGCGGGCCGGTTCGTCGTGCCGCGCGTCCGTCCGCCCAACGAGCCACGACGGGCGGTGGTTACTCACCGCAAGAGGTACTTGACGCAGAGCACCGACGTGAGCTTCACGGGACGTCCGGGGGGACGCTCCGGGCACGACGTAGGATCCCGGGGTACTCCGACCGGGGCCGCCCCCGCGACCACGGCCGGATCGCCAGTCGACCAGGGAGCCGCTCCCATGCCCGACCCCGTTCCCCCGGTGACCGCTCCGTCGGTCCCCCCGGCCGCGGCGATCGTCCTGGCCGCGGGCCGCGGCACGCGGATGCGCTCGGCCACGACGAAGGTGCTGCACCCCGTCGGCGGGCGCACCCTGCTCGGTCACGCCGTGCACGCCGTCGCCGCGCTGGACCCCGCGCACCTCGTCGTCGTACTCGGCCACGACCGCGAGCAGGTCACCGCCGCCGTCGACGGCATCGGTTCCGAGCTCGGCCGCACGGTGCACGTCGCCGTGCAGGACCGCCTGGTCGGCACCGGGCACGCCGTCGCCTGCGGGCTCACCGCCCTGCCCGACGACCTCACCGGCCCGGTCGTCGTCAGCAGCGGCGACGTCCCGATGCTCGAGACGCGCACCGTGCACGCCCTGCTCGCCGAGCACCGGCGCGGCGGTGCGGCGGTCACCGTCCTGACCACCGAGCCCGAGGACCCCTCCGGCTACGGCCGCGTGCTCCGCGAGCCCGACGGGTCCGTCGCCGCGATCGTCGAGGAGCGCGACGCCACCGCGGAGCAGCGCGCCGTCCGGGAGATCAACTCCGGCGTCTACGTGTTCGACGCCGCCTTCCTCCGCTCCGGGGTACCGCGCCTGCAGGCCACCAACAGCCAGGGCGAGCTGTACCTCACCGACCTCGTCGCGCTGGCCCGCGCCGACGGGGTGGTCGCCGGCGCCGTCGTCTGCACCGACCCGTGGCAGGTCGCGGGCGTCAACGACCGCGTCCAGCTGGCCGCTGTTCGCGCCGAGCTCAACCGGCGGCTGCTGGAGCGCTGGATGCGCGAGGGCGTCACCGTCGTCGACCCGGCCACCACCTGGGTCGACGTGCAGGTGCAGCTCGCCCCCGACGTCACGCTGCACCCGGGCACCCAGCTGCACGGCGTCACCTCGGTGGCGGGCGGGGCGCAGATCGGCCCGGACACCACGCTCACCTCCTGCGAGATCGGGGCCGGTGCGGTCGTCATCCGCACGCACGGCAGCGAGTCGGTGATCGGGGCGGGCGCGTCGGTCGGGCCGTTCGCCTACCTGCGGCCCGGGGCGCGGCTCGGCGAGCGCGGCAAGATCGGCACGTTCGTCGAGGTGAAGAACTCCGACATCGGGGCGGGCACCAAGGTGCCGCACCTGACCTACGTCGGCGACGCCTCGATCGGCGAGAACAGCAACATCGGGGCGGGCTCGGTGTTCGTCAACTACGACGGCGTGCGCAAGCAGCGCACCACGGTCGGCTCGCACGTCAAGACCGGCTCGGACAACACGTTCGTCGCACCCGTGCACGTCGGCGACGGGGCCTACACCGGCGCCGGCACCGTCGTACGCGAGGACGTGCCCCCGGGGGCGCTGGCCGTGTCGGCCGGGTCACAGCGCACCATCGAGGGATGGGTCGTGCGGAAGCGGCCCGACACCCCCGCCGCCCAGGCGGCCTACGACGCCCTGGAGGCTGACGCCCGGTGAGTGCCATGACCACTACCCCGAAGAAGAACCTGATGCTCTTCTCCGGGCGCGCCCACCCGGAGCTGGCCGAGCAGGTCTCCAAGCACCTCGACATCACGATCACGCCGCAGTCGGCCTACTCGTTCGCCAACGGCGAGATCTTCGTCCGGTTCGAGGAGTCGGTCCGTGGCTCCGACGCGTTCGTGCTGCAGAGCCACTCCGCTCCGATCAACGACCAGATCATGGAGCACCTGGTCATGGTCGATGCGCTCAAGCGCGCCTCGGCCAAGCGCATCACCGTCGTCATGCCGTTCTGGGGCTACGCGCGCCAGGACAAGAAGCACCGCGGCCGCGAGCCCATCTCCGCGCGCCTGATCGCCGACATGTTCCTCGTCGCGGGCGCCGACCGGATCATGACCGTCGACCTGCACACCGCCCAGATCCAGGGCTTCTTCGACGGCCCGGTCGACCACCTCTTCGCGCTGCCCGTGCTCGCCGAGTACATCAAGCGCACCTACGCCGACCGCGAGCTCGCCGTCGTCTCCCCCGACTCCGGTCGCGTCCGCCTGGCCGAGCGCTGGGCCGAGACCCTGGGCGGCACCCCGCTGGCGTTCATCCACAAGACGCGCGACCCGCGCAAGCCGAACGAGGCCGTCGCGAACCGGGTCGTCGGCGACATCGACGGCCGCACCTGCGTCGTCATCGACGACATGATCGACACCGGCGGCACGGTGGCCAAGGCGGTCGAGGCGCTGCTCGCCCAGGGCGCCCGCGACGTGATCGTCGCGGCCACCCACGGCGTGCTCTCCGGCCCGGCCACCGAGCGCCTGTCCACCTGCGGCGCGCGCGAGGTCGTCTTCACCGACACCCTGCCGATCCCGGACGAGAAGCGCTTCCCGGCGATGACCGTGCTGTCCATCGCACCGCTGCTGGCCCAGGCGATCCACCAGGTGTTCGACGACGGCTCGGTCACCAGCCTGTTCGACGGCAACGCCTGACCCGCGCGCCGGCGCCGGGCGGCCCCGGCGTATCGTTCTACGCAGTTCCGCGGCGAGGGCGGGTGCTGTTCTAGCCCGCCGTGATCGACGCAGGCCCGGTCCGTCCGGTGAGCCTCGCCGCGCGTCTCACACACGCAGACCGACCGAGGAGTACCACCGTGGCCGAGGCCCGAATCGACGCCGAGACCCGCACGGAGTTCGGCAAGGGCGCTGCCCGCCGCACCCGCCGCGCGGGCAAGATCCCCGCCGTGCTCTACGGGCACGGCACCGACCCGCAGCACCTCTCGCTCCCCGAGCTGGAGTTCAAGCGGATCGTCCGTGAGCAGGGGCGCAACGCCGTCGTCACGATCAACGTGGGCGGCACCCCGCAGCTCGCGCTGACCAAGACGGTCGTGCAGCACCCGATCCGTCCCTACATCGAGCACGTCGACCTGCTGGTCATCCGCCGTGGCGAGAAGGTCGTCGTCGACGTGCGCGTCGTCATCACCGGCTCCGCCGCCCCCGGCAGCCTGGTCACCCAGGAGCTCAACACCCTCGAGGTCGAGGCCGACGTGTCGTCGATCCCGGAGACCGTCGAGGTGTCCGTCGAGGGCCTGGCCATCGGCACGCAGATCCTGGCCGGCTCGCTGACGATGCCCGCCAACACCGACCTCCGCACCGACCCGGAGGCGCTGGTCGTGAACGTCAACGCCGCGCCGACCGAGGAGGACATGGAGGCCGAGATCGACGCCGACGGCGCCGGGGTCGTCGAGGACGCGCCGGAGACCGAGCAGGACGAGGCCACCGCCGCCGACGGGTCGTCGGACGAGAAGTCCGACTCGGACGCGGCCTCCAAGGAGAGCTGAGCCATGGAGCGGGGCTCTGCAGCGCCGGGCCCCGCCCTGGTGGTCGGTCTCGGCAATCCCGGCCCGGAGTACGCCGAGACCCGGCACAACGTCGGCTTCCGCGTCGTCGACCTGTTGGCGACGCGGGCCGGCGGTGGCCGGTTCTCCAAGCACCGCAGCAACGCCGACGTGCTGGAGGGCCGCCTCGCCGGGCGGCGGGTCGTGCTGGCCAAGCCGCGCACGTACATGAACGTGAGCGGCGGGCCGGTCGCGAACCTCGCGAAGTACTTCTCGGTGCCCGTCGAGGACATCGTCGTCGTGCACGACGAGCTCGACCTCGGCTTCGGCGTCGTCCGCCTCAAGCGCGGCGGCGGCGAGGGCGGGCACAACGGGCTGCGGTCGGTCACGTCGTCGATCGGCACGCGCGAGTACCTGCGCGTCCGCTTCGGCATCGGCCGCCCGCCCGGTCGCCAGGACCCGGCCGACTACGTGCTCAGGCGGTTCTCCGGGGCGGAGGCCAAGGAGCTGGAGTTCGCGGTCGACCTGGCCGCCGACGCCGCGGAGGCCCTGCTGCTGGACGGCCTGGAACCGGCGCAGAACCGGTTCCACGCGCTCTCCGGCTGACCGCCCCGGGTTCGCGCGTCAGACCCGCGCGCGGAGCAGGTCGCCCGTGGCGGCGCGGCGGAGCTTGCCGGACGGGGTCTTGGGCAGGCTGCCCGGCCCGAGCACCACGACCTCGGCCGGGCGCACCCCCACCGCGGTGACGACCCGCGTGGTGACGTCCTTGCGGATCACCTTCTCCGCCTCCGGGTCACCTGCCCGCCGCGACTCGACGGCCACCATGAACGACTCGCGGTGCCGCCCCCCGTCACCGCCCGCGAACATCCGGACGGCCACGACGTTGCCCGCGCGCACGTCGCCGGCCTCGGCGGCGGCGCGCTCGATGTCGGTCGGGTAGATGTTGCGACCGCCCATGATGATCACGTCCTTGCGTCGGCCGCAGACGACGACCTGACCGTCGGCCAGGTAGCCCTCGTCGCCGGTGTCGAGCCAGCCGTCGGCGTCCTGGGTGGCGAGCGGGCCGTCGACGGTGAGGTAGCCCGGCGTCACCGACTCCCCGCGCAGGTGGATCACCCCGACCTCGCGCTCGCCGCGCACCGCGCCGTCGTCGCCGACGATCCGCACCTCGATGCCGGGCAGCGGCGGACCGAGCCGCGGGAAGCGGCGGCCGGTGCCGGGGGTGGCGAGCCGCTGCGCCTCCAGCGCGTCGGCGTCGACCGCGTCGACCGACAGCCCGGTCTCGACGGGCGCGAAGGACACGCCGAGCGCCGTCTCGGCCATGCCGTACGCGGCCAGCACCGACTCGGGCCGCAGCCCGAACCGCGCGCCGGCGGCGACGAACGCGTCGACCGCGTCGGGGTCGATCGGCTCCGCGCCGTTGAGGGCGATGCGCAGCGACGACAGGTCGAGCGGGCCGTCCGCGCGGGCGAGCTGGCGGCCGAGCACGGCGTAGGCGAAGTTCGGGGCGGCGGTGACCGTGCCGCCGTACTTCGAGATCAGCTCGGCCCACAACAGCGGGCGCGTCAGGAAGTCGACGGGCGTGACGGTGACCAGGTCGAGCCCGGTGGCCATCGGGATCGTCAGGAACCCGACCATCCCCATGTCGTGGAACAGCGGCAGCCACGACACCATCACGTCGCGGTCGGTGTCGAGCCGCGACGCGGCGACCATGCCGGTGATGTTGGCGAACAGGTTGCCGTGGGTGATGCGGACGGCCTTGGGCTCCGCGGTGGAGCCGCTGGTGAGCTGCAGCAGCGCGGTGTCGCCCTCCCCCGCCACCTCGGCGTCGGGGGTGAGGGGCTCACCGTCGAGCTCGTCGATGGTGCGGAACGCGATGCCGCGCTCGGTGAGGACGGGCGCGAGGGCGTCGAAGGGGGCACCGAGCAGCACCAGCTCCGCGCCGATCATACCCAGGACGGTGACGGTGTCCTCGGCCCACACGGCGAGATCGGTGCGCGCGGTGGGCTGGTGCAGCATCGTGACGCTGCCCCCGCACAGCCACACGGCCTGCGCGGCGGGCGCGATCGCGGCGGGCTCCCCGGCGAGCACCCCCACCGCGGTGCCGGGCGCGACGTCGGCCCGCAGCGCCCCGGCGATCCGCCGGGCCCGCTCGTGCACCTCCGGCCAGGTGCGGCGGACGGGCGTCTTCGGTTCCCCGGTGGTCATCGCACGGGAGGAGCCGACGGCGGACTCCAGCAGCATCGCCAGGAACCGGGACATACCGGGAGCCTACGTGCTCCGGTCACCCCGGGTGATCCGTAGCGCTACGGGCCCGCGGCGCCGCGGGCCTGCGGGGTCGGGCTGGCGGTGTGGGGCTGGCGGTGTGGGGCTGGCGGGTCGGGTCCACGCGCACCCCGCACGGCTCCGCGCACCGTCGACGGTGCGCGGAGCGCCGGACGGTGCGCGGGAGGTGCGGCCGGCGACGCGCTCCCCTGCGCCGGGCCCACTACCCTCGGGAGCCGTGTCCGATGCCGCGCTGCCGCCGTCCCCCGTCACCGCCGCCGTCGAGGCCGCGCTCCCGGGAGCCCGCGCCGACCTGGAGCGGCTGGTGCGGATCCCGAGCATCTGGGCCGATCCCGCCCACGCCGACGACACCCGTCGCAGCGCCGACGCCGTCGCCGAGCTGGCCCGGGCGGCCGGGGCCGCCGACGTGTCCGTGATCGCGGCCGAGGGTGGAGCCCCCGCGGTCGTCGCCCACTGGCCCGCCCCCGACGGCGCACCGACCGTCCTGCTCTACGCCCACCACGACGTGCAGCCCACCGGCGGCGACGCGGAGTGGACCAGCCCGCCGTTCGAGCCGACCGAGCGCGCGGGCCGCCTCTACGGCCGCGGTGCCGCCGACGACAAGGCCGGCGTCATGACCCACCTCGCGGTCCTGCGCGCGTACGACGGGAGACCCCCGGTCGGGGTCACCCTGTTCATCGAGGGCGAGGAGGAGTCCGGCTCGCCGACGCTCCCCGCGCTGCTGCGCGAGCACCACGAGGCCCTGGCCTGCGACGTCATCGTCATCGCCGACGCCTCCAACCCCGCCGTCGACGTCCCGGCGCTGACGACGAGCCTGCGCGGTCTCGTCGACGTGATCATCGAGGTGTCGATGCTGGAGCGGCCCGTGCACTCCGGGGTGTACGGCGGGCCGGTCGGCGACGCCCTCACCGCACTGTGCCGCACGCTCGCGAGCCTGCACGACGAGAACGGCGAGGTCGCGGTCCCGGGGTTGGTCCACGGCACGTCCGAGGCGCCCGAGTTCGACGAGGCCACGTTCCGCTCCGACGTCGGCCTCCTCGACGGCGTCGAGCTGATCGGCTGCGGCACCATCCCGGAGCGCTCGTGGAACAAGCCCGCCGCCGCGGTGCTGGGGATCGACGCACCGCGGGTCGACGAGTCGTCCAACGTGCTGCTCCCCCGCGCCCGCGCCGCCGTGAGCCTGCGCCTGGCCCCCGGCGACGACGCCGCCAAGGCCCGCGACGCCCTCACCGAGCACCTGCGCGCGCACGTCCCGTGGGGCGCGCGGGTCGACATCCGCCCGCACCACGGCACGGCCGAGCCGTTCAGCATCGAGGCCACCGGCACCGCCTACGACGCCGCGCGTCGCAGCTTCGCCCACGCCTTCGGCACCGACGCCGTCGAGAGCGGGATCGGCGGGTCGATCCCGTTCATCGCGGAGTTCGCCCGCACCTTCCCCGGCGCGGCGGTGCTGGTCACCGGCGTCGGTGACCCGGCCAGCCGCTGGCACGGCATCGACGAGAGCCTCGACCTGGGCATGTTCGGGCGCGGCGTACTCGCCGAGACGCTGCTGCTCGCCGATCTGGGCGGAATTCAGGTCGCCGACTGACCGCAGGCGGGTCCACTCTGGTCCGGTGATCCACGCACGCGGGCTCGCCCGCACCTTCCGGACGCGGCGCGGACCGGTGGAAGCCGTGTCCGGCGTCGACATCGACGTCGAGCCCGGCGAGCTGGTCGGCTTCCTCGGGCCCAACGGCGCGGGGAAGTCCACGACGCTCCGGATGCTCACCACGTTGATCGACCCGACGGCGGGCACCGCCACCGTCGCCGGGCACGACCTGCTCACCGAGCCCGTCGCCGTCCGCCGCAAGATCGGGTACGTCGGCCAGAACGGCGGCGCGGGCCCGGACTGCCCGGTCGGCGAGGAACTGATCCTGCAGGGCCGCTTCTACGGCCTCACCGCGGCCGAGTCGGCGAAGCGCGCCTCCGAACTGATCGGCGATCTCGACCTCACCGGCCTCGACGACCGCATCGTCAACACCCTGTCCGGCGGGCAGCGCAGGCGCCTCGACATCGCGATGGGCCTCATGCACCTCCCCGGGCTGCTGTTCCTCGACGAACCCTCCACCGGGCTCGACCCCCAGAGCCGCGCCAACCTGTGGGGCCACATCAGGGGCCTGCACGCCGAGCGCGGCACCACGCTGTTCCTCACCACGCACTACCTCGACGAGGCCGACGCCCTGTGCGACCGGATCCTCGTCATCGACAGGGGCCGGATCGTCGCCGAGGGCACCCCCGACGCTCTCAAGCGCCGCGTGTCCGGTGACCTCGTCGTCGTCGACTCCACCGACCCCGCCCGCACCACCGACCTGGCCGGGCGGATCGGGTCCGAGGTGGCCGTCGAGGGCACGGTGGTGCGGTTCCGCGTCGAGGACGGCGCGAAGGTGCTCCCCGCGGTCCTGCGTGAGCTCGACGCGGCCGGCATCGCGATGACCGCCGTGGAGGTCCGCCGCCCCAGCCTCGACGACGTCTTCCTCACCCTCACCGGCCGCTCGCTCCGTGAGGACTCCCCCGAGAACGCCGAGGTCCCGGCATGAGCGTCGCCACCGACACCTGGCTGATCTTCCAGCGCTCGATGAAGCAGTCGCTGCGCAACCCGTTCTGGGTGGTCATCGGCATCGTGCAGCCGTTCCTCTATCTCGCCCTGTTCGGCCCGCTGCTCATCCCGATCGTGCAGAGCACCCCCGGCTTCCCGCCCGGCGACGCCTGGCAGGTGCTCGTGCCCGCGCTGCTCATCCAGCTCGGGCTGTTCGGCGGGCTGTTCGTCGGCTTCTCGATCCTCACCGAGTTCAAGGCGGGCGTGGTCGAGCGGATGCAGGTGACGCCGGTCAGCCGCGTGGCGCTGCTGCTGGGCCGCGCGCTCAAGGAGACCGCGGTGCTCCTCACACAGGGCGTCCTGCTGACGGTCATGGCCATCCCGTTCGGACTCCGGGCCCCGATCGGTGGCGTGATCATCGGGCTCGCACTGGTGGCGGTGCTCGGGTTCGCCGCGTCCTGCGCCTCCTACGCGCTCGCGCTGCGGGTCAAGAGCGAGGACGCGTTCGTGCCGATCGTGCAGTCGGTGTTCCTGCCGCTGCTGCTGCTCTCGGGCATCCTGCTGCCGATGACGATCGCCCCGGCGTGGCTGTTCGCGCTGTCGCGGGCCAACCCGTTCGTCTACGTCGTCGACGCCACCCGCGCGGTGTTCGTCGGCGACCTGTTCACCACCACCGCACTCGTCGGCATCGTCGTGGCGATCCTGCTCGCCGGCCTCTCGCTGTTCTGGGGTGTGCGCACGTTCCAGCGCGAGAGCGCCTGATCACCGGCCGGGCAGACCGGGCGCGTGCGGATCACGTCGGTGACGACGGCGGGCGCGGCGGCCAGGTCGGCGCGGTGCATGCAGGCGGACGTGCAGCCGTCGCCCGCCGACCTCAACGACGCTCGGAGCGGTGGCGCGGGTCGAGCACGGTCGTCGGCTCGTCGAGGAACAGGACGTCGGGGCGGCCGATGAGGCTGATCGCGAGGTCGAGGCGCCGCCGCATGCCACCGGGTACGTGCGGACGCGGCGGCACCCGCCAGCGGACACCGCCCTGACCGCGCGCCGGCAGCGGATGTCAGGGGCCGGGAGGCGCGGACCCGGACCGCCGCCGTCGAGCGGCGGGCCGGGTCTCGCGCGTGTGCGTGCTCCCCAGCGGGGTCCCCCGACCCCATCGCACGAGATCGACGGTAGCGGGGCGGGGGCGGCCCGCGCCTCGGCCGAAAGTCCTGGTTCCGATCAGCTTTCGGCGAGCTCCGCCGCTTCCATCCAGGACTGCTCCACGGTCTCGATCTCCGCGTCGACGTCCTTCAGCTCCGCATTGAGCGTCTGCAACCGGTCGGGGTCGGTGGCGGCCTCGGCGAGTGCGGCGTGCAGCTTCTCCTGCTGCTTCGTCAGCGTCGTCATCCGTCGCTCGATGCGCTGCAGCTCCTTGCGGGCGGCGCGCTGGTCGGCCGCGCTCGACGCGGGCCGCGCGATCGGCACCTCCGACGCCCCGGTCGCGGTGAGGCCGTTGAGCTGGTCACCGTCGGCCGCGCGGCGGCGCAGGTACTCCTCGATGCCGCCGGGCAGGTGCGTGATCTTGCCGTCGCCGAACAGGGCGACCACGGTGTCGGTGGCGCGTTCGAGCAGGTACCGGTCGTGGCTGACGACCACGAGCGTGCCGGGCCAGCCGTCGAGCAGGTCCTCCAGGCGTGCGAGCGTGTCGACGTCCAGGTCGTTCGTCGGCTCGTCGAGGAGCAGGACGTTGGGCTCCGCCATCAGCAGCCGCGTGAGCTGCAGGCGGCGGCGCTCGCCACCGGACAGGTCGCCGACCGGCGTCCACTGCCGCGCGGCGGGGAACCCGAGCCGCTCCAGCACCGAGCTCGCCGTGAGCTCCAGCTTCCCGAGCTTGACGTACTTCGCCACCTGCTCGGTGGCCTCCAGCACGCGCATGTTCTTCGGCAGGTCCACGAGTTCCTGGCTCAGCTCGGCGAGCTGCACCGTGGTCCCGGTGATCAACCGGCCCTTCTCCAGGGGGCGCTCGCCGGTGAGCGTGCGCAGCAGCGTGGTCTTGCCCGAGCCGTTGACGCCGACGATCCCGATGCGGTCGCCCGGCCCGAGCCGCCACGTCACGTCGTCGAGCAGCGTGCGCCCGGCGACGGTCGCGGTGGCGTCCTCCAGCTCCAGCACGGTCTTGCCGAGCCGGTTGGTGGCGAAGCCGAGCAGCTCCACGGTGTTGCGCGGCGGCGGCACGTCGGCGATCAGCGACTCGGCGGCCTCGATCCGGTACCGCGGCTTCGACGTCCGCGCGGGCGGGCCGCGCCGCAGCCACGCCAGTTCCTTGCGCGCCAGGTTCTGCCGCTTCGCCTCCGCGGAGTCGGACTGGCGGGTGCGCTCGGCGCGGGCGTAGATCCAGTCGGCGTAGCCGCCCAGGAAGCTCTCGACCCGGCCGCCCGCCACCTCCCAGGTGCGCGTGCAGACCGCGTCGAGGAACCACCGGTCGTGCGTGACGACCAGCACGCCGCAGCGCCGCGAGATCAGGTGGCCCGCGAGCCAGGTGATGCCCTCGACGTCGAGGTGGTTGGTGGGCTCGTCGAGCACGACGAGGTCGGGGTCGCCGACGAGCGCCGCGGCGAGTGCGACGCGGCGCTTCTCACCACCGGACAGACCGTCGGTGGTGCGCTCGAGGTCGCCGATGCCGAGCCCGTCGAGGACGTCGCGCACCTTGGCGTCGGCGGCCCACTCGTGGTCGGCCGCACCCTCCCAGTGCGCGAGCACGACGTCCCGGACCCGCGCCCCGGGGGCGAGCCGGTCGCCCTGCGCGAGGTGGGCCAGGTTGAGCCCGCCGACCCGGCTGACGCGGCCGCCGTCGGGGGCGCGTTCGCCGGTGATGATGTCGAGCAACGTGGTCTTGCCGCCGCCGTTGAGGCCGACGACGCCGACCCGCTCGCCGCGCTCCACGCCGAGCGACACGGCGTCGAGCAGGACGCGCGAGGCGTCGCCCGGGACGTGCGCCGTGACGGCCTCGAGGTTGACGAGGTTCTGGACCTTCGGTGGCATCAGCCGCGTGTCGCTTCCTGGTTGTCGATGATGCGGGCCCCCGGCACCGGCCCGTGCGCGACGCGCACCGTGCGGCACACCCCGAGCCCGGCCAGCTCGGTGGCCACGTCCATGGCCGCGTCGGCCCCGCTGCACAGGAACGCGCAGGTGGGTCCGGACCCGGAGACGATCCCGGCGAGCGCTCCCGCGTCGACGCCCGCGCGCAGCGTCCGTCGGAGCTCGGGGACCATGCTGACGGCCGCGGCCTGCAGATCGTTGCCCAGCGACAGCGCGAGCTGCCGGGGGTCGCCGCCGGCGATGGCCTCGAGCACGGGCTCCACCGGACGCTCGGTGGGCTCGGACCCCGCTCGCAGGCGGTCGAGCTCGCCGAACACCTTCGGCGTCGACAGCCCGCCGCGGTGCAGCGCGACCACCCAGTGCTGCGGGTGCCGCGAGAGCACCGGCACGATCCGCTCGCCGCGCCCGGTGCCCAGCGCGGTGCCGCCGTAGAGCGCGAACGTGACGTCGCTGCCCAGCTCGGCGGCCAGCGGGGCCAGCTCGTCGCGGGTGAGGTCGAGCTTCCACAGCGCGGAGAGCCCGACCAGCGTCGCGGCCGCGTCGGCGCTGCCCCCCGCCATCCCCCCGGCGACCGGGATGCCCTTGCGCAGCACCAGCCGCACGTCGGGATCGCGCCCGGCCTGGTCGGCGAGGAGCTGCACCGCGCGCCACGCCAGGTTGGTCTCGTCGACGGGGACCTCGGTGACGCCCTCGCCGAAGACCTCGATGCCCGGCTCGTCACCGTGGGCGACCGACACCTCGTCGAACAGGCTCACCGCGTGGAAGACGGTGACGAGGTCGTGGAAGCCGTCGCCGCGCAGGGGTCCCACCGCCAGATGCAGGTTGATCTTGGCAGGGACCCGCACGGTGACCGGGGGCGGGACGGCGGACAGCACCCGTCAACACTACGGGCCGCGATCCGCGCGGGTGGCGCCGCAGCTACCCGACCGGGGTGACGGTGGTCGCCCCCGTGGCCGGCCGGGACCGCGCCAGGTGCCTGGGCAGCGCGAACCCGAGCGCCGCCACGAGCCCGATCAGCACCACGCCCGCGGGCAGCAGCAGGGCCTGCGCCATCGCCGTGGCGAATCCGGCGTGCAGCGCCTCGGGCAGCTGCGCGACGGTCTCCGACGCGCCGCCACCCGGTACGGCGGGCAGGTTCGCGACGAGCCGCGAGGCGATCAGCGCCGCGATGGCCGCGCTGCCCAGAACGGCACCGACCTGGCGGGTGGTGTTGTAGACACCCGAGCCCGCCCCGGCGTCGGCGGGCGGCAGGTTGCGGGTGGCGGTGGTGGACACCGGAGCCCAGACGAATCCGTTGGCCACGCCCAGCAGCGCGATCGGGAGCAGCAGCTGCCAGATCGGGGTGTCCGGGCCCATCACGGCGGCGAGCCACACCAACGACACCGACCACGACGCCAGCCCGACACCCGCGAGCACCCGCGGGTGGACCCGGTCGCTCAGGCGTCCGACCACCGGGGCCAGCCCGCCGGAGACGACCGCCATGGGCACGAGCAGCAGCGCCGACCCGGTGGGGCTCAGCCCGAGCACGGCCTGGGCGTAGAACAGGATCGGGAAGACCATCGCGGTGACGGTGAAGCCGACCGTCGTGATCACCACGTTGGCCAGGCTGAAGTTCCGGTCGCGGAACAGTGCGAGCCGCACCAGCGGCTCCGCCGCGCGCCGCTGCCAGAGCACGAACCCCGCCAGCACCACGACGCCCGCGACGATCAGCGACCACACCGAGATCGGGCCGACGATCGTGCCCCAGTCGTAGGTCTGGCCCTCCTGGATGCCGAAGACCAGCAGGAACATGCCGACGGCGCTGAGCGCGACACCGACCAGGTCGAACCGGCGGACGTGCGTCGGGAGCTCGGGCACCAGCCGCACGGCGAGCACGAACCCGACGATGCCCACCGGCACGTTGATGAAGAAGATCCACTCCCAGCCGAGGCCGTCGACCAGCACCCCGCCCAGGATCGGCCCGACGAGGGTGGCGATGCCGGCGACGGCGCCCCACAGGCTCATCGCGCGGCCACGGTTCTCCGCCGGGAACGTCCGGGTGATCACGGCCATCGTCTGCGGCGTGATCAGCGCGGCCCCGAGGCCCTGCACCACCCGGGCGACGATGAGCTCGCCGAGCGTGTCCGTCAGCCCGCACCACAGCGAGGCCAGCGTGAAGACCACGAGCCCGAGGAGGTAGACCCGGCGCGGGCCGAAGCGGTCGCCGAGCCGGCCGGTGACCAGCAGCGGCACGGCGTAGGCCAGCAGGTACGCACTGGTCACCCAGACGACCGGGTCCACGCCGACCCCGAGGTCGGCCATGATCGCGGGCGTCGCGACGGAGACGATCGTGGAGTCCACCAGGATCATGAAGAAGCCGAGGACGAGCGCCCAGAGGGCGGGCCACGGGTTCGCAGGGGTCCCGTCCGCTCCCCGCACCGGCTGCCGGGTGGTCATGTCCGGAGTATCGGCCGGGCCGGGTGGGTCGACAACTCGAACCCGGACGGCAGGTGGACGAACCGCTCAGACCGCCGCGAGGCGGGCGAAATCGTCGATCCCCAGCCGCTCGGCACGGGTCATCGGGTCGATTCCGGCGGCCCGCAGTGCCTCCTCGGCCGCGGCGGGCGACCCCGCCCAGCCGGCCAGCCCGCTGCGCAGCGCCTTGCGTCGCTGGGCGAACGCGGCGTCGATCAGCGTGAACACGGCCTCGCGGTCACCGGGCGGGGGGTCACGACGGTCGAAGGCCAGCAACCCGGAGTCGACACCCGGCACCGGCCAGAACACCGCGCGCGGCACCGGGCCCGCCCGCCGGGCCGCGGCGTACCAGGCCAGCTTCGCGCTCGGCACGCCGTAGGCCTTGCTGCCCGGCGCCGCGGCCAGGCGCTCGGCCACCTCGGCCTGCACCATCACCAGGCCCCGGCGCAGCGCGGGCAGCTCCGCGAGCAGGTGCAGCACGACCGGCACGCCGACGTTGTAGGGCAGGTTCGCGACCAGGGCGGTGGCGCCCGGCAACTGCGCGGCGGTGACACGCAGGGCGTCGGCGCCGACGACGGTGAGCCGGTCGGCCAGCGACGGGGCCCGGTCGGCGACGGTGGCGGGCAGCCGGGCGGCGAGCAGCGGATCGATCTCGACGGCGTGCACGCCCGCCACCTCGGGCAGCAGCGCGAGCGTCAGCGACCCGAGGCCCGGGCCGACCTCCACGACCACGTCGTCCGGCGAGAGCTGCGCGGCCTTCACGATGCGGCGCACCGTGTTCGGGTCGTGCACGAAGTTCTGGCCGAGCTTCTTCGTCGGTCGCAGGCCCAGCTCGTCGGCGAGGGCCCGCACCTCCGCCGGGCCGAGCAGTCGGGAGGGTCCGGTCACGCCCGAATCATCGCGGCAGGCCCAGCTTGCGTGAACAGGCGGGCCAGGCTCCGTAGCCGCCGCGGTCGTCGCGGACCTTCGTGGCGATCGCGATCTGCTCCTCGCGGCTGGCCTGGTGCGGCAGGTCGGCGTACTCGCCGCCGCCGTAGGCGTGCCAGGTGGAGCGGTCGAACTGCAGCCCGCCGTAGTAGCCGTTGCCGGTGTTGATCGCCCAGTTGCCGGTGGCCTCGCACTGCACGAGCCGGTCCCACACGCCGCCGTCGGAGACCACGGGGGCCTGCGGCACGTCGTCGTTGGTGCCGACCTTCACGATCCGCGGCGTCGGCGGCGTCGTCGACCCGGCGCGCACCTGCACGCGGCGTACCTCCTGGCCGTTCTGGACGAAGACCCGCACGACCGCGGTCTGCTCGCCGGGGGTTCCCGGGTCGACGACCTCGCGGTCGCCGCGCGGCATCTCCGGGTCCTCGACGATCTGCTCGGGCGGCTCGATGGTGCGGGTCTCGATGACCTCGCCCTCACCGTTGCGGACGATCTGGATCGCGGTGCCCTCGGCGAGGATCGAGTCGGGGCTGGGGACCGAGACGTCGTCGGGGCCGAGGGTGACGCCCTGCTCGGCGAGCAGCCCGGCGACGGTGCCGGCCATGGTCGTGACGGGCACCTGCGCGGCGGAGCCGTCGGCCAGGCTGACCGTGCGGGGGATGTTCAGCTCCAGCGCGAGCCCGGACAGCGGGATCGGGGCCTCCGGCGACGCCGACATCTGGATCGGCGCGGCGTCGAGACCCAGACCGGCCAGCGCGTCCTGGACGGACGCGGCCGTGGTCCAGATCTGCCGCTCCTGGCCGCCCTCGACGAGCGTGAGCGGGCGGGCGCGGTTGACGATGATGTAGTCGCCGTCGGCCACGTCGGTGGGCAGCGCGGGCTGCACGCGGTCCTGCGGGGTCGGGGCCAGGCCCGCCGCGGCCAGCGCACCCGCGACGTCACCGGCGAACGTGTGGAGCGTGCGCTCCTGGCCGTCGACGGAGAGCACGACGGTCTTGTCCATCGCCAGTGCGCTCGCGCCACCGCCGACGAGGGCGAGCAGCACGGCCAGCACGGTGGCGCGGACGCCGACCCGGGTGGTGGTGCGCGCGCGTCGGGGGTCGGGGACCCGCGTGGCGGCGGACCGCTCGATGGCGGGGGTCTCGTCGGCGGGGGGCTCGTCGGCGGGGGTCTCGTCGGCGGCCGCCGGGATCGCGACAGGGGCGTCCGGCGCGATCGCCGCGAACTGCTCGGTGTGCGGCTCGTCGTCGACCGGGGCAGCGACCGGGAGGGGGCCGGTCAGGTCGTCGGAGTACGGGGCCAGCTCGCCGGTGAGCTCCTCGGGCCGCTGGTCGTCGCGCACCAGGTCGTTGCGCACCAGGGCGATCGGGCCGGTCGGGGGCAGGCTCTCGATCTCGGGGATGCCGAGGCGGCGCATGCGGTCCGGGCGGCCGAAGGCCGTCTCGGCGGGCCACATCTCGCTCGCGGGCGCCGCGGAGGGGGCCGGGAACTCGTCGGCGGTGCCGAACCAGTGGTCGTCGTCGAGGGGGAGGGAGTCCGGGCCGCCGACGCGCAGTGACTGGGAGGACGGCGACGGCTGGGGGGACAGCGGCTCGGAGGGCACGAACTCGCCCACGCGGGCGAGTGCGGCACGGCGTCGCGCGCGCGCGGATACGTCGACCACAGCGATCCTGACCTCGACGGACCCGGGCAGGGGAGGAATCACCGGCCGCGGCGGTCCGAGGGCGTCGTGCTGGGGGAGCGCCTCGAACCACCGCGGCCGCTGTGCTGGGGAGCGTTCCCCACCCCGGCTTGAGCGATCACGGAACCGTAACGGGCGGTGACCGGATGCGTTGGCTTGCGACACACCGTGAGCGCCGAGCGGCCACTTCACTACGCCGAACGTGCATCTCCTACGCCAGGCGAGCCACCCGGCACGACGGATGACACCTCAGCGACCCGATCAGCCGCCCGGCGCGCCGTCAGGCGTCGAGAGCGAAGATCCTCTCGGCGTTGCGGCGCGCGGCGTCGGCGACGTCCTCGGCCATCACCCCGCGCAGCGCCGCGATGCCGCGCACCGTCCACGGCAGGCAGTACGGCTCGTTGGCCCGGCCGCGGTGCGGGTGCGGCGTCAGGAACGGGGCGTCGGTCTCCACGAGGAACGACTCCTCGGGCACCAGCACCGCCGCCTCCTGCAGGTCGCGGGAGTTCTTGAACGTCACGGGCCCCGCGAACGACAGCACGTACCCGGCGTCGACGCATTCGCGCGCCATCGCCGCGTCGCCGGAGAAGCAGTGGAACACCACCGCCTCCGGCGCCCCCTCCTCGCGGAGGATCCGCAGGACGTCGGCGTGCGCGTCGCGGTCGTGGATCATCAGCGGCTTGCGCAGGCGCTTGGCGAGGTCGATGTGCCAGCGGAACTCGCGCTGCTGGGCGTCGGGCGGGGAGTGGTCCCAGTGGTAGTCGAGCCCCGTCTCCCCCACCGCGACGACCCGCGGGTCCGCCGCCAGCGCCTCGATCTCGGCCCGCTCCGCGTCGGTGACGGCGGCGGTGCGCGTCGGGTGCAGGGCGACGGCGGCGTGGACGCGGTCGTCCCAGTGGGCGGCGCGGACGGCGAACCGGGCGCCGTCGAGGTCGTCGGCGATGGTGACCGCTCGCGTGACGTTGACGGCCGCGGCGCGGTCCATCGCGGCCCGGACGTCCTCGGCGCTCGCGCAACCGCAGGCGTCGAGATGGGTGTGGGAGTCGACGGTGGGCACACCGAGCGGTTCCGGTGGCTCCGGTGCGGGCCGCCTCACCTGCGCCTCCGGCACCCGTGCGGCAGCCCGGTCACTTCGCGATCGGGGCCCAGTCCGGTCCCGTCTCCCCCAGTTCCGGGTCCAGCTTCTTGAAGATCGGGTTCGGCTTGCCCAGCGGGCGGCCGATCTCGATCGGCGTGCTCGCCCAGCTCGCCTGCTCCCCCGCGTAGTCGCCGGTGAGGACCGGGTAGCCGGGGCCGTCACCGAGCTCCTCGACCTCGCGGATCTCCGGCTGCGCCGCCCACACCCCGCTGCCGCCCAGCGCCTCGTGCACCTGCTGCGCGGAGTGCGGCAGGAACGGGGTGAGCAGCGTGTTGGCGTCGGACACGACCTGGAGCGCGGTGTGCAGGATCGTGTCGCGGCGGTCGGGGTCGTCCTTGCGCTTCCACGGCTCCTGGTCGCTCAGGTACCGGTTGGCCAGCGTGACGATCCGCATCGCCTCGCCCGAGGCCTGCTTGAACCGGTTGCGCGCGAGCAGCGCGCCCACCGAGTCGAACCCGGCCTTCGACGCGGCGAGCAGCTCGGCGTCGGCGTCGGTCGGCGCGGTCGGCTTCGGGATGGCGCCGACGTTCTTGTGCGCCATGGAGATCGAGCGGTTGACGAGGTTGCCCCACTCGTTGGCCAGCTCGAAGTTGGTGCGGCGCACGAACTCGTCCCAGGTGAAGTCGGTGTCCTGGTTCTCCGGGCCGGCGGTGGCGATGAAGTAGCGCAGCGCGTCGGGACCGAACTCCTTCAGGAAGTCGGTCACGTAGATGACGGTGCCGCGGCTGGTGGAGAACTTCGACCCGCTCATCGTCAGGAACTCCGACGACACGATCTCGTCGGGCAGGTTCAGCGTGCCGAACGCGCCCGGCGTGCCGCCCTTGTCGCCCGCGCCGTTCTGGCCGAGCAGCAGCGCCGGCCAGATGACGGAGTGGAAGACGATGTTGTCCTTGCCCATGAAGTAGTAGGCCTGGGCCGACGGGTCGGTCCACCACTTCTTCCACGCGTCCGGGTCGGGCCCGCGCCGCGCCCACTCCACCGACGCCGACAGGTAGCCGATGACCGCGTCGAACCAGACGTAGAGCCGCTTCATCGGCTGGTCGCTCCAGCCGTCGAGCGGGATCGGGACGCCCCAGTCGAGGTCGCGGGAGATCGCGCGCGGCTTGAGGTCGGCGGCGAGGTTGGCCGAGAACTTCAGGACGTTCGGGCGCCAGTCGGTGCGCGTGGACAGCCACGACCCCAGCGACTCGGCGAACGCGGGCAGGTCGAGGAAGAAGTGCTCGGTCTCGACGAAGACCGGCGTCTCCCCGTTGATCTTCGACTTCGGGTTCTTGAGGTCGGCCGGGTCGAGCTGGTTGCCGCAGTTGTCGCACTGGTCGCCGCGCGCGTGCTCGTAGCCGCAGATCGGGCAGGTGCCCTCGACGTAGCGGTCGGGCAGCGTCCGGCCGGTCGACGGGCTGATCGCGCCCATCGCCTTCTTCGTGAACACGTAGCCGTTCTTGTGCAGCGCCAGGAACAGCTGCTGCACGACCGCGTAGTGGTTGCTCGTGGTGGTGCGCGTGAACAGGTCGTAGGACAGGCCGAGGCCCTGCAGGTCCTCCACGATCACGCGGTTGTACTTGTCGGCGAGCTGGCGCGGCGTGAGCCCCTCGGCGTCGGCCTGCACCTGGATCGGCGTGCCGTGCTCGTCGGTGCCGCTGACCATCAGCACGTCGTCGCCGACCATCCGCCGGTAGCGGGAGAAGACGTCGGAGGGCACGCCGAAACCGCTGACGTGACCGATGTGCCGCGGGCCGTTGGCGTAGGGCCAGGCCACGGCGGTCAGCACGTGGGAACTCATGGTGACCAGCGTAGGCCCGCGGCACAACGCGGTTCCCTGCGGCCGACCGACCGCCGGCACGACACCCCACCCCCGCGAGTCGCCGGAATCCCGCCCCCGAGTCGGTGGGCGACTCGGGGGCGGGGAAACAGCGACTCGCGGGACGGGTGGCCTCAGAGGATGTAGAGCATCTCCTGGTAGGTCGGCAGCGGCCAGAGGTCGTCGGCCACGACGCCCTCGAGCACGTCGGCCGCCCCGCGCACCGCCGCCATCGCGGGCAGCAGCTCGTCGCGGGCGTGCTCGGCCTCGTCGAGCGCGGTCTCGCCCGGCTCGACCGCCAGTGCGGCCTTCAGCGTCGCCAGCGCGGCGCGCAGGTCGGTGAGCGGGGCCGTGACCTCGGTGAGCGCCGCCGCGTCGGCCTCCACCCCGGCCGACCTCAGCGCGCCGAGGTTGACGGCGAGCTCCGTCTGGTGCCGGACCGCCGCCGGGAGGATCGACGTCGACCCGACCTCGAGGGTGATCCGCGCCTCGACGCCGACGGTCAGCGCGTACTGCTCCAGGCCGACCTCGTAGCGGCTGTGCATCTCGCGGTGGTTGAAGACGCCGTACTTCTCGAACAGCTCCATCGCCGGCGCGGCGATGAGCTCCGGCAGGGCGTCGAGCGTGGTGCGCAGGTTCGGCAGGCCGCGCTCGGCCGCCTCGACCTGCCACTTGTCGGAGTAGCCGTCGCCGTTGAAGACGACCGCACCGTGCGTGGCGACGATCTCGGTGAGCAGGTCCTGCACCGCGGTGTCGAAGTCGGTGCCCGCCGCGACCGCGGTCTCCAGCTCGGTGGCGCAGTGGTCCAGAGCCTCGGCCATGATCGTGTTAATCGTGACCATCGGCCCGGCGACGGTCTGCATCGAGCCCGGGGCGCGGAACTCGAACCGGTTGCCGGTGAAGGCGAACGGGCTGGTCCGGTTGCGGTCGCCGGGGTCGGTGGGCAGGACCGGCAGCGTGTCGACGCCGATCGTCATCGTCCCCTTGCTCTTCGACGACGTGGCGCGGCCCCTGGCGATCTGGTCGAACACGTCGGCGAGCTGGTCGCCGAGGAAGATCGAGATGATCGCGGGAGGCGCCTCGTTGGCCCCGAGGCGGTGGTCGTTCGTCGCCGATGCCACCGACGCGCGCAGCAGGCCCGAGTACTTGTGCACCGCGCGGATCACCGCGGCGCAGAACACCAGGAACTGGGCGTTCTCGTGCGGGGTGTCACCGGGGACCAGCAGGCTGCCCAGGTCGGCGTTGCCGAGCGAGAAGTTGACGTGCTTGCCCGACCCGTTGACGCCCTCGAACGGCTTCTCGTGGAACAGGCACTCCATCCCGTGCTTCTTCGCGATGGTCTTGAACGTCGTCATCAGCAGCTGCTGGTGGTCGGCGGCGACGTTGGCGCGCTCGAACATCGGCGCGATCTCGAACTGCCCGGGGGCGACCTCGTTGTGCCGCGTCTTCGCCGGGATGCCGAGCTTGAACAGCTCCCGCTCGGTGTCCATCATGAACCCGAGCACGCGCTCGGGGATGGCGCCGAAGTAGTGGTCGTCGAACTCCTGCCCCTTCGGCGGCTTCGCGCCGAACAGGGTGCGGCCGGCGTTGAGCAGGTCGGGCCGGGCGAGGAAGAAGTGCCGGTCGACCAGGAAGTACTCCTGCTCCGGGCCGCAGAACGACACGATGTGGCCCGGGCTCTCGTGCCCGAACAGCTTCAGCACGCGCTCGGCGTGCACGCCCATCGCCTGCTGCGAGCGCAGCAGCGGCGTCTTGTGGTCGAGCGCCTCACCGGTCATCGAGACGAACACCGTCGGGATGCACAGGGTGTTGCCGTTCGGGTTCTCCAGGACGTACGCCGGGCTGGTGACGTCCCAGCCGGTGTAGCCACGGGCCTCGAAGGTGTTGCGCAGCCCTCCGCTGGGGAAGCTGGACGCGTCCGGCTCGCCCTGGACGAGGGTCTTCCCGGCGAACTCGGCGAGCGCGGAGCCGTCGGCGACGGGCTCCAGGAAGCTGTCGTGCTTCTCCGCGGTGAGCCCGGTCAGCGGGTAGAAGACGTGCGCGTAGTGGGTGGCGCCCTTCTCCAGGGCCCAGTCCTTCATCGCGGACGCGACGGCGTCGGCGACCAGGGGGTCGAGCCGGGCACCGCGCTCGATCGTCGCCATGACCGACCGGAACACCGACTTCGGCAGCCGCTTCTGCATCACGGCCCTGTTGAACACGTTCTCGCCGAACACCTCGCCGGGGGCCTCCCCGGCGTAGCTGATCGTCGGCGGGACGTAGGCCTCGACGTCCTTGATCGCCTGCAGACGAACGGTGTTTCCACTCATTTTCCGGCCCTTCGATCGGCTCGCTCCACGGCCGCGCACGAGCTCGGCCGATCGACGCTACGAATCCGCCGTGCCGGTGGTGTTTCGTCCCTGTGACACCGGCGTGCGCCAGGTCAAATCCCCGTGCCGCTTTCGCCGATCGGCCGATCGATCACGGCGACCGCCCTAGTCTCGTGACCGTGTCGTCACCTGACCGCCGCCTCCACGACGGTCGGATCGTGACCACCCGGGCGGAGCTGCTCCGCCGCCTCGGCGTCCCCGCGACGACCGGGGAGGCCTGGTACCGCGACCGCGACCGCAACGGGCACCCGCCGCCGGTCGCCGCCGTGGGCAGGCGCCGCTACTTCGACGAGGCCACGCTGCTCGCGTGGATCCACGCCCAGCTCCATCCCGCGCCCTCGCCGGCCCGGATCGTGCGCAACGGCCGCACGCTGATCAGCCGCGCCGAGCTGGCCCGGCTCGCCGGACTGCCCGAGCCCGTGCTCGCCGACCTCTACGCCCGCCGCGCCACCACCCGTCATCCGGTCGCGGTGCACCGGCATCGGCACGACCTCTACTTCGACGAGGACAAGGCACTGGCCTGGCACACCGCCCGGCTGGCGGCGCCGTCACGCCGGCGGAGCGGGCGCTGATGCGACGGACGCCGGCACCACCGACGGCACGGTGACCGTCCGCGCCTCCCCCGCCTTGACCACGACGACGCCGGCCAGGATCAGCAGGCCGCCGAGCAGCTGGACCACCGACGGCGCCTCCGCCAGCAGCACCCACGCGAAGACGAGCGCGGCGAGCACCTCACCCAGGGCGACGAAGGACGCGAGGCGCGAGCCGAGCCTGCGGGTGGCCGCGATGCCGCTGACGTAGGCGAGCGCGGCGGTGACGAGGCCGAGCGCGAGCACCGGGACCCACCACGCCACGACGAACCCGCTGAACGCGACCGGTGCGGCCGACACCGTGAACGGCAGGATCCCCACCGCCCCCGCGAGCAGCAGGGTGACGCCGCCGACGAGCAGACCGCCCGCGGCCAGCACGACGGCGGGCAGACCCTCGACGTCGCGCGAGGACAGCACGAAGTACGACGCCGCCCCGACCATCGCCCCCAGGGCCCACAGCACCCCGACGACGCTGACGTCGGCGCCGGACAGCACGTCGAGTACGAGCACCAGACCGGCGGCCCCGAGCACGGCACCGAGCGCCGTCAACCGGCCGGGTCGCTGGCCCTGCCGCAGCCAGAGCCACAGCACGACCGCGACGGGCGCGGTGTACTCGATGAGCAGCGCGACCCCGACCTCCATGTGCGCCACCGCGGTGAAGTACGCCAGCTGGCACCCGGCGACGGCGAGCAGGCCGAACCCGACGAGCAGCCCGACGTTGCGCCGGACCGGGGCCCAGCGCCCGCGCAGCTGCCGCAGCGCGACCGGCACGAGCACCAGCGCCGCCAGCAGCACCCGGACCGCCACCGCCGCGGCCGCGGACCAGCCCGCGTCCATCAACCCTCTGGCCAGCGGACCGGAGAGGCCGAACGACGCCGCGGACACCACGGCCAGGCCCAGCCCCGAGGTGAGCCGCGCGGAGCTGTCATGTGTCAACGTCGCCATGGGTCATGACGCTAGGTGTCGGTGCGTAAGGTGTCAACGTGGTCTTCGCTCATGACACCAACATGTCGCTGCAGGCGGCGGTCGTCCTCGCCAACTCCGCACTGGCGCCCGACACCCTGACGACGGTCGCCGAGCTCGACGCGTTCTACGTCGAGTTCGCCTACACCGGCACCCATGACGGCGACGCCGCCGAGCTGGAGGAGGTCCGGGCGCTGCGCGGGCCGCTGCGCGAGCTGCTCACCGCCGACCGGGACACCGCGGTCCTGCTCGTCAACCGGACGCTGGCCGAGCGCGACGCCCGGCCGCGGCTGGTGCGCCACGACGGCTGGGACTACCACCTGCACGCCACCGACCCCGCCGCCCCGCTGGCCGACCAGATCGCCGTGGAGACCGCGATGGCGATGGTCGACGTCATCCGCGCCGACGAGATGGCCCGGCTGTCGATCTGCGCCGACGACACCTGCGAGGGGGTGGTCGTCGACCTGTCCCGTAACCGCTCGCGGCGCTTCTGCAGTACGGCGTGCACCAACCGCGTGGCCGCCGCGGCCTACCGGGCGCGCCGGTCGGGGTGATCAGCCCAGCGCCCGGTCCAGGTTGATCGCCGCGCTGATCAGCGACAGGTGGGTGAAGGCCTGCGGGAAGTTGCCCAGCTGGTCGCCGGTCAGACCGATCTCCTCGGCGTAGAGCCCGAGGTGGTTGGCGTAGGTGAACATCTTCTCCAGCGCCACCCGGGCCTCCGGCAGCCGTCCGGCGCGGGTGAGCGCCTCGACGTACCAGAACGAGCACATCGAGAACGTGCCCTCGTCGCCGTCGATGCCGTCCGGGGCGTCGTAGCGGAAGACCAGGGTGTCGACGACGAGCTCCTCCTCGATCGCGCGCAGCGTCGAGAGGAACCGCGGCTCGGTCGGCGCCACGAACTTGACCATCGGCATGAGCAGCACCGACGCGTCGAGCGTGTCGGCGTCGTAGCGCTGCACGAACGCGCCGCGCTCCGCGTCCCAGCCGCGGTCCATGATCTGGTGGTAGATCTCGTCGCGGGTCGTGGTCCACCCGGCGAGGTCACCGGGCAGGCCACGACGGCGGGCCATCCGGATCATGCGCTCCAGCGCGACCCAGCACATCAGCCGCGAGTAGACGTGGTCGCCGCGGCCGCCGCGGGTCTCCCAGATGCCCTCGTCGGGCCGGTCCCAGTGCTCGCGCAGCCAGTCGATGGCCCCGCAGAGGTTCCGCCAGTCGTCGTGGGAGATCCCGGCGCCGTACTTGTCGTAGAGGTAGACCGAGTCGATGATCTCGCCGTAGACGTCGAGCTGGAGCTGGTCGCCCGCCCCGTTGCCGACGAGCACCGGCGCCGAGCCGCGGTAGCCGGACAGGTGCTCCAGCTCGACCTCGGCGGGCGACGGGTCGCCGTCGATGGTGTACATGACGCGCAGCGGGCCGCTCTCGTCGTCGCGCGGCTCGGTGAAGCGGTCGGTCAGCCACCCGACGAACGCGCCCGCCTCGCGGGTGAACCCCAGGCGCAGCAGTGCGTAGAGGGAGAACGCGGCGTCGCGCAGCCACACGTAGCGGTAGTCCCAGTTGCGCTCGCCGCCGAGCTCCTCGGGCAGCCCCATCGTCGGGGCGGCGACGATCGCGCCGGTCGGTTCGTGGGTCAGCAGCTTGAGCGTGATCGCGGAGCGGTGCACCATCTCGCGCCAGCGCCCGGTGTAGGTCGAGCTGGTGAGCCAGTCGCGCCAGAACCGCAGCGTGGCGTCGAACAGCGCGTCGACGTCGGACGGCGCGAGGTCGTCCGGCACGTCGTCGGAGGGGTCCCCGACGGCGAGCACGAACAGCGCGCTCTCCCCCGCGTCGAGCCGGAACTCCGCGGACGCGTCGGCGTCGCCCGTCGTCAGCGCGACGGAGCTGCCCAGGGCGAGCGTCAGGTCCTCGCCGGTGAACAGGACGCCGCCCGGCACCGCCTTGGCCGCGGCCCGCTCGCGCGCGTACCCGGGGCGCGGCACGACCTCGGTCCGCATCCCGACCTCGCCCCGCACGTTCAGCACGCGCCGCACCAGTCGCTGCGGACCGTCGCCGACGGGCATGAAGTCCTGGCACTCGACGATGCCGTGCTCGGTGAGGAAGCGCGTGACGAGCACGGCGGAGTCCGGGTAGTAGAACTGGCTGCGCGAGGCGACCTCGCAGGTCGGCGTCATCGCCCAGTGCCCGCCGCCCTCGGTGTCGAGGACGGCGGCGAACGCGCTGGGCGCGTCGAAGCGGCCGGGGCAGAACCAGTCGACGGTGCCGTCGGTGCCGACGAGCGCGGCCGAGCGCAGGTCGCCGATCAGGCCGTGCTCGGCGATCGGGAGGTAGCTCACCCGGGCAGCCGCCAGCCGCGCTCGCCCGCCAGGTCGAGCGCCTCCTGCGGTCCCCACGACCCCTGCTCGTAGGTGCGCACGGGCGGCGGGTCGGCGAGCACCGGATCGCACAGCTCCCAGAGCCGCTCCACCTCGCGCGTGCTGGTGAACAGCGTGTGGTCGCCCGCCATCGCGTCGAGGAGGAGCTTCTCGTAGGCCTCCAGCGAGTCCTCGCCGCCGAACCGCAGCGACAGCGTGTGGGCCTGCAGCACGAGCTCGGGTCCGGGCGTCTTGGTGCGGATGTCGAGGGAGATGTGCGGCTCGTCGGTCAGCTCCAGCACCAGCTCGTTCGGCGCGCCGTCGGTCTCGCCCTCGAACATCGCCAGCGGCGGCTCCCGGAAACCGAGCGTGATCGTCCGCCGGGTGGCGCCCATCGACTTGCCGGTGCGCAGCAGGAACGGCACGCCCTTCCACCGCCAGTTGTCGACGTGGGCCTCGATCGCGACGAACGTCTCGACGTCGGAGTCGTCGTCGACGCCGTCCTCGTCGCGGTAGCCCGCGTACTGGCCGAACACCACGCGCCCGGGGTCGAGCGGGCGGACCGCACGGAAGACCTTGGCCTTCTCCTCGTGCAGCGCGTCGGCGTCGAGGACGACGGGCGGTTCCAGCGCGACGAACCCGAGCAGCTGGAACAGGTGCGTGGAGATCATGTCGCGGAACGTGCCCGTCGACTCCATGAAAGACGCCCGGCCCTCGATCCCGATCTCCTCGGGCACGTCGATCTGCACGTAGGCGATGTGCTGGGCGTTCCAGACCGGCTCCATCAGCCCGTTGGCGAAGCGCAGCGCGAGGATGTTCTGCACCGCCTCCTTGCCCAGGAAGTGGTCGATGCGGAAGACGTCGTCCTCGCCGAAGGTGCCCAGGACCGCCTCGTTGAGCGCCTTCGCCGAGGCCAGGTCGCTGCCGAACGGCTTCTCCAGGACGAGGTGCGCGCGCTCGGCGAGACCGGTGGAGTCGAGCATCGCGATCATCGGTTCCATCGCCGACGGGGGCACCGACAGGTAGAGCAGCCGCCGGACGTCGTCGCCGCCGAGGTCCTTCTCGGCCTCGGCGACGGCCGCCGCGAGGTCGTCGCCGTCGTCGGCCGAGGACACGACGAACCGGATGCCGGACGCGAACCCCGCCCACTCGTCACCCCCGTCCTCGGGGGCGACCGAGTCGCGGAACTCCTCGTCGGAGCCGGGCGAGTGCCGGCCGGTGCCGATGATCCGGACATCCGGCAGGAGCCCCGCGCGGTGCAGGCGGAACAGGCCCGGGAACAACTTGCGCTTCGCCAGGTCGCCGGACGCGCCGAACAGGACCAGGACGTGGGGTGACGTCATGGGACGAGCTACCCGCTACGGCTACCGTGGACACGTGAACGTAGAGGTGACGCCGCTCCCAGGCATCGGTGTACGCAAGGACTTCGCGCTGCGCAACGGCCGCCGCGTGGGGGTCGTCTCCCACCGCGACGGCCAGATCGAGCTGATCATCTCCCACGTCGACGACCCGGACGCCTCGCTGGCCGAGATCCCGCTCGCGCCCGACGAGGCCGGGGCGCTGGCCAACCTGCTCGGCGGGCCGCAGCTCGTGGCCCAGCTCACCGGCGAACACCGCGAGCTGCCGGGGATCCACACCCGGCAGATCCCGGTCGGGCCGCCGTTCGACGGGCGCACGCTGGGCGACACCGCCCTGCGCACGCGCACCGGGGTGTCCGTCGTCGCGGTGATGCGCGCGGGCCAGGTCCTGCCGTCGCCCACTCCCGACTTCACGCTGACCGCGGGCGACCTCATGGTCACCGTCGGCACGACCGAAGGGCTCGACAACGCCGTCGCGATCCTGAAGAAGGGCTGACGCCGTGGAGGAATCGGCCCTGCACCTGCTCGAGCTGGGCGGGGTGTTCTTCGTGCTCGGGCTGCTGGGCCGCCTCGCCGGCCGGATCGGGCTCTCCCCGATCCCGCTCTACCTGATCGGCGGCCTGGCGTTCGGCAACGGCGGGCTCGTCCCGCTGGGCGGCATCGAGGAGTTCACGAGTCTGGCCGGCGAGGTCGGCGTGGTGCTGCTGCTCCTGCTGCTCGGGCTGGAGTACTCCGCGGCCGAGCTCGTCACCGGGCTGAAGCGGTCGTGGACGGCGGGGCTGCTCGACATCGTGCTCAACGCCGCGCCGGGCGTCGCCGTCGCGCTGATCCTGGGCTGGGGCCCGGTCGGGGCGCTGGTGCTCGGCGGCGTCACCTACATCTCCTCGTCCGGGATCATCGCGAAGGTGCTCGCCGACCTCGGCCGCCTCGGCAACCGCGAGACCCCGGTGGTGCTGTCGATCCTCGTGTTCGAGGACCTCGTGATGGCCGTCTACCTGCCGATCCTCACGGCGGTGCTGATCGGGGTGTCACTGGTCGGCGGGCTCACGGCCGTCGCGGTGTCGGTGGCGGTGCTCGCGGTCGTGTTGCTGGTGGCGCTGCGCTACGGCCGCTACGTCTCCGCGCTCGTCGACTCCCCCGACCGCGAGGTCTTCCTGCTCAAGGTGCTCGGGCTCGCCCTGCTCGTCGCCGGGTTCGCGCAGGCGATGCAGGTCTCCGCCGCCGTCGGGGCGTTCCTGCTCGGCATCGCGATCTCCGGGTCCACCGCGGAGAACGCCACCAAACTGCTCGAACCGCTGCGCGACCTGTTCGCCGCCGTGTTCTTCGTCGTGTTCGGCCTCAACACCGACCCGGCGTCGATCCCGCCGATGCTCGGCTGGGCCGTCGTGCTCGCCGTCTCCACCACCGCCACGAAGATCGCGACGGGCTGGTGGGCGGCGCGGAGGCAGGGCATCGGCCCGCTCGGCCGCGCCCGGGCCGGGGCCGCGCTCGTGGCCCGCGGGGAGTTCTCGATCGTCATCGCGGGGCTGGCGGTGAGCTACGCGGCCGTCGACGACCGGCTCGCCGCACTGGCCACCACCTACGTCCTGCTCATGGCCGTGATCGGCCCGGTGGCGGCCCGGGTGGTGGAACCGGTGGTGCGGAGGCTCCGCGGCACCCCGAGCCCGGTCGCGACGGTCCCGGCCCCCGGCCCCTGACCCCGCCCCCCGACCCCCACCCGGCGAGTTTGCCGCCCCCACCCCGCGAGTTCGCCGCCGCCGCCCGGCGAGTTTGCCGCCGCCACCCCGCGAGTTTGCCGCCGCCGCCCGGCGAGTTTGCCGCCGCCGCTCGGCGAGTCCGCCGCTGACGCCCGCACTCCCGGACGCGATCGGCAAAGACGGCGTGCCCCGACGGAAAACTCGCCGGGGCGGGGTCAGTCGCGGGCGGCGAGGGCGGCCTCGTAGAGGTCGCGCTTGCCCACCCCGGCCGCCCCGGCCACCGCGGCGACCGCGTCCTTGAGCCGCTCGCCGTCGGCCACCCGCTCCGCCACCGCGTCGACGAGCGACTCCACCGGCGGCGCCGTCGTCGGTGCGGCGCCCGCCAGCACCACCGTGATCTCCCCGCGCACCGGTCCCTCCTCCGCCCATGCGGCCAGCTCGGCCAGCGGCCCGCGCAGGACCTCCTCGTGCTTCTTCGTCAGCTCCCGGCACACCGCGGCGCGGCGGTCGGCGCCCAGCACCGTGACGGCGGCGGCGAGGGTGTCGGCCAGGCGGTGCGGCGACTCGAAGAACACCGTGGCGCGCGGCTCGGCGACCAGGCCCTGCAGCCACCGCGTCCGCTCCCCGCCCCGGCGCGGCGCGAAGCCCTCGAAGCAGAACCGCTCCACCGGCAGGCCGGAGAGGACGAGCGCCGTCGTGACGGCCGACGGGCCGGGCAGGCACGTCACCGGCAGGTCCTGCGCCGCCGCCGCGGCGACGAGCCGGTAGCCCGGGTCCGACACCGCGGGCATCCCCGCGTCGGAGACGAGCAGTACGGTGCGGCCGCCGCGCACGTCGTCGAGCAGGCCGGGCAGCCGGGCCGCCTCGACGGCGTCGTAATGGCTGATCACCTTCCCGGTGACCGTGACGCCGAGCGCCGCGGCGAGCGACCGGAACCGCCGCGTGTCCTCCGCGGCGATGACGTCGGCGGTGCCGATCGCCTCGACGAGACGGGCCGACGCGTCGCGCGCGTCACCGAGCGGGGTGGCCGCCACGAGCAGCATCCCGGGCACTCCGGCATCGGTCGACATGTGGCCCACACTACGAGCGGCCTACCATCGGGCCGGTGACCGACCGTTCCCTCGCCGCGCGCCCCCGCGTCGCGACGGTCCCGGTCGACGACCGGGAGCCGACGCCGGGCAGCCACCCGCTCGGCCCGGAGCCCCCGCTGGCGCCCGCCCCGCCGGTCCCGCCGGCACACCTCGGGGCCCCGCCGCCGACCGACCGCGTCCGCGGCTGGGTCGTCGCGATCGGGCTCGCGCTGGTCGCGCTCGTCGTGCGGTTCGTTGATCTCGGCCGTGTCACCGACGGCGGCACCCCCGTCTTCGACGAGAAGCACTACGTGCCGCAGGCCTGGCAGATGCTGCGCAACGGCGGCGTCGAGGACAACCCCGGCTTCGAGCTGATCGTGCACCCGCCGCTGGGCAAGCAGCTCATCGCGATCGGTGAGCTCCTGTTCGGCTACGACGGGTTCGGCTGGCGCGCGTCGGCGGCGTTCACGGGCGTGCTCGCCGTCCTGATCATCGTGCGGGTGGCGCGGCGGCTGACCCGCTCCACCCTGCTCGGCGGCGTCGCGGGCGTCCTCCTGATCTGCGACGGGCTCTCGCACGTGCAGTCCCGGATGGGCATGCTCGACGCGTTCGCCGCGCTGTTCGTGCTGGCCGCGTTCGCCACGCTGGTCCGCGACCGCGACGACGTGCGCGAACGGATGGCGCTCGTCGTCGCCCAGGGCCGGATCGGCGACACCCCGTTCGGCCCGCGGCTGGGCTGGCGCTGGTGGCGCCTGGCCACCGGCGTCCTGCTCGGGCTGGGCTGCGCGATCAAGTGGTCGGGGCTCTACTGGCTGGCCGCGTTCGCCGTGCTCGCCGTGCTCTGGGACCTCACCGCCCGGCGCTCGGCGGGCGTCGAACGGCCGTTGCGGGGCACGGTCGTGCGCGACCTCGGGCCCGCGCTGTGGGCGCTCGCGCTCGTGCCGGTGCTGGCGTACCTGTCGGGATGGTGGGCGTGGTTCGGCAACGAGACCGCGATCGACCGCTACGCCACCGACGGGCCGTCGTTCCTGCCCGCGGCACTGCGTGCACTCGTCCACTACAGCGGTCACGTCCTCGACTTCCACGCCGGCCTCACCACCGCCGTCAGCGGCGAGCACCCGTGGGAGTCGAAGCCGTGGACGTGGCCGATGGGGCTGCGGCCGATGCTCTACTACTTCGCCTCCGGCGAGCAGGTCGTCGGCTGCGGCACGAACGACTGCGTCAGCGCCGTGATGCTCATCGGCACCCCGGCGCTGTGGTGGCCCGCGTTCGGCGTACTGGGGTTCGCGATCTGGCGCGTCGCGACCCGCCACGACTGGCGCTACGCCGCCGTGCTCGTCGGGTACGGGGCGGGCATCGTCCCGTGGTTCCTCAACATCGACCGCCAGATGTACTTCTTCTACATGGCCCCGGTCGTGCCGTTCCTGGTGCTGGGCACGGTGCTGGTGATGGGCGAGATCCTCGGCCGGGCCGACGCCCCGCGCGAGCGCCGGCAGACCGGGATCATGCTCGTCGGGCTGTGGGTCGGGCTCGTCGTCGCCAACTTCGCGTGGATGTGGCCGATCATGAACGGGCTGCCGATCACCCAGGAGATGTGGGACGCCCAGCTCTGGCTGCCGTCCTGGCGGGCCAAGAGCTAGCAGCCCGCCGACCCCCGGTGCACGGGGTCGACGCTCAGTGTCACCGGCTCCACCCGCGACACCAGGACACAACCACCGGTGCGGACCTCCACCTCGTCGGACCCGCGGAACGCGACCTCGTCCGGCCCCGCACCCTCCGGATCCCCCCGCCACACCAGCACCTCCTGCTCGAAGGGCCCCTCGGCCCCGGCCCGCAGCACGACGCCGAACACCGGGTCGATCGAGAACCCCTGGCCCTCCTGCACCACCAGCCGCCGGTCGCCCGACACCACCTCCACGACGGCCGAACGCGGATCGTCCAGGCCGACCGCGAGCCAGGCCGTGAGAGCCCATCCCACGGCGAGGATCCCGCCCAGCACCGGCACGAGCACGCGGAGCGCGAACAGCCGCACCGCGACGGCCGGCGCGGCCGTGAGCAGCACGATCGTCAGGAGCACCGTCACCGCGACGAACCACTGCACGTGCCGCAGGTGGAACGGGTCGAGCACGGCGAGGCCGGCGAGCAGGGCCGCCAGTACCGCGAGCGCTGCGAGGACGAGGGCGCGGCGCAGGGTCGTCATCCCGCGGAGACTGGAGGGGTGCGGCCCGGCGTCAGGTCGGGACGGGCCTGCGGACGACCCGCTCGGGACGGTCGGCACCCCTCGCCGCGAAGCAGCAGTCGCGGCCGGCCCGCTTCGCCGCGTACAGCGCGGCGTCGGCCCCGCGCAGCAGAGCCTCCCCGCCACCGCCGACCACCCCCACCGCGGCCACCCCCACCGACATCGTCTGGCCGTCGACGATGTCGGCGAGGTAGGTCGGTGTGGCCGCGCGGAGCCGCTCGGCGGCGACCCGGGCACCGGCGTCGTCGGTCGCGGGGAGCAGGAGGCAGAACTCCTCACCCCCGTAGCGGACGGCGATGTCACCGTCGCGCGCCTGCTCGCGCAGCAGGCTGCCCACCCGTTCCAGCACCCGGTCGCCGACGGCGTGGCCGAACCGGTCGTTGACGGCCTTGAAGTGGTCCAGGTCGCACAGCAGGACCGCGACCCCGTCGACGCGGCGGGTCAGCTCGTCGAGCAGCACCTCCAGGTCGCGTCGGTTCCGCAGACCGGTGAGCACGTCATGATGGGCCTGGTGGTCGAGCTCGGAGCGGTTCTGCACGACCGTGAGCGCCGCGGCGGCCTGATCCGCCAGCAACCGCAGCTCCCGCACGGTCTGCGGGTCGGGGAGCAGCCCGTCGTCCGGGTCGTCGAGGACGAGCAGTCCGAGGAGCGAGCCGCCGCGCCCGCACAGCGGGACCAGCAACCGGTCCTCGTGCCAGGCCCGCGGCCCGGGTCGCCCGCGCACCGTCTCCGGGGCCGGGGCCGGGGCCGGGGCCGGGGCCGGGGCGGACCAGGCCCGTCCCACCACCACCGGGCAACCGGCCTCGGCGGGCGGGTCCGACCGGTCGAGCGCCGCGACCACCGCGCGCAGCGGGATCGGGGCGGCGTCGGCGGTCACCGGGGCCAGCCACTCCTCCCGGCGCAGGTACGCCGTCACCGAGCCGAACCCGAACGCCTCGGTCACCACGGCGCGGACCCGGTCGAGCACGGCCGCGTCAGCGGTGTGGGTACCGAGCTGCGCCGAGAACGCGGCGAGGGCCATCAGCGCGTCACGGTGCCGCGCGGCCGCACGGTTGAGCCGGGCCGTGTCCAGTGCGAGGGCGCCATGGGCGCTCACGGCCACCAGCATCTGCAGCTCCGCGTCGGTGGGGCGGCACCCCGACGCCGGTTGGTCCACCGACAGCAGACCCAGCGGCTCCCCCGTCGACGACCGCAGCGCGACGACGAGTCCGTCGTCGGGCAGCCAGTCGCCGGGCCCGGGGGCCGGTGTGTAGGTGTGCTCCATGTCGTCCCAGACCGCGTCGCCCGCGGTCAGGAAGTACACCCCCGGGAGGCGCTCGAACTGCGGCAGCAGCAGCTGGTCGTGCAGCACCCCGTAGTCGTTGGTGGTGTGCATCAGCGCGGCCTTCGCCTCGGCGTCCCCGATCACGAGCACGACCTCGTAGTCGTGCCACGCCGGGCGGTACACGTTCACCGCGACGGACCCGTAGCCGAGCACCGAACGCACGGTGTCGGCCACCGCGACGAGCGTTTCGGACTCCGACCTGTCCCGACCGGTCCGGGCGAGTGCGAGCAGCGCCTCCAGCCAGCGCGCGACCACCACTCCACCGCCCGTCGCCGTCATGCGCAGACCGTGGCACAGCCGTGCCGCCGGACCAAGCGCCCCGGGGCGGTCGGACCGGGGTCCGGCCCGCGCACGCCGTCCGCGCGCCCGGACGGCGAACCCCGCCGGGTCGAGACGCTCGTGTACGCCCGGCTCCCGGAGGATGACCGCCCGGCACCGGTCGACGGTCTCGGCACTGGTCGCCGGCACGCCGGCGACCGCCCACGACGGCGCTGCTGCGTCACCGCTGACACGACGAACGGCCTGGTCATCGAGTGCGAGAGCACCCTGACCAGGCCGTTCGGGGTGGAGCTGAGGGGAATCGAACCCCTGACCTCTTCGATGCGAACGAAGCGCGCTACCAATTGCGCCACAGCCCCGATGCCCGCCGAGGCGGACCTGAGAAACCCTACCAGCCGCTCACTCCCCCGCCGCACGGCGGTAGTCGGGGCGGACGGGGCCCTCGAGATCGTGCAGTTCGGGGTCGTCGAGGTCGTCTCCGACGACCGTCGTGCCGGCCGGGACGAGGGGCGGCGGGGCCGGGGTCAGGCGCGGGAGGGCGGGCTGCTCGGCCGCGTCGGCGCCGGTGACGCGCAGCGGCCCGATCGGCTCACCGGTGCCCGCGACGCGGTCCGGGTCGTCCTCGGCGAGGTCGCCGTCGAGTTCGTCGTCGGCGTCGTCGACCTCGTCCTCGTGGCCGTCGCCGTCCTGCGCGGCCGGGCGGGCGGCCTCCCGGCCGCGGCGGGCCCACTCGTCGAGCTCGGGGTCCTCGGCCGCGGCCCGGCGACGGGTGCCGGCCATGCGCGCGGCGCGGCGGTCGCGGATCGACTCCTCCATCGTGACCTGGCGGCGTAGGTAGACGAGGTAGCCGACGAGCCCGGCCCCGGCGACGGCGGTGAGCCACCACAGCGCGGGAACGGCGATCACGGCGATCAGCGCGGACAGCACCGTCGTGACGAGCAGACCGAGCACCACGCGCTGCCGGAACGCGTAGCGGGCGCGGGCGGTGATCGCCGCGGCCTCGGGGTCGAAGCCGCCGCGGCCGGGGCGGTAGCGCGGGGCCGGGCGCTCCCAGCCGTCCTCGTACCCGCCGCCGTCGTGGTCCTCGTACGCGTCCTGCTCGTAGTCGTCCTGCTCGTAGGCGTCATCGTCGGCCACGTCGTCCGCCTCGTCGGAAGCCGGGCGCGCAGCGGGGATCCGCGCGGACTCCTCGAGCCGGGTCGTGCCGCGTGCGTCGTCGTCGGACTCGTCCACGTCGTCCACCTCCTGGATCCGGTACCGGCGCTGCGGCCGGTCGAGCACCCGCCCGGAGAGGGCGGCATAGCTGGGCCGGGCCACCTCCTGCTGGTGTCGCGCCACCGCCGGCACAAGGATCAGCAACCAGAGCACGACCAGCCCGACGAAGATCAACGAGCTGGGCACTGGCAGCCTCCTCCCCGTCGGCGCGAGGGGCGACACGAGGACCCTCCCCGGCCCAAGATCGCTCCCGGACACCACGGTAGTGAGGGAAACCTGCGGAACCGGGCAACGACGCGCCGTGACCGCGAGGTTCACCCCAGGGTCGGCAGTGACCCGTGTGACTCGTGTGGGTGATCAGGCCCGTTCGGCCCGTCCGGATGCCACCAACCGGCCCGCGAGCCCGCCCACCGGGACCTCCTCGGCGGTCATCGCGAAGCAGAGGTGGTCGCGCCAGGCCCCGTCGACGTCGAGGTAGCGCCGGAAGAGCCCCTCCTCGCGGAAGCCGAGCTTCACCAGCACACGGCGGCTGGCGGAGTTCTCCGGCCGGACGGTCGCCTCGATGCGGTGCAGCCCCGCGGGGCCCAGGCAGTGGTCGACGGCGAGCGCGACGGCCGCCGTGGTGACCCCCGACCCCGTGACGCCCCGGTCGCACCAGTACCCCACGTACGCCGAGAGCAGCGGCTCGCGCACGACGTTGCCGATCATGACGTGCCCGGCGAGGCGGCCGTCGAGCGTGATCGCGAACGGCAGCGCGGTGCCCTTGCGCGCCGCCGACCGCAGCAGCATCCACCGGCCCGGCCACTCCGCCGACGAGTGCCGCTGCGCCCAGGTCCCGGGCATCGTCGGCTCCCACGGCGCGAGGTGGGCCTCGTCGCGCAGGCGCAGCGACGACCACGCCGCGCCGTCGAGCAGCCGCACCGGCCGCAGCTCCACCACGCCGGTGCCGACCCGCAGCGCGCCGAGGCGGGCGGGCCAGCCCGGGTGCCGTCCCCCGGCCGGGAACGGAACGGCCATCAGGAGGGGGCCATCACGCAGGCGCAGGCAGGAACGCGACGGTGACGACCTCGTCGACGGTGGCCTCCGTGACGTCCTCGCCCACCACGATCAGCCCGTTGGACTCCCCCAGCGACGACAGCAGGTGCGTGCCCGACGTCCCCAACGGCTGGACCAGGTACTCCCCGGTGGCCTGCTCGCGCAGCAGCCGCGCGCGCAGGTAACCGCGGCGGCCGGGCCGCGACGAGATCGGGGACGTCAGCCGGGCCGTCATGGTGCGCCGGTACGGGTCCGGCCGGCCCAGCGCCGTGCGCAGCAGCGGCCGCACGAACACCTCGAACAGCAGCAGGGCGGTGGCCGGGTGGGACGGGAAGATGAACGTGGGCACCGCATCCGGGCCGAGCCGCCCGAAGGCCTGCGTCGAGCCGGGGTGCATGGCGACGCGCGTGGAGTCGAGATCGCCGAGGCCCGCCAGCGCCGCGTGCACCTCCGCGCCCGCGTGCCCGCCCGCCGCCCCGCACACCACGATGACATCGCTGAACGGCAGCCGGTCCTGCATCGCGGCGCCGATCTCGCGCGCGTCGCCGCGGACGAGCCCGGCCTTGCCCGTGTCGGCCCCCGCGTCGCGGGCGGCGGCGGAGAGCGCGTGCGAGCAGACGTCGGCGACCTGACCGGCCCCCGGCGTGCGCGCGACGTCGACCAGCTCGTCGCCGACGGAGATGATCGACACCCGCGGCCGGGGGTGCACCAGCAGCTTGTCGCGGCCCGCGGCGGCGAGGAGTCCCACCTGCGTGGGGCCGACGACCGCGTCCCGGCGGACGGCGACGTCGCCGGGCTGAACGTCCTCCCCGACGCGCCGGACGAACGCCGCGGACGGCACCCCCCGCGTCGCCACGAGCCGGGCGGACCCGCCGTCGGTGTAGCCCAGCGGGACGACCGCGTCGGCCAGCGTGGGCAGGGGCGCCCCCGCGGTGACGCGGACGGCCTGGCCCGGCTGCAGGCGCAGCGGCTGCCGGGACCCGGCCGGGATCTCCCCGACCACCGGCAGCGACGCCGGCTCCGCCTCCGACGCGCCGACCAGGTCGACGCTGCGCACCGCGTAGCCGTCGACGGCCGCCTGGTCGAAACCGGGCAGGGGCCGGGACACGACCACCTCCTCGGCGCACCGCAGGCCGTACGCCTCGGAGATCGACACCCGCACGGGTGCCGGGCGGACCACCCCGTCGAGGATCCGTGTGAGCTGTTCGTCGACCGTGCGCATGCCAGCTCAGTCCGCCAGGCGCGCGGCCAGCCAGGTGCGCAGCTCGGGGCCGTAGTCGGGGTGTTCCAGGGCGAAGTCGACGAACGCGCGGACGTAGCTGCCCGGGTTGCCGAGGTCGTGGCGGCCGCCGCGGTGGACGACCACGTGGACCGGGTGGCCCTCGGAGATCAGCAGCGCGATCGCGTCGGTGATCTGCAGCTCGCCGCCCGCGCCGGGGGTGATGCGGTCGATCGCGTCGAACACGGCGACGTCGAGCAGGTAGCGCCCGGCCGCGGCGAAGGTGGAGGGGGCGTCGGCCGCGGCGGGCTTCTCGACCATGCCGTGGACCTGCTTGACGTCCGGGTCGTCGGTGTCGCTGACGTCGAAGACGCCGTAGGCGGAGATCTCCTCGCGCGGGATGTCGAACGCGCAGAGCACGCTCCCGCCGAACTGCTCGCGCACCGCGGCCATGCGGGTCAGCACGCCGGTGGGGAGCACCAGGTCGTCCGGGAGCAGGACCGCGAACGCCTGCTCGTCGTCGGCCAGCGCGCCGCGGACACAGCCGATGGCGTGACCGAGACCCAGCGGCTCGTCCTGGGTGACGGTGCGGACCTCGAGCAGCTCGTGGGCCCGGCGCACCTTCGCGACCAGGTTCTCCTTGCCGCGGGCGGCGAGGGTCTTCTCCAGCTCGGAGGAGTCGGCGAAGTGCGCGGCGACGGCGTCCTTGCCCGGCGAGGTGACGATGAGCAGCTGCTCGGCCCCGGCCTCCGCGGCCTCGGCGGCCACGAGTTCGATGCCCGGGGTGTCGACGACGGGCAGCAGCTCCTTGGGCACGGTCTTCGTGGTGGGCAGGAACCGGGTCCCCAGGCCTGCGGCGGGGACCACGGCCGACCGGAAGGGCGTCGCTGTCATGGGCACGAACCTTATCCGCGCCGGTAGCGTGCCCGCGTGACGGCACGCACTGACGATCACGAGCAGTCCTCCAAAGATGTGTGGCGGCGGCGGATCCTGGCCGCGCGCAGAGCCCTCGACCCGGCCGTCCGGACCGTCCGGGCGGCCGCGCTCACCCGCGGCGCGCTCGCGCTCGCGGCCGACACCGGCGGCCCGGTGTGCGCCTACCTGCCGATCGGCACCGAGCCCTGGTCCCCCGAGGGGGTCGAGGAGCTCCGGGCCGCCGGGCACGAGGTGCTGCTGCCCGTGGTGCCCGCCGGGCGCGGCCCGTTGGACTGGGCCCGCCACGACGGCCCCGGCTCCCTCGCCCCCGGACCCATCGGCCTGCGCGAACCATCAGGTCCCCGCCTGGGGCCCGCGGCGATCACGCGGGCCCGCCTGATCCTCGTGCCGGGCCTCGCCGCCGACCGCCGCGGGGTGCGCCTGGGCCGGGGGAAGGGCCACTACGACCAGACGTTGCCGCTGGTGGCCACCGGTGTGCCGCTCGTCATCGTGATCGACGACGACGAACTGGTGGACGCGCTGCCCGCCGAGCCCCACGACCATCCGATGTCGGCCGCGCTGCTCCCGCTTGCGGGCTACACGCTCCTCGGGAAGAACGGCTGACCTTCCCGGGTTATGCTGGCACTCAGTGCGCGAGAGTGCCAAGACGTCCCGGAAGGACCACGAGCGTGCCCACCTACCAGTACGCCTGCACAGCCTGCGACCACCGGTTCGAGGCCGTGCAGTCGTTCTCCGATGCGTCGCTGACCGTGTGCCCGGAGTGCTCGGGTGCGTTGCGCAAGGTCTTCTCCTCCGTCGGGATCGTGTTCAAGGGCAGCGGCTTCTACCGCACCGACAGCCGCGCGGGGGCAGTGCCCAACGGCGACTCGAAGCCCGCCGCGTCGTCGAGCGAGAGCTCGAGCGGTGAGAAGAGCGGTGGCGACAAGAGCGGTGGCGAGAAGAAGTCGTCGGAGAGCACCGGCACCAAGAAGGACTCCGGTTCCTCCTCCACATCGTCCGCCGCCACCCCGGCGCCCGCGGCCGCGAAGGGCTGAGTTGTCCACATCGGGGCGGCGCCGTCCACAGGTTGTGTGATCCTCCCCCGCTCGGCCTGAGGTCGTCCTAGCGTCGTCGGCATGACCGACGACCCCCCGCGGCGCGCCGTCCGCCTCCTCGCCCCCCTCGGGGCGCCCGGGTGGCGGCGCACGGCGCTGCTCCGGCGTGGGGCCGCGGGCCTCCTCACCGTGCTCGCCGTGGCCCTCGCGCTCGCCCCGCAGGCCCGCGGCACGCCGGTGGTGGTGGCCGTGGCCGATCTCGCCGCGGGTTCCACGCTCGACGCCGGGGCGCTCGTCGTCCGCGAGTGGCCGGCCGAGCTCGTCCCCGCGGGCGCGGTGCGGGCCGTCGACGATGCCGTGGGGCGGGTGCTCGTGGGCGCCGCGCGGACGGGTGAGCCACTCACCGACGCCCGGCTCACCCGCGGTTCCCCGCTCCCCGGTGACGCCGCGGCGGTGCCCGTCCGGCTCGCCGACCCCGACATCGCCCCGCTGCTGGTCGCGGGCCGTCGGGTCGACGTCGTGACGCTCGGCGAACGGGCGGGCGATCCCCTGGTCCTGGCCTCCGACGCGGAGGTCGTCACCGTGCTCCCGGGGCCGCTGGTGCTGGTCGCGATGCCCCGTGCGCTCGCCACGCGGGTCGCTGCCGCCGCATTGTCGGACCAGATCGCGGTTACCCTCCGATGACGTGACCGACGATCGAGGGAGCACGATGATCAAGGGTTTCAAGGACTTCATCCTGCGGGGCAACGTCGTCGACCTCGCGGTCGCCGTCGTCATCGGCACGGCGTTCGCGGCGATCGTCTCGTCGTTCACCGACGGCATCGTGCAGCCGTTGATCAACGCGGTGTCCCCGCCCGACAGCACCGGCCTGGGCTTCTCGATCGTCTCCGGCAAGGAGAGCACCTACGTCGACTTCTCCGCCGTCATCACCGCCGCGATCAACTTCCTGATCGTGGCCGCGGTCGTCTACTTCGTCATCGTGCTGCCGCTCAACACGCTCAAGGAGCGCCGCAAGAAGGGCGAGGAGCCGGGCCCGGCCGAGCCCACCGACGTGGAGCTGCTCATCGAGATCCGCGACCTGCTCCGCACGCAGCAGCGCGGCTGACCTCAGCGGTCGTGGTGCGGCGGGCGGTCGGCGAGGAGCTGCGCGTCGTTGCTGTCCGGGGTGGGATCCCGCTCGTCACCGGTCGTGTCGGGCAGGGCGTCGCCGAACACCGCGGCGAGCCGCCTGCGGACGGCGTCCGGCAACTCAGCAGCATCGTCCGCCGGCTCGGGCGTCTGGTCGGCCACGACCGGTCCTAGTCGTCCAGTCCGGACAGCTCCGCGATCACGTGGGCGACCAGCGGCGTGAGGGTGGCCATGCCGTCGCGGACGGCGGCCCGGGACGGCGCGAGGTTCACCACGAGCGTGCTGCCCGAGACGCCGACCAGCCCGCGCGACAACCCGGCGTCGACGGCGCCCGCCGCCAGGCCGGACGCGCGGATGGCCTCGGCGATGCCCGGGATCGGGCGGTCGAGGACGCCCGCGGTGGCGTCGGCGGTGACGTCGCGCGGCGACACGCCGGTGCCGCCGACGGTGACGACGAGGTCGACACCGCCGATCACCGCGGTGTTGAGCGCGTTGCGGATGGCCACCGGGTCACCGGGCACGACCACCGAGGCGTCGACGACGAGCCGGGCCTCCTCGAGCAGCTCCGTGACCAGCGGACCGATCGAGTCCTCGCGCTCGCCGTGGCTCACACGGTCGTCGACGATGACGACCAGGGCACGACCGATCTGGGGCGGCGCCATTTCCATGGGCTCACCGTAGCGGCCTTACCGATCGCGAACCCCGCAGGCCGGACAGGTCCGTCCCGCCTAGCCTCACGACGGTGCGCATCCTGATCACGGGCGGGGCGGGCTTCATCGGCTCGCACGTCGCCGACCACCTCTCCTCCGACGGCCACGACGTCGTGGTGCTGGACGCGCTCCTGCCCCAAGCGCACGACGGCGCGCCGGGGTGGACGCGCGACCACGAGTTCGTCGAGGGCGACGTCCGCGACCCCGACGTGCTCGCCCGGCTGCTGCCCGGCGTCGACGCCGTGTGCCACCAGGCGGCGATGGTCGGGCACGGCGTCGACCCGTCGGACGCCCCGCTCTACGCGGGCCACAACGACCTCGGCACCGCGGTGCTCCTGGCCGCGATGCACGCCGCGGGCGTCGGACGGCTCGTGCTGGCCGGATCGATGGTGGTCTACGGCGAGGGGGCGTACGCCTGCGTCGAGCACGGCCCCGTCCGCCCGGGCCCGCGCCGGTTCGCCGACATCGACGCCGGACGCTTCGAGCCGCCGTGCCCGGTGTGCGGCGCGCCGTTGGAGCCGGGGCTCGTGGGCGAGGACGCCCCGCTCGACCCGCGCTCGACCTACGCCGCGACGAAGCTCGCTCAGGAGCACCTGGCGTCGGCGTGGGCGCGGCAGACCGGCGGGTCGGTCTGGTCGCTGCGCTACCACAACGTCTACGGACCGCGGATGCCCCGCGACACCCCCTACGCCGGGGTCGCGTCGATCTTCCGGTCGGCGCTCGAGCGCGGGGAGGCTCCCCGCGTCATGGAGGACGGGCGGCAGCGGCGCGACTTCGTCCACGTCACCGACGTCGCCGCCGCGAACGTGCTCGCGCTGGGCACCGACCCGGCAGAGGGCACGCTGGTGCCGGTGAACGTCTGCTCCGGCGAGCCGCACACCATCGGCGACCTCGCCGTCGAGCTGGCCGCGACGATCGACGGTCCGCCGCCGGTGGTCGTCGGCGGCGCCCGTCCCGGCGACGTGCGGCACGTCGTCGCCGATCCGGCCCGCGCCCGCACCCTGCTCGGCTTCCGCGCCCGGACCGGCTTCGCCGACGGGGTGCGGGACTTCGCCACGGCCCCCCTGCGCTCCCCCGTCGCGTCCGGCTGATCGTTCCGAGCCGAGTGCCACGGTCGTCCGCTCGACCACCACTCCCCCCACCGATGATGCTCAGCCCTCCACGCCGGTGATCGTTCCGAGATGACCCCGGCGGCGGTCGGCACGACCACCACGCTCAGCTCGGACGATCACGCGCCCGCGGCGGGCGCGGTCGCGATCCTTGCCGCCACTCGGGGCGGCGCAACACGTCGACGGCGCGGAACCGCAACGTCCCAGCCCGCGCGCTCCAGGTACGCCTCGCGGCGGAGGTCCCGCAGCGCGCGCTCCCGGGTGCGGAGCTCGCGCCCGTCGAACTCGATCGCGAGGAGCAGTTCCGGGTAGGCGAGATCGAGGAGGTAGGGCCCGACCGGGTGCTGCAGCACCGGGGCGGGGAGCCCGGCCCGGCGCATCGCGTACCGGACGCGGGTCCTGATCGGTGACGCCGCGAGCCGGTCACTCAGGGCCACGACACGCGGGAGCCACCCGGTCCGCCGTGCCCCGCGGAACGATCACCCGTCCCCGGCCGCCCGCGGGATCACCGCGCCAGCGGCAGCCGCACCTCGAACCGGCAGCCCGGGCCGTGGTTGCGGGCGTCGATCTCCCCCTCGTGCGCCTCGACGAGCCCCCGCGCGATCGCCAGCCCGAGCCCGCTGTGCGACTCGCCGTCGGGGGTGCGGGCGTCCTCTCCGCGGAAGGCGACCTCGAAGACGCGGTCGAGGTCGTCGGCGGGGATGCCGCCGCAGCCGTCGTCGACGCGCAGCCACGCGCGGTCGCCCACCACCCCGGCCGCGACGACGACCGCGCCGTCGGAGGGCGTGTGCCGGATCGCGTTGGACAGCAGGTTGCGCACGACGCGCGCGAGCTCCGGGTCGCTGCCGAGCACCACCGGCCACTGGCTGTCGGCCGCCGCCTCGACGCGCACCCCCTTGCGCGACGCCGCCACCCCCTCCACCGCGACGGCCTCGGAGACCACCTCGTGCAGCGGCACCTCCGACAGCGTCAGCGCCAGCGCACCGGAGGTGATCCGCGAGAGCTGGAACAGGTCGTCGACCATCCCGGTCAGGCGCACGGTCTCGCCGCGGATCCGGCGCGCGTAGTCGGCGACCTCGTCGGGGTCGCTGACGACACCGTCGGTCAGGGCCTCGCTCATCGCGCGGATCCCGGCGAGCGGAGTGCGCAGGTCGTGGCTGATCCAGGCGACGAGCTCGCGCCGAGACGCCTCCGCCACCCGCTCGGCGTCGTGGGCCTCGTGCAGCCACATGACGTCGTTGGCGATCCCGCGCCCGAGCATCAGCGCAGCCGGCACCGTGAACGCGGCCACCACCGCGCAGACGACGAGGAACCCGCCCAGCTGCGGCGTGTACATGAACCCGCTGACGCCGATCACGCCGGCGAGGGTGGCCGTGACCGGCACCAGCACCAGCACCGTGACGGCCGCGGTGAGCGAGCGTCGCCGCATCCGCGTCAGCAGCAGCGCCCCCAGCAGCGCCACGGGCACCGAGAACGCCAGCGCCAGTGGCACCGACGCGAGCAGCATCCCGATCACGGCGAGCCGTCGTAGCGGTAGCCGACGCCCCAGACCGTCGCGATCCGGACCGGCGCGGTCGGGTCGGGCTCGATCTTCTCGCGCAGCCTGCGCACGTGGACGGTCACGGTGGACTGGTCGCCGAAGTCCCAACCCCACACGCGTTCGAGCAGCTCGGCGCGGGTGAACGCCTGGCCGCGGCGACGGACGAGGAACGCGAGGAGATCGAACTCGCGGACGGTCAGGGCGAGCTCGCGGTCGCCGATCGACGCGCGGCGGCCCGGGATGTCGACGCTCAGCGACCCGTCGACGACGGGCTCGACGCCGGTCTCCCGCACCGGCCGCTCCCGCGAGCGACGCAGCACCGACGCGACGCGCAGCACCAGTTCGCGCGGACTGAACGGCTTGGTGACGTAGTCGTCGGCACCCAGCTCCAGGCCGAGCACGCGGTCCTCCTCCTCCCCGAGCGCGGTGAGCATGACGATCGGGACGCCGACCGACCCCAGCCGCAGCCGCCGGCACACCTCCAGGCCGCCGAGCCGGGGCAGCATGAGGTCGAGGACGACGACGTCGGGCGTCCGCTCCGCGACCGCGCGCAGCGCCGCCTCCCCGTCGCCGGCGACGTCGACGCGGTAGCCGGCACGGTCGAGGTAACGGCTCACGACGTCGCGGACGGTGGTGTCGTCGTCCACGACCAGCGCGAGCGGGCGGTCGGTCATGGCGCCGAGGTTATCCGCGGCGGCGACCGCCGCCGGATGACGTCATCGAGCGGTAATTCGTGCACACGACGTCACTGTTCGGTAAGCCGATTCACCGCGCGGCATTCCGCCGACCGGCCTAGCTTCATGATCATGGAGCAGCTCGTCGACGTGATCCTCCCGTGCCTGGACGAGGCGCAGGCGCTGCCCGGGGTGATCCGCGCCCTGCCTCCCGGGTTCCGCCCGCTCGTCGTCGACAACGGGTCGCGCGACGGCACCCCCGAGGTCGCCGGGTCGCTCGGCGCACGGGTGGTGCACGAGCCGCGCAAGGGCTACGGCGCCGCGGTGCACACCGGCCTGCAGGCCGCCACCACCGACGTCGTCGCGTTCCTCGACGCCGACGGCTCGCTGGACCCGGCCGAGCTGCCGGGGATGGTCGCTCTGCTGGTCGGGGGACCCGGGGGCGGGAACGGGGGGACTCGCGGGGTGGACCTCGTCGCCGGGCGCCGCAGGCCGCAGGGTCGGGGCGCGTGGCCGTGGCACGCGCGGGCGGGCAACGCCGCGATCTCCGCGCTGCTGCGCCGCCGCGGCGTCGACGTGCACGACATCGCCCCGGTCCGGGTGGCCCGCCGCACCGCGCTGCTCGACCTCGGCATCACCGACCGCGCCTTCGGCTACCCGCTGGAGCTGCTGGTCCGCGCCGGGGCGGCCGGGTGGCGGATCACCGAGGTCGACGTCGCCTACCGCCCCCGGACGGCCGGACGGTCGAAGGTGTCGGGCTCGGTGCGCGGCACCGTCCGCGCCGCCCGCGACATGGCCGGGGTGCTGCGGTGACCGCCCTGCTCGTGCTGGCCAAGGCCCCCGTGCCGGGGCTGGTCAAGACCCGACTGTGCCCACCGCTGGAGCCCGCGGAGGCCGCCGACCTCGCCGCCGCCGCGTTGCTCGACAGCCTCGACGCGGCGTCGGCCGTGCCCGGGGCGACCCCGGTGGCCGTCCTGACGGGGGACCCGACGCGGGCCGCGCGCGGCCCCGAGGTGCGGGCGGTGCTCGGCTCGGTCCGGGTGATCCCCCAGCGCGGCGACGGTCTCGGGGCCCGCATCGCCGCTGCGCACACCGACGCAGCGTCACTGCTCCCGGGCCGCCCGACGTTGCAGATCGGGATGGACACCCCGCAGGTCACCGCCGCGGCGCTGGCCGACGCGGCCGCGCACCTCACCCGTGTCGACGCCGTGCTCGGTCTCGCCGTCGACGGTGGTTGGTGGGCTCTGGGCCTGCGCGACCCGGCGGCCGCGGCACTCGTCGCGGACGTCCCGACCTCCCGCGACGACACCGGCGCCCGCACCCTCGCCGCACTGCGTGCCGCCGGGCTGCAGGTGCACCTGCTGCCCGAGCTGTCCGACGTCGACACGATCGACGACGCCCTCACCGTCGCCGCGCTCGCCCCCGGCACCCGCTTCGCCACCGCGGTCCGATGGCTGCCCGTCCCGGCCGGACGCCGGTGACGACCTCCTTCGCCCGGGCCCTGTCCGGGCACGACGCCGAACTCGTGCGCAGCGACGGCGGCACCGCCCGGCTCGACGTCGACCGGTGGCGCGGTGCGGCGGCCGGCGAGGACGCCTGGCTGATCGAGCGCTGCCGCGGCTCCACGATCGACCTCGGCTGCGGGCCGGGGCGGCTCGTCGAGGCACTGGTCGCGCGCGGGATCGAGACCCTCGGGGTCGACGTCTCGCCGGAGGCCGTCGCACAGTGCACCGGCCGCGGGGTCCCCGTCCTGAACGCCGACGTCTTCGCCCCGTTGCCCCGCGAAGGACTCTGGTCGCACGCGCTGCTCGCCGACGGCAACCTCGGCATCGGCGGCGACCCGGCCGCCCTGCTGCACCGGGCGGGCCGGATCGTCGGACCGGGCGGAACCGTGCTCGTGGAGCTGGACCCGGCCGAGCCCGGACTGTGGCGCGGCGAGGCACGGGTGCGCAGCCGCGACGACCTCACCCCGCCGTTCCCGTGGGCCTGCGCGGGGCTCGCGGCGTTCCCCGACCTCGCCGCCGGCGCCGGCCTGCGGGTCGGCGCCTGCCACCGCGGCGTGCGCCAGTTCGTGGAGCTGTGGCGGGACCACGCCGATGCCGGGAGGGGGTGTCGGCACCGACGCGGCCCGCTGGTCCCCGAACGCGGGGCACCACGGGGGACCAGGTGAACGAGACCACCCCCGCGGGAGTACCGCAAGGCCCGGATGGATCAGTACACACAGGACGCAACGTGCTCGGTCGGTCCAGCCACCGACGGTGACACCCCCGGCGCGCCACCCGTCCGGCATCGCCCGATCGCACGCACCGCACGGGCCGGCGTCAGCCGGGCTCCCCGCCCAGCGTGACGTCGACCGGTTGCCCGTCCACGACCAGCGTGACGAGATCCCCCGGGGCGTTCTCCCGGATCGCCGCGATCAGGTCGTTGCCGTTGGTGACGACCCGGTCCCCGACCCGCGTGACGACCTGGCCCTGCCGGATCCCGGCCAGCTCGGCCGGACCGCCGGGGACGATGCTGTTGAGCACCGCGCCGTCGAGCTCCTGCGCATTGCCCGCGTTGACGCCGGCACCGAGGATCGCGCGGGTGGCTCGGCCGGTGGTCTCCAGCTCCTGCGCGGTGCGCCGGGCCTGGTTCACGGGGATCGCGAACCCGACGCCGATCGACCCGCCCTCCGCCCCGGTCGTGGCGATCACCGAGTTGATCCCGACGACGCGGCCCTGCATGTCGGTCAGCGGACCGCCGGAGTTGCCGGGGTTGATCGCGGCGTCGGTCTGCAGCGCACTGAGCACCGTGGCCTCGCTCGCCCCGGACTCCTCCCCCACGCTCACGGCGCGGTCGACCGCGCTGACGATCCCGGTCGTCACCGTGCCGCCCAGGCCCAGCGGGGAGCCGAACGCGACGACCTGCTGGCCGACGCGGACCGCGTCGGAGTCGCCGAACTCGATCGGCGTCAGGCCGGACACGCCGGGGGCGCGGATCACGGCGAGGTCGGAGCCGGGATCGAGGCCGACGACGTCGGCGGGTGCGGTGGTGCCGTCCTGGAACACCGCCAGGATCGAGCCGCCGCCCGTGGCCACCTCGACGACGTGGTTGTTGGTGAGGATCAGGCCGTCCTCCGACAGCACCATCCCCGAGCCCTCGCCCGCCCCCGCGGTCCCCTGTACCAGCAGCCGGACGACGGACGGCAGCACGCGCTCGGCCACCGCCTCGACCGGGCTGAGCGGGGTGGTCGAGGAGTCCGGTGCGGGCAGGGGGGCGCCGAGCACCCCGGACGAACCGCCGCTCCCGCCCCCGCTCCCGGCGAGCGTGGCGCCGACGACACCGCCCACCCCTCCGCCGAGCAGCGCGGCGACCAGCCCGATCGCGACGAGCGCGCCGCGGCCGGTGCGGCGCTCCTTCGGCGGTGCGACGTGCTGACCCGCGTTCGGCGGGCCGCCGTACGTCCCGACGGCCGGGTAGGCGCCGCTGCCCTGGACGCCGCTTCCCGGGCCGCCACCGCCCGGGACGCCGCTGCTCGGGACGCCGCTGCCCGGGCCACCGTGAGCGGCGCCGCTGTACCCGCCGACCGCATGGGTGCCGCCGTACGCACCCCCGCCCGACTGTCCGCCCGGGTACCCGCCACCGGGGGTCCCGTAGGTGCCCTGCGCGGACTGGCCGGCGCCCTGCGCGTACTGCGTGGATCCGTGCTGCGCCGATCCCTGCTGCGCCGACCCGTACTGCGCCGACCCGTACTGCGCCGACCCGTACTGCGCCGACCCGTACTGCGCCGACCCGTGGTGGCCCGCTCCCGGGCGGCCCGATCCGTGCTGAGTGCCGGATCCGTGCTGGGCGCCCGGCCCGAACTGGGCGGTCGATGCCGGCCGGGCCGCCGGTCCGGCCTGCGCCGATCCGCCGCCGTGACCTCCCACGGCCGCCTGCTGACCGGTCCCCTGCACGCCACCCGCTGCGGGCTGCTGCTCCGCCGGCCGCGCGTACGGGTCGGCGTCGGCGGCACCACCGGTGTCGGGTCGGGGGTGGAAGGTCGTCTCGGCTGCGCGATCCGGGCGGGGCTCGTCGGGGCCGGGGGTGTCGTTGGACATGACCTCACCACGTTCGGGGGTTCACCGGTCGCGGACCCGCCACGCCAGCCTAGGACGCAACCGACGCTACTGCCCGGTCGGCGGGACCCCTCCCGGCGAGCGACCCGGCAGCCGCAGCGCCATCGACGCCCCGCCACCGGGGGCCCGGCCCGCCCACACCGCGCCGAGGTGGCGCACCGCGACCTGCCGCACGATCGCCAGGCCGAGCCCGGATCCGGGCATGGTGCGGGCACGGTCGGCGCGGTAGAAGCGGTCGAACACGCGCGGGAGATCCTCCTCGGCGATGCCCGGGCCCTCGTCGGCCACCTCCAGCAGCACCGACCACCCGTCGAGCTGGCGCATCCGCACCGCGACCGTGCCCCCGGCGGGGCTCCACTTGGCCGCGTTGTCGAGCAGGTTGAGCACCGCGCGCTCCAGCGCCGTCGCGTCGCCCATCAGCGTCCACGGCACGAGCTGCGCGTCGAACTCGACGTCGCCCGCGCGCCGCTTCACCCGTTCCAGCGCCCGCTCGACGACGTCGGTCAGCTCCACCGGCTCGTGCACCTTGAGCGGCGCGTCGTCGCGGGCCAGCTCGACGAGGTCACCGACGAGCGTCGAGAGCTCCTCGATCTGGGCGTGGACGTCGGTGAGGATCTCCGCGCGGTCGGAGTCGGGCAGCGTCGGGGCACCGGGACGGTTGGCCGAGGCGAGCAGCTCCAGGTTGGTGCGCATCGACGTCAGCGGCGTGCGCAGCTCGTGCCCGGCGTCGGCGACGAGTCGGCGCTGCTGCTCCTGCGAGGCCGCGAGCGTGCCGAGCATCTCGTTGAAGCTGATCGTGAGCCGCGCGAGCTCGTCGGCGCCGTCGACGGGGATCGGGCGCAGGTCCCCGGTGGCCGCGACCCGCTCGGTCGCCGACGTCAGCCGCTGCACCGGCCGCAGCCCCGTGCGGGCGACCGCGATCCCGGCCAGCCCGGCCAGCACGACCCCGACCGCACCGACGAGGGGCAACGCGAACGCGAGCTTGGTCAGCACCTGCTGGGTCGGGTCGAGCCGCTGTCCCATCACCAGCGCACGGCCCTGCCCGGCCTGCACCGCGACGACGCGGTACGGGTCGTTGCCGATCGACGCCGTACGCACCGACGACGTGGCGAGACCCCGCGCGACCTCCAGCTCCGGGCGCTCGATCGGCGGCGAGGACAGCTGCCCCTCGGCCGACTGCGCGCTGCCGTTCGCGGCGAGCAGCGCGATCCGGATGTCGCCCGCACCCAGGACGTCGGGCGGGATCGTGGAGAGCTGCAGTGGATCCGCCAGCTCGCTCTGCGCGGCGGCGACGGCGCGCTGGAACAGGTTGGTGTCGAGCGTGGCGAGGATGTTGGAGCGCACGGTCAGGAACGCGGCGAGCGACACGAGCACCACCGCCATCGCCGCCACCAGCGCGGCGAGGATCCCGATCCGGGAGCGTAGGGAGAAGCGGTCCAGCATCTCGACGCGCGGGGTGGAGCCGTCGGGCCGGGAACTCATGGGGCGGTGTCGCGCAGCACGTACCCCACCCCGCGCACGGTGTGGATCAGCCGGATCTCGCCCTCGGCCTCGGTCTTGCGGCGCAGGTAGCCGATGTAGACCTCCAGCGCGTTGCCGGTGGTCGGGAAGTCGTAGCCCCACACCTGCTCGAGGATCTGCGTGCGTGACAGCACCCGTCGCGGGTTCGCGAGCAGCAGCTCCAGCAGCGAGAACTCGGTGCGGGTGAGGCTGATCGGACGCTCGCCACGGCGGACGTCACGGGTGTCGGGGTCGAGCGAGAGGTCGGCGAACTCCAGCACCGCGCTGTGCCCGGCCGCGGCGGCCGCCACGTCCTCGGGGGTGCGGCGGCGCAGCAGCGCCCGGAGCCGGGCGAGCAGCTCCTCCAGCGCGAACGGCTTGGGCAGGTAGTCGTCGGCGCCCGCGTCGAGGCCGGAGACCCGGTCGGACACGGCGTCGCGCGCGGTGAGCACGAGGATCGGCAGCGCGTCGCCCGCCCCGCGCAGCCGCCGGCACACCTCCAGGCCGTCCAGGCGCGGCATCATCACGTCGAGGACCATCGCGTCGGGCCGCTGGACGTCGACGGCCTCGAGCGCGGCGTAGCCGTCCTCGGCCAGATCCACCTGGTAGCCGTTGAACGCCAGTGACCGCCGCAGCGAGTCGCGCACGGCCCGATCGTCGTCGACCACGAGGATGCGCATGGTCACCAGTGTGGCCGCCGCGTCTGAGATGCCGCTGAGAGGCTCCTAGAAAGAGGCCAGGTACCCGGCCGCCATGTCGTCGTCGCCATGCCCGGCGTCGGCGGCGCGGTGGTAGCGGGCGGCGGCCGCCGGGGCCACGTCGAGGCGGATCCCGGCCTCCTGCGCCGCGGCGGTGATGAGGTCGGCGTCCTTGGCCGCGTTGGTCACCGAGAAGCTCGGCGTCCAGTCCCGCGCGCGGATCGCCTTCGCCTTGGCCTGCAGGTAGGGCAGGTCGAGCGGGCCGCCGCCGACGGCGTCGAGGAACGCCTGGGGGTCGACGCCCAGCCCTTCCGCCAGCGCGACGGCCTCACCGGTCGCCGCGGTGATCGCCAGCACCCAGCTGTTGACGACGAGCTTGAGCCGGCTCGCCGCGAGCCCCGTCGCGTCGTCGGCGACCCAGCGCGTCTCGCGGCCGACGGCGTCGAACACGGGCTGGACCGCGGCGCGGGCGGCCGGCGACCCGGCGGCGAGCACCAGCAGCTGCCCCGACTCGGCGGGCGCCCTGGTGCCCACGACGGGGGCGTCGACGAACCGCAGCCCATGCCTCGCGGCGATCGCGAGCAGCTCGGACTGGTCGACGCCGGCGGTCGTCATCTGCGCCCAGACCTGCCCGGACGCGGGCTCCGCCTGCTCCATGACCTCACGGACGTGGCTCCCGTCGCCGAGCATCGTGACGATCACGTCGGCGCCCGCGACCGCCTCGGCCGGGCTCGACGCGACCGTGGCCCCGGCCTCCCCGAGGGCGAGCGCCTTGTCGGCGGTGCGGTTCCAGACGCGGAGCGGGAGTTCGGCGGCGAGGATGTTGAGCCCCATGCCCGCTCCCATGATCCCGGTCCCGAGCAGTGCGACGGTGGGGGTGTCGGTCATGCCTCGACGCTACGACCCTCGCTGTGATCACCGGGCGTGGGGGATCGCCGGGCGTGGGGCAGGATCGACCGGTGGGTTACGTCGTGGTCGTGCTCGTCCTCGTCGCACTGCTGCACGGGTACGTGTACCGCCGCGCCGTCCACGACCTCACGACGAGCCGCCGGGTCCGGGTCACCGGCGCCGCGCTGATCGCGCTCCTGGGGCTCGCGGTCGCCGGTGCTCTGGCCACGCGCGGGGCACCACCCGACGCGGTACGCCCGCTGCACCACCTCGGCTATCTCTGGCTCGCGGTCCTGGTCTACCTCGGCGTCGTCCTCGCGCTCGGCGAGCTGGTACGGCTCGCCGTGCGGTTCGTGCGCGGGCGACCGTCCGAGGACCGGCGACGGTTCCTGTCGCGGGTGATCGCCGGGACGGCCGCGGTCACGGCCGTCGGCACGGTCACCCACGGCGCGGTCGTGGCCCGGCAGCCGCGCGTCGAGCGGCGCGAGGTGCTGCTCGACCGCCTCGACCCCGCCTTCGACGGCTTCACCGTCGCCGCGATCTCCGACATCCACCTCGGCCCGCTGGTCGACGGCGCCGACGTCCGCGGGTTCGTCGAGATGATCAACGGCGCGACCCCGGACGTCGTCGCGGTGCTGGGCGACCTCGTCGACGGCAGCGTCGCCGACCTCGGGGGCTACGCCGCGCCGCTCGCCGACATCGCCGCGCCGACGTACTTCGTCACCGGCAACCACGAGTACTACTCCGGTGCCGCGGAGTGGGTGGAGTTCCTGCCCACGCTGGGGATCCGCGTGCTGCGCAACGAGCGTGAGGAGATCCGCCGGGGTGACGCCGTACTGCACATCGCGGGCTGCGACGACCGCACCGCCGCGGCGTCCGGCGTCCCCGGGCACGGCTTCGACCTCGACGCCGCACTCGCCGGCCGCGACCCCGATCAGCCGGTCGTCCTGCTGTGCCACCAGCCGGTGATGGTCGACCGGGCCGCCCGCGCGGGCGTCGACCTGCAGATCTCCGGGCACACCCACGGCGGGCAGCTGTGGCCGGTGACGCAGGTGGCGCTCGTCGACCAGCCGGTGCTCGCCGGGCTCGCCCGCGTCGGCCCGACCTGGCTCTACGTCACCCGCGGCACCGGGTTCTGGGGCCCACCGGTGCGCGTCGGCTCCCCGCCGGAGATCACGCTGCTGACGCTGCGCTCACGCTGACGCCTTGCGAGGGGCGGCCCGCACGTGCATCTTCTCGCCCTGTTTGCCGAACAGGCTGAGCATCTCGACGGGGCGGTCGTCGGCGCGGCCGAACCAGTGCGGCAGCCGCGTGTCGAACTCCGCGGCCTCCCCCGCGCGCATCACGAAGTCGTGCTCGGCGAGCACGACCCGCAACCGTCCACTCAGGACGTAGAGCCACTCGTAGCCCTCGTGCGTCTGGGGACTGGGGTCCGAGCGCGGGGAGTCGGCCGGGATCGTCATGCGGTAGGCCTGCAGCGGCCCGGTCTGCAGCGTCAGTGGCTGGAACACGATGCCGCCGCGCTCGAACGGCTCCAGCCGCACCCGCGGATCCTCCACCGGCGGCGCCCCGACCAGCTCGTCGAGCGGCACCCGGTGCGCCCGCGCGATCGGCAGCAGCAGTTCCAGGCTGGGGCGCCGGCCCCCGGACTCCAGGCGCGACAGGGTGCTCACCGAGATGCCGGTCAGCTCGGCCAGACCCGCGAGCGTGACGCCCCGCTGGCGGCGCAGCCGCCGCAGCCGCGGGCCGACCTCGTTCAGCACATCGTCGTCGGACATGCCCCCATCTTGCCGTAGCGGCAACAATGCTTGTCGGATCCGCGAGACGGGCGCATGGTCGGGGCATGACGAGATACGACGTACTGGTGGTGGGCGGCGGAGCCGCGGGACTGAGCGCGGCACTGACCCTGGGCCGGGCCCGACGCACGGTGCTGGTGGTCGACGGCGGGCAACCCCGCAACGCCCCGGCCAACGGGGTGCACAACTTCCTCAGCCGCGACGGCATGCCGCCCGGCGAGCTGCTGGCGGCGGGGCGGGCGGAGGTGCGCGGCTACGGCGGGGAGATCGTGTCCGGCACGGTCACCGCGCTGGCCCCCGACCTCACCGCGACGCTGTCCGACGGATCGACGGTCAGTGCGCGGGCCGTCATCGTCACGACCGGACTGGTCGACGAGCTGCCTGCGATCGACGGCCTGCGCGAGCGCTGGGGCCGCGACGTCCTGCACTGCCCGTACTGCCACGGCCACGAGGTCGCCGACACCGCGGTCGGGGTGCTCGGGTCCGTGCACAAGGCGCTGCTGGTGCGGCAGTGGTCGAGCGACCTCACCCTGTTCCTCGACGGCGCCCCCGACCCCACCGAGCAGGAGTGGGCGCAGCTCGCCGCGCGCGGGATCTCCGTCGTGGACGGGAAGGTGGCCGGGGTCGTGGTCGAGGACGACCGGCTCGCCGGGGTGCGGCTGGCCGACGGCACCGTCGTCGCGCGCACCGCCCTGTTCGTCAGCCCCTTCTTCCGCGCGACGGGAGACCTGCTCACCGCGCTCGGCGTCGAGACCGCCGATCTCGAGTTCGGGGGCGTGCCGGTCGCCACGCACGTCGTCGCCGAGCCGTCCGGTCGCACCTCGGTGCCCGGTGTGTGGGCCGCGGGCAACGTCGTCGACCCGATGGCGCAGGTGGTGACGTCCGCCGCGGCCGGGATGGCGGTGGGGGCCCAGGTCAACGCGCACCTCGTACTCGACGACACCGAACGGGCGGTGCGCCGACGGGAGGCCGCGGCCCTGGAACGGCAGGTCTCGGAGATCGTCCTCGGCGACCGGCGTCACGGCCTCTCCTTGACCCCCTCCCCCAGCAGCTCCACGACGTAGGCGATCCGCCGGGCACGCTCCTCCGGACGGCGCTTGGTGCCGTCGATCCAGCGGAGGTAGGCGCGGCGGTAGAACTGGGCGAGCGAGTCGAAGAACGCCCCGGCCGCCGGGTCCGCGTCCAGCGCCGCGGCGAGGTCGGGAGCCAGGTCACCGCGCTGCGGGCCCTCCGGCACCAGCACGACGTCGACGAGCCGGCCCGGCCCGATCCCGCGGTCGCGACCCCACGTCGGGCCCATGACGATCCGCCCGCCCTCGACCGTCGCCCGGACGTCGCAACCGGCGACGGTGCCGGTCACGTGGTGGACGGGTTTCGCGCCCCAGGCCTCGTCCGGGTCGAACGGCACGGGGATCGCGACCCGCCCCCGCTTCCCGTCCTGCGTCGTCGCGGTGAACCGGCGTGACTCCATGCGGTCCAGGATGCTTGACGACGGGTCGCTGCGGGTACTGATCGCCGTGGACACCACCAGGATGGGACGCCAGGGACTCAGCGGATGGCGGATGCGGGTCGGCGGGCCCGTGTCGAAGCAGGTGGCACGGCGCACCGGGGTGTCGCCGGAGGCGGTGCAGGCCGTGCTCGGCGCGGCGTTCTTCCTCAGCTCGGTCTGGTACGTCGCGGCGACGATCGCGGCGATCGTCCGGGAGCGCTAACCGAGCGCCGCGACGACGGCGCGCGTCGCCTCGGCGATCGTCGCGTCCGACGGGTCGGCGTTCGGGTCGGCCGGTGCGGTGTAGACCGCGAGGACGATCGGGGCGCGGTCCGGCGGGTACAGCACCCCGATGTCGTTGCGCTCGCCCTGGAACCCGGTGCCGGTCTTGTCACCGACCCGCCATCCCGCGGGCGCGCCGGCCCGGATCGTCTTCTCGCCGGTGGTGTTGGCGAGCAGCCAGCCGGTGAGCCGGTCACGCCCCGCGGGGGCGAGACCGTCGCCGAGCGTCACGGCCTGCAGGCTCCGCACGACCGCCGAGGGCGTCGTCGTGTCGCGCTCGTCGTCGGGGCCGGCGGAGATGTTGAGTTCGGTCTCGGGCCGGTCGAAGCGGGTGACCCCGTCGCCGATCCCGCGGACGAACGTCGTCACCGCAGGAGGGCCGCCGAGGACGTCGAACAGCAGGTTCGCCGCGGCGTTGTCGCTGTAGGTGATGGCGGCGGCGCACAGGTCGGCGACGGTCATGGCCAGGCTCTGCTCGGTGATCGGCGAGTTCGCGATCAGCACGCTGGGCTCGTAGGTGATGACCCGGTCGAGCAGCGTCGGGTCGTCGGCGGCGCGCTGCAGGACGGCGGCCGCGATGAACGCCTTGCTCGTCGACGCCAGGAGGAAGCGCTCGTCGCCGCGGTGCGACACCACCGCGCCCGAGCCGGTGTCGACGGCGTGCACGCCGAGGCGGCCGCCGAAGCGCTGCTCCAGGGCGGCGAGGCCGTTGTCGACCTCTACCGGCAACGGCGTCGGGGCGGTCGGGGCGGTCGGGGCGCCGCAGCCGACCAGTGCGGCCCCGAGTCCGAGGAGGAAGGTACGGCGTTCGATCGTTCTCATGCACCGAGCAGACCAACTCCTGATCGATAGCGCAAAGACGAAGATGATCGGCTTCCGATAGCCGAACGGCTATCAACTCTGGTGGGATGCGGCCCGTGGACCTCCTCCGGCACCTGAATCTCTTCGTCACCGTCGCCGAGGAAGGGCACTTCGGCCGGGCCGCGACCCGCCTCGGCATGACACAGCCGCCGCTGTCGCAGGGGGTGAAGCGACTGGAGGTGGAGCTGGGCGTGGTCCTGCTGACCCGCAACGCGCGGGTGGTGCGGCTGACGCGCGCGGGTGCCGACCTGCTGCCTGCCGCCCGCAGGCTGCTCGACGACGCGACCGCGCTGCGCGCCCGGGCCGCCGACCACGCCCGCCCGCAGCCCGCGCTGCGCCTCGGCGTCGTACCGCAGGTCGGTGCCGCGCTCGCCGCGTCCCTCGCAGCGGCCGCCGGACCCCGTTCTGCTCTCGTCACCGCGCCCACGACCCACCTCGTCGACGCACTCGACGCCGGGCAGCTCGACGTCGCGATCGTCCGGCACCCGGCGGTGCTCGGGTCGCTGTCGGCGGGCGCGGTGACGGGGTTGCCGACCGTCGCGCTCGTCCCCTCGGACCACGGTCCCGGCCGCACCACCCTGCGCGGACTCGCCGGGCTCCCCCTCGCCGTCCCGCCCCGCACACATGCTCCCGCCGCCCACGACCTGCTGCTCGACACGCTGGTCGAGCGGGGCTGGGACCCGCCGACGGTGCCGGCCGCCGACGACCGGACCGCGCTGGCCCTCGTGGCGTCGGGACAGGCGGTGGCGTTCACCGCCGACCCGGCCCTGTCCGCGCCGGGGGTGCGGCGCATCGACGTCGGTGCACTGCCGCTGTGGGTGCGGCCGGTGTGGCGCGACCCCGCCCCCGGCACCCTCGACGCGATCATCGCGGTGCTCGAGGCAGCGTCGTGAGTGCCGGGTCTCCCCCGGCCGACGTCGCTGCACCCGACGGCGTCCCTGCCTCCGGCGTCCGGCCGGCCGATCGGCCGCACCCCGCCGGGCCGGCCGTCGCCGGCCCGGCGGAACGGGTACGACAGGCGTTCGCGGACGCGGGCGTCGAGGGCCGGCTGCACGCCGTCGGCCTGCACCGGAACCGCCCCCGGGAGGTCGCGGTCGACGCCGACGAGCCGGTCGTCATGGCGTCGGTCTACAAGCTGCCATTGCTGGTCGCGTTCGCCCGCCTCGTCGACGACGGGGGTCTGGACCCGACCGAGCCCGTCACCGTCCCGGCCACCCGCCGCACACCCGGCCCCACCGGCCTGTCCGCGCTGCGCGACGCGGTGACCACGACCTGGCGCGACCTGATGACCCTCACCATCACGCACTCGGACAACACCGCGGCCGACGTCGTGCTCGCCCGCGTCGGGCTCGACCGGGTGAACGCGATGCTGGACGCGTTCGGCCTGCACGACACGCGCGTGCTCAGCGGCACCGACGACGTGCAGCACGAACTGCGCGAGCAGACCGGCTCCCGTGACGTCGCGGAGGCGTTCGCCGCGCTGGCCCGCGACGACGGCACCGGCGACGTCGCCGCCTACGACCCCGCCCTCACCAGTGCCAGCACCGCCCGTGACACGACCCGCCTGCTCACGATGGTCTGGGACGACACCGCAGCCTCGCCGGACGGGTGCCGCTTCGCCCGCGACCTCCTCGGCGCCCAGATCTGGACCCACCGCCTCCGGTCCGGCTTCCCCCGCGGCGCCCGGGTGGCGGGCAAGACCGGGACGATCGGCGCCGTGCGCAACGAGGTCGGCGTGGTGACGTTCGACGGCGAGCACCCCGTCGCCGTCGCGGTGTTCACGCGAGCCGCACGCGCCGACCCGATCCTCCCCCGCGCCGACGCCGTGATCGGCGAGGCGGCCCGCATCGCGGTGACCGAGCTGCGGTCCGGCCGCGTGGAGTAGCCGGCCGACCGCCCGGGGCGCGACGCGCTCACCTCGTCGCCCTGCGATCCGCGGGCGCGCCGGTCAGTCGGGTCCGGCCGCACGTCGCCGGAGCAGGAACGTCGCCGTGTGCGCCACCCCGGCGTCGGGATCGTCCAGGAGGCCGGTCAGCGTCGCCCGCGCCCGCCGTCCGGGGATCTCCGCGAGCGCGCCGGCCAGCCGGCGGCGGGCCGGGCCGGTGGCGCCCGGGAGCTCGGCGGCGATCGCGGCGGCGATCGCGTCCGCCCGGCCGTGATGGGAGGCGAGCGCGGTGAGGACGTCCGCTGCGTCCACGTCGTCACGACCCTCGACGACGAGGGTGACGAGCACGGGGACGGTGTCCGCCTCGCCGCGCGCGCCGCGGGCGAGCGCGATCCGCCCCCTCACCAGCGGGTCGGAATGCCCGGACGCCTCGCCCAGCACGGCGAGGGCCTGCGGCGAACCGATCTTCACCAGGGCCGCCAGCGCACGGTGCCGCCGACCCGCGTCGACCGAGTCCAGGGCGGCCGCCAGTGCCGGGACCGCGCCGTCGCCGGTCCGGGCGAGGGCCCAGTCGAGCGCCCCGGCGACGTGGGGGTCCGGCTCGTTCAACGCCGCCTCGGCGAGGCTCGCGGCATCGCCGGTGAGCGACAGGGCGAACCGCTGACGGGCCGAGGGGTCACCGACGTCGAGCCCTCGCACCAGCTCGACGGTCCGCAGCACGTCGGACCACGCGGCCGGATCGCTCGCCTGCACCCGGCCGAGCCGGCGGAGCAGCTCCTCCTCACGGGCGATCCGGTCACGCGTGCGGACGACGAGCTCCTCGACCATCGCGGCCGGGCTGAACGAGAGGTCCCCGAGCACGTCCGCGACGTCCTGCAGGCTCAGCCCCAACGAGCGCAGACCCTCCACGTGGAACAGGCGACGGACGTCCTCGTCGGAGTACTGCCGGTACCCGCCCAGCGTGCGCCCGGTCGGCGACACCAGCCCGATCGAGTCGTAGTGGCGGAGCATCCGGGCACTGATCCCGGACCGCGCGGCGACCTCCCCGATCAGCATCCCAGCATCCGCTCGGTCGCTGCCGCGTGCGCACGAACTTCCGGGTCCCGGCTGGTCATCGCCCGCCGGACGACGGGCAGGGCCACCTCCCCGAGCTCGACGAACGCGCGGCTCAGGCTCCGCCGCACCTCCCGACCCCCGCGCCCGAACTGCGTGGACAGGATCTCGGCGAGACCGGGCCCGCCACCGTCGGGCACGAGGCCGACCGCGGTGCGCCACGCCGTGCGGGCGACCTCGTCGTCGTCATCGGTCAGGAGCTCGACGGTGATCGCCGGCCACGCACCGACGTCGCCGATCTTCGACAGGGTGTGCAGGGCCTGGCTCCGCGCCTGCGGGAGGTCCGACCGGAGCGCGGCCACCAGCCGCGGCACCACGAGAGCGGGGTCGTGCCGGGTGAGCGCCCAGGTCAGCATGTCGCGGACGAAGAAGTCGGACTCGACCGCGCACCGCGCGACCAGCCCGTCGATCTGCCCGGGCGCAGGGCTCGTCCCCGCCCGGAGCGCCGCCTGCAACCGTCCCGACGCACGTCCGTCGACCATCCCGACCACCTCCACCCCCGATCACAGACCCTGTCACGGTGTGAAGGTCAAGCCGGTGGTGCGGCGGGGACACCGACGCGGCCCGGGTACTCTGCGCGGGCGCCCTCGTAGCTCAGGGGATAGAGCACCGCTCTCCTAAAGCGGGTGCCGCAGGTTCGAATCCTGCCGGGGGCACGCAGATCAGGGCCTTACGCTGCTGGTCAGGCCGCTCAACGTGGAGCTATACGTGGAGCGAGCCTGCTACCGTCGCTCCATGCCGGGGTCCTCGAAGCGTCAGCGGGGCGAGATCGAGAAGCTGCCCAGCGGCTCGCTGCGGGTCCGCGTCTACGCCGGCCTCGACGCGCTGAGCGGCAAGCGCAACTACCTCGTCGAGACCGTGCCCGCCGGGCCGAAGGCCGCTGCGGAGGCCGAGAAAGTCCGGCGCCGGCTCGTGCACCAGGTCGACGAGCGCCGCAACCCGCGCACGAAGGCGACGGTCAACCAGCTCATGGACCGCTACCTGGAGCTGCTCGACGTCGAGGAGACCACCCTCGACCGCTACGAGCAGACGATCCGGGTGCACATCCGCCCGCTCCTCGGGCACATCCCCCTCGCGAAGCTCGACGGCGAGACGCTCGACAACCACCAGGCGATCCTCCGCCGGTGCCGGGCGCACTGCGACGGCCGGCCGTTCGTCGAGCACGCCGTCGATGGCCCGCACGACTGCTTGGAGAAGTGCCGGCTGCACGTCTGCCGGCCGCTGGCGACGTCGACGATCCGCAAGGTGCATTTCTGCCTCAGCGGAGCCCTCGCCCGCGCCGTCCGCTGGCGCTGGATCACGGTTAACCCTCTCGACCAGGCCGAGCCGCCCCGCGGCGGCCGCTCTGATCCCAGCCCGCCGACGGCCGACCAGGCAGCCGCAATTCTCAACGCCGCGTTTCCGGACGTGATGTGGGGCTGCCTGCTCTGGCTCGCCATGACAACCGGCGCCCGCCGCGGCGAGCTGTGTGCGATGCGCTGGGGCCTGCTCGACCTGGACCGCGCCGTCCTGACGATCCGCTCCAGCATCGCCCAACAGGGCACCCGAACCTGGGAAAAGGACACCAAGACCCACCAGCAGCGCAGAATCGCTCTCGACAATGACACGGTGGCCCTGCTGGGTTCCTACCGAGAGCGGTGCGGGGAGAACGCGACTGCCGTCGGAACAACGCTTGCGCTCGGCGGGCGACTCTTCTCGGCATCGGTCGACCACAGCACGTGGCTGCGGCCATCGTCTGTCTCGAACCGCTACGCGCGGATGTGCCGTCGGCTTGGCTACGACATGAACCTGCACCAGCTACGCCACTACTCAGCGACAGAGCTAATCGCAGCCGGCGTAGATGCGCGAACCGTGGCGGGCCGCCTTGGTCACGGCGGCGGAGGGTCGACCACACTTCGGGCATATACGGCATGGGTTGCCGAGGCTGACCAACGTGCCATGAAATCGTCGAGCGTCCGAATGCCTCCGCCACCCATCCAGCTCAGTAACCGCGAGTTCGACAGACAAGAAGTCAACTCAAAAGTTTCAGGACCGTACAGCGTAATCGCCTCGGACCTCCGAGCGGCAATCAGGTGTGGAGCAATCGCTACCGGCGAACCGCTGCCTACAATTTCCGCACTCATGAACCAGTACAACGTCTCAGCTGGAACAGCTCACCGCGCCATCTCGAGCCTACGAGACGACGGCTTGATTGTAACGAAGAGAGGTCAGCGATCGATAGTGCTGACAGATCGAAGCCACCGGTCATGTGTCGACTAGAGAAGTTGCTCGAACGGCGCACTAAAGAACTAGCAGGCGGCAATCGCCAAGGCAGGACTCAAGTAGAAATATGCCAGAACAATTAAGTAGCGACTTGGAACTCTGCAGGGTCGCTCACGTATCCAGCGATGGCCTAACCGCACAACTTGAGATCCTGCGAAACTCAGTCTGGGCAACCCTCAGGTCATCCACGCCCCTCAGCCTAGAAGAGGGGACGATGGTACTCATCGACCCCGACGCCAGCAACGGCGAGGAAGTATGGAGGAAAGCGCCCGAGAGCCTGCGCATGGATCAGCAACTGGTGGGAAACGTCCGCTTCCTGAACGAAGAGCTCACGGTTGTTGAGGTTGGTGGCCGTCAGATAGCAATTCCCACCAATGAAACCTTCGAATACTCTGTGGATCATTCAGTCACGTTTTCGGAGAGATTTGGAATAACGGCGGTTCTCACCAAGGAGCCCATAGCCTCTGTAGATCCGCTCGGCGAAGATTCGGTCGATATTTCGACTTATGCGGTTGACCCTCCTAACCCACCACTCAAGTTCGCGGATTTCGGCGGATCGGCAGAGATTGTCGAGCGCGCCCGACAACTCGTAGAGCTCCCTCTTGAACGCGCCACCGAGCTAGCCACCATCAACGCCAAACCAATTCAGGGCGTGATCTTTAGTGGCCCTCCAGGAACAGGGAAGACGCTGCTAGCACGCATCATTGCCTGCCAAGCCCAGGTTCCGTTGTACGTAATCAACGGGGGCCAGATCGCCAGCAAGTGGTGGGGCCAAAGCGAGCGCGTTCTCCGGCGAATCTTCGACACTGCGGCCGCGGATAAGCGAGCGATCATCGTCATTGACGAGATTGACACCATTGGCGGGCAGCGGCAGGACGGAATGCACGAAGGTTCGTCGCGACTAGTAACTCAACTGTTGACACTCATGGATGGATTTCAGCAAAGTCGCGGCGTGGTGGTGATAGGCACGACTAACCGGGTGGACAGCATTGATTCGGCCCTCAGGCGCCCCGGCCGATTTGACTGGGAGATCGAGTTCCGCTTACCAGATGTACTAGAACGAAGGCTGATCCTCGTCAGCTCAAGCCGTGACGTTCGCATGATGGACGATATTGATCACTTTGAGATCGCTGCGGAGACCGAGGGGTGGTCTCCGGCGGACTTAGCGTCCATATGGTCCGAAGCTTCCTACGTCGCAGCCGCGGATGCGCGTAGCGCTATTGCCCAAGAAGACTATCAAGAAGGCTACCGACGGGCCGCAGCTCAAAAGGCCGTACGAAACAGAACACGTACTACGGGAGAGTCCCCGGCATGAGGCGAGCATTCCGCTACTTGCGCAACCGGTACCGGCTGATCCGACGCTGGTGGACTGCCCAGCTTCGCCAGCATCCCCTTCGCGAGTTTGTGTATCTTGATGAGATCAGCGTCTTCTCGTTGATCTCCTCGCGACTAGGGCCGATAGCGAGTGAAATCACCGAAACTGCACTTGCCACGGTGAGCGCTGAGTCGAGCGCAGACGTTGAATTGGACTTGAAGCCGATCAAGGCTAAAGGCGGCAGCAAACGCGCAAAGTCAACGAGCAGTGAGACCCAAGTACTTAGGAAAGCGACGATTCAATCGACATTTCGCGAATTGTACGAGTTCCAGCGTGAGTCATTCCGTATAGCAGTGGTCGGGGCGTCGGCAACTGCACCCACGATCTCGTCAACGACAGACTTGGCGCGCGACGCAGGTTCGACAAGCTTCTCCGGCTGGGTCATCGATCCCCGGAAGCTCGAACGCGGCGATCTCGTTGAAATGAAGCTCAGCCTGGAAGCGGACCCCGCATATCTCGTAAGCAGCAATATCGGCGCGATAGCAGACATCGTTGATGACGGCGGTGGGCTAATTCCCGGTTCGAATAGCCCGCAGATGGCTCAGATCGTCGCCTTGAATCGAATTCTGGAACGACTGATGGTCGGGCTGGTGCCCCTGCTGTGCCGCGCCACCGAGTACCGGGCTGTGACGATCGACGGGCGTGAACTTCTGGTCCACGAGAGAATACTATCGCAACTCAGTCCCGGCCACGGCCTCTTGATTCGACCGTTCTACGTAGCCGGCATCACCGAGCTGGGACTATACTGGAAAGACGTCCGGAGAATCCTGTTCTCACAAGTCGAATACACCGCGCTATGCAGAATCGAGAATCCTGCAATCCGGGATCGCTGGACATCTGTGAAGCTCGTCGATCTGATGCGCTCCACGATACCTGACATGGCGGCCGCCATCGAGAATATCGGACCGCAAGTGCTTCAAGTAATGAGTGCAAGTCAGATTGGCGACCCAAACCAAATTGACGTCCGTACCCGCGAATGCAGATTGCGGGCGCTCAATGCGTACGGGCGAGAACTCCTGCAGCGATCAGCGGTGGCCGTGACCGCTGCCGACGAGCAGCAGATAGACGCAATTGCGACACGCACTGCAGATGCACTATCGACATATCCAGGGCGCCTCGCTGCTTATAGGGAGATAGCAGACTACGTAAAAGGGCGTGCTGGCCAAGACGTCGACCCCGCGGATGCTATTCAGATTCGCGGCCGCGTGCTTCGCGACGCTGGCCTCACTCTGGAAGCTGCGCTTCTAGGAGCGCCGAGCGGGACTACACCTGCCGGCCCGGAGTCTGACCAAAGAATTCTAGAAACCGAAATTGTAGCGCTCTACTGGTGAGAACGCGCGCTGTTCCGCACAGCATGACCGAGCTTCCACGGATACCGGCTCCGCCGTCGGTCGGGCGTGCGCAGCAAGGCCGCGCCGGCGGTGGGCGGGGCAAGCACGTTCTTCGCTTGCGGCGCCCACCGGCGGTGTGGCATCCCTCCGGGCGACCGAGCGACGGCGGAGCCTCCCCACCACCTCCCACCGCAACGTTCGTCCCTGGCCGGCTCCGCCGGAGTGAGGGCCGGGTCCGGGCGGAGCCCGGGTAGTTCGTGCTTCAAATCGTCGGGGGCCGGTCGCATACTCAGGTCGTGTCCACGCTGGTTCTGCCGTCGTGGGTGGTCCCGGATTACGACGCGGTGCGGGAGTGCGAGCGGGTGAGCGTGCGCCTGATCGGGCTCGGGCCCCGCGCGGTGACCGCTCGCGATGCCGGCGTGGCCGCGGCGCTCGTTTGGCTCACGATCGGCGAGGTGTCGCCGCTGACCCATCGCGCGGTGCCGGGCACGAGTCACGCGGACGGCTCGTGGACTCCGGGCGCGTCGTGGGAGCTGGTGCGGGCGGAGTCGTGGGTGGCCCTGTCCGTGGCGGCCGGGGCGCCGGCGCCGACAGCGGAGGACTGGCGCCGGCTCGGCGTCGAGCCGGCGCCTGCTGCCGTCAACGACACGGATTTCGCCTACGGTGTCTGGCGCACGCTCGCGTGGTTGCTCGGCGTGCGGGAGGACTTCCCGGTTTACACCGCCTGGCACCGGGCCGCAGGCAACCGGCGCGAGCGGCCGCACCTGTACAGGCGGCGGCCCACCGAGCGGGACGCGGCCTGGCGGGCAGCCGAGCAGGCGGCCCGGGACCAGGCTCGGGCCGACGCTCGGCGCTACTGGGAGCACGTGCGGGCGCGGGTCGACGCCACCGCGTAGGCGCCGACCCACGCGCCGGCGTCAGCGATCGCGGACCAGCTCCGCACCGTTGTCCATCTCGACAACCGGTTCGGCTTGCCGGCCCAGCTCGATCACCTGCTCGTCCTCGGCGGCCCGCGCTGCGCGTGCAGCCTCGGCCTGCTGTCGGGCCGCGATTTCGGCGAGGGCTGCCTGCGCGCGCTCGACAGTCTCGGCGGTCTCGTCGACCGTCGGGATACGCCGACGCTCAGCCGGGTCGGTCCGCTCGCTCGGGTGCGCGGCACTGATCTCACGGACGTCGGGCACGGCGGTCTCGGCCGCGTCGACCGGCTCGTCGAGTCGCTCGGCGGCCGGGTCGTGCAGCTCGTGCTCGTCGTGGATCGCGCGGTCGCAGTCGGCGTCGGTCTGCTCCGCGAGGTGCGCGGCGAGCCACTCGTCCCCCGTCACGCGGTCGTCCGGCTCGTCGGGGTCGATGCCGCGGGCGCGGAGTTCGGCGCCGGACCGGTGGGCCTCGTCCCGCGTGACGGCTGTGTGCACGTACCACCGGCCGCGGGCCTCGTCGGCGTCCTCGAGCACGGCGGCGCGGGCGGCGAGCTGCTCCGCCTCGCGGGCGGCCGCGGCGGCATCGGCCCGGAGCCGGGCACCGTCGGTCTCGTCGACGCCCGGTGCGTCGGCGTGGGCGGCCCACACCTCGGCGTCAGTACGGGCCTGGGCGAGGGCCTGGTGGAGGGCGTCGAGTTCGTCGGCGACATCGCGCGGCGCCCACTGCTCCTCCCGCTGGTACGCGACGTAGCGGGCGCGGAGCTGGCCGTCGGTCAGGTCGGCCTCCTCGGCGCCGGCGTCGAGCAGACCGAGCGCCTCGTGCGCGGCCCGGTAGACCGCCGCCTTCTCCGCGAGTCCGGGGGCCGGCGCGAAGCCGAGCGGGTCGCGGTCGTCGGTGTAGCCGGCGAGTTCGCGGTAGGCCGCGGCCCAGCCGGCGCGGTGCTCCCACTCCTGGCGGGCGAGCACGTCGTCGTCGGCCGGGACCGAACCGAGAGCGTCGAGGGCCCACCGCGGCGGCTGCTCGGCGACCTCGGCGCCGAGTTCGTGGCGACGGGTGTCGGCGGCCTCGGCCCGGTCGCTCATCCATGCGGCCCACTCCTCCGGCACCCGGGACGGGATGAGGTCGCTCATCGTCGTCAGGTGCGGGGTGAGACGGCCGGCGTAGGCGGCGGTGATGCGGCTGTGCAGCACCTGGGCGGGCGAGCGGGCGCCTGTCAGGTCCCGGTCGGCGAGCACGCCGGACAGCACGGCGTCGGGGTCGTGGCCGGCGAGTTCGGCGGTGCGCAGCAGCCGCTCCAGCGAGCCGAACGCCTCGTCGGCGGCGAGCGCGGTGCGCTGATCGGCGGTGATCGCACCCTCGGCGGTGAGCCGGTCGAGCGTGGCGGCGGTCCGGCCGGCGGTGACGGTGCGGCCGATGACGTCGGCGAGCTGATCGACGTGCGTCATCGTCGAGCGCGCCGCGATCTCGTCCTGCTCGCGCTCGGCCAGCGCCGACCGCTCGCGCTCGTAGCCGTCGAGCACGTCGGCCAGCACGGCGGCGGCGCTGCGCGGCTCGACCTCGAACGTCTGCCCGGTGTCGGCGTCCGCCACGGTGGCGGTGGTGACCACCCACGCGGTGTTGTTCTCCCGCCCGCGGGTCATCGGCACCAGCAGCCCGGGAAGGTCCGTCCCTGCCGCGGGCACGCAGTGGGCGGTATCGACGGTGCGGCCCTCGGCGGCGTGGACGGTGGAGGCGTAGCCGAGCGTCAGGTCGGCGGCCACGTAGGTGGGTGGCAGGGCGAGCGGGTCGCCGAGCACCTCCCCGTCCGGGCGGCGCTCGACCACCGGCGCCACGGTGAGCCCGCCGTCCGGGCGCAGCGCGGTGACGCGGTAGGTGTCGCGGTTGATCGGGGCGCGGGTGTTGCCGTCGACGCCGATCAGCTCCCAGCCGTTGCGGCGGGCCTGCACGAGATCCCCGACTCCAGCCACGACGCCCTCCCAGCCCTCACGGGCCAGCGCGACGCCCTGCTCGTCGACGCGGCCGAGCGCGACCAGCTCGGCGCGCAGCGCGGCCGACATCCGCGCGGCGGCGGCGTTGTCGCGGACCATCAGCAGCGACTCGCGGCCGGCGAGGGTGTCGGCAAGCCACGCCCGGGACGCGGCGGTCTCGGCCTGCTCGGGCGTGCCGCCCTCGCGGAGCCGGCCGTGCTTGGCGTACTCGGCGAGCACACCCGTGTCACCGTCGCGCAGCCGCAGCGACGCGGCGCACTCCCACTGCGCGTGGAAGCGGCGGACGTCGGCAAGCTCGTAGCGGATGCCGTGCTCGGCGACGTCGGCCAGCGCCCCGCCCGGCCCGACGGCGCCGAGTTGGCGCGGGTCGCCCACCAGCAGCAGCTTCGCGCCGGCCTCGGCGCACCGGGCCTGGATCTCGGCGAGCTGGTCGGTTCCGGCCATGTTCGCCTCGTCGACGACCACGAGATCGTCGGGCCGCAGCTGCCACCGCTCATCGGCCGCGGAGCCGGTGCGGAGCCGGTTTTGCGCGCCGAGCCATGCGGCGGTGTTCGTCGCCGCTGTGACGCCCTCCTCGGCGAGCACGCCGGCCGCCACCTGCGACGGCGTGAGCCCGAAGACGCGCCGCCCGTCGACGCCGGCCCAGGCCTCGGACAGCGCGCCGACGACGAAGGACTTGCCGGTGCCGGGGGCGGCCGACATGACCTCGACCTGCGCACCAGATGTCAGCACTCCGCGCAGCGCGGCCGCCTGGTCGACGCCCAGCGGGCGCCCGGACGTGGCGAACCGGGCGACCAGGGAGTCCGCGGCGTCTGTGGTGAACCGGGCCGTGCCGCGCCGGACCATCGCGGCGCGGAGCGCGTGCTCTGCCGAGACCTGGCCCTCGGTGGTGAACAGGGCGACGGCGGGTGCGGTGTAGGGCGACTGGCCGTTGGCGAGCAGCTCTGACGCCGGCAGGTTCGTCGTGTCGCCCGGGCGGGTCACGGGAACCGCGCCGTCGAGCGCGGCGTCGGTGAGCCCGTCGAGCAGCGGGCGAACGTCCTCGGGCCGCACGCGTAGGTTCCCCGGTAGGGCGTCGGAGACGGCCCGCAGGAGCCCCGACCGGGTCCACGCTTGCTTCGTCTCCGACACCCCGGCGAGCGCGCGGTCGACGACGTCCCGCATCGACCACGCGGCCGCCTCACTCGCCTGCTGGGCGCGGGCCCGCACGTCGTGGGCGACCTGCCCGAGGCCGGTCCCGATCGTGTTCGCGCACTGCTCGGTCCACCGGGCGAGCTGCTCGGCGCGCGTCTCCCCCACGTGCGACTTCGCCGCGCGGGTCGCGAGCGTGGCCTGACGGGCGATGTAGAACCGCTCCGCCGACGACGGCTCGCGCCCGTAGGTCCGGCGGAACTCGCCGAGCATCTCCGCCGTCCGGCCGGTGACCGCGCGCCGGCGCGACGAGAACAGGTCCATCACCTCGCCCGACACGCCGACCACCTCGCGGGCCCGCCCGTCGGGGCGGGTGGCGAACTCGACGCCGAGCGAGCGCGTCATGTGAGCCTCCATGACCCGTTCGCCGATCGCACCGGCCGCGCCGCGCAGTGCGTGGATGGCGCGGGAGTCGAGCGTGCGCCACGTGCCGTCCGCACACGGGACGCGGTTGAGCACGGCCTGATGGACGTGCAGCTGCGGGTCCTTGTCGCGGGAGTCGTGCTGCAGGAACTGCGCGACGACGAACTCGTGCGCGTCCACCCAGCGGCCGGCGCCGCCGCCGTGGTGCCCGACGCGGGAGTAGCCAGCCTCGTCCTGCAGGTAGTCGATCACGGCGCGGGCGCCGGCCATCACGGCCTCCTCGACTGCCTGTGCGTGCGCCTCCCACGCCTGCGCGGCCTCCTCGTCGCCGGCGGCGCGCGCGTCGTTGGCCGCGCGCTCGAAGGCGACGGCGAGGACGGTGACGCTCTTGGGTGCGGAGAACGTGAGATCGAGGAACGCGACGGCCTGGCGGGAAGAGCGTTCGGCCTGCGCGCGCAGCTCGGCGCGCTGCTCGGGGCCGGCGTCCGGGTGCGACTCCAGCAGCCCGGTGTAGATCTCGTCCGCGCTGCGGTACTTGCGGTGTCCCGGCGCGAGCGCGTCGGCCTCGTCCCAGGTCTCCGGCGAGCGCGAGCGCGGGTCGCGCGGGTCCCGCAGGTGCGAGTAGAGCGCCTCCATCAGGTGCGGGTCGACGTGGCCGTCGAGACCGAGGGCCTCGGCGCCGGCGCCGTACCAACGCCCCGGTGGTTCGCCCGCGGCGACGGCGCCGGTGTAGTAGTTCTCGCGGCCCTTGGCGACGGCGTCGGTGAGGTAGCGGACGGAGTGTCCGGTGGCGATGCTGAGCACGGCTGAACTCCTTGTTGATCTTGCTATCGAGCGAGCCCGCCAGGGCGAGCGAAGATCACCAGGGGATCGTGATGCCTCGGTGTGCTTCGTCCTTGGTTCTTCTGCTCGTCCTGGCGGTGGTGCGCTTCGGTCAGGTGCGTCGGTGTTGCTGGCGGGTGTGGATGTCGGCTTCGTGGAGCTGCTCGTCGGTCGGTTCGGGTCGTGGGGCGAGTGCGTCCTTCGTCCAGGCGATGGCGATCAGCTCGGCGTGGTCGGCGAGCGGCGCGGGTGCGGCCGGCCGGGCGTGCGCGGTGCCGGTGCGGTGCAGGGACAGCTCGCACGTTCCGATCGCGGACCGGACGCGCTTGGCGACGCCGGGGCGCTGGCGCTCGTGCCAGTCGCCGACCCGGGGCCAGGTGCCGGCCTGGGGGTCGAACGCCTCGGCGTGCGCGCAGCGCAGCCACCACAGCTCCTCGATCACGTCCGGGTGCCAGAGCCAGCACGCGGAGAGCACGGCGTCCGGGTAGCGGAGGTAGACGCGGCGGGTCCACGCGATCAGGTCGGCGAGGTCGGTGACGGCCTGCTCGGGGTCCTGCGCGAGCATCCAGGACCGGACGGCGGTCGGCGCCTCCCCGGCCGGGGTGAGGGCGGCGGCCACCTCGGCGAGGTCCCCGGCGAGCTGGCGGACCAGCGCGTCGAGCGCGGTGACGCGGCGGCTGTTGCGCTCCACGGCCTTCGCCACGGCGGCGAGCTGCTCGTCCTCGGGCGGGCTCATCGCGGCCACCGGTCGCCCTCGCCGGGCACCACGCGGAGCAGCGGACGCTCCTCGATGGGCACGCCCTCGACGGCGCGCCACGGCGCGGCGGCCCAGCGGAGAGCACTCGCCATCCACGCGACCGGCCGGGCGACGTGGACCGCCAGCCACCGGCGAGCCATGCGGGCGGTCGCGCGGAGTCGGACGTCGGGCGCGTCCGGGTACTGCCACGCCCGGACGTCGGGTCGCCGGTAGGCCATCTCCACGCGGCCGATCACCGGCGGCATCCCGCGGCGGAAGGCGACCACCGTCTCGGCGGGCAGGTTCGCGATCTGCGCCGGTGCGAGCACCGGGACCCGGCGGACCGTCCGGGACGCGACCCGCCCGTGCAGGTCGGTCGTGGTGATCGGCTCGTCGCGGTCGCCACCCAGCGTCGACCAGTAGTTGAGGTCGTCGCGGGAGCGGGTGCCACCGAACACCATGACGGCGGCGGTGTTGTTGAGTATGACCTCGGCTTTGGCGTCACCCCAGCGGTCGAGGAGCTGCGCGCGGGACTGGAACGCACCGATGATCGTGACGCCGCGTCCGCCCATGTCGGCGGTCCACTGGTGCAGCGGCACCGGGCAGATCAGCGCGGCCTCGTCGAGCGCAAGGGTGAGCGGCGGGTCGAGCCGGCCGCCCTTGCGCAGCGCGGCGATCCGCCGGGCCTCGCGGGCGATGTGCCCGGTGAGGGCGGACACGAGCGGCGCGGTCTGCGTCTCCTCGGCGCCGAGCAGGTAGACCGTCGCGCAGGCGGCGAGCAGCTCGGCGACGTCGAACCCGGCTCCCCCGGTCCGCGGCCCGGTCGCTGCGGCGGTCGCGGCCTCGTGCGTGAGCCAGCCCAGCGCGGGCATGATCGTCGAAGTGATCGAGGAGCGGGTCTTCTCGTTCGTCGCGAGGAACTGCGCGGCGTCCTGCTGCAGGGCCGGTTGGGGCGAGCGACGCAGCAGCGACGCCACCTCTGCCTTGGCGTCGTCCGGGTCGGTGACCCACCGCTGCACGTCGTGCATCGTCAGGTCGATGTCGAGGGCGGCGGCGTGCAACAGCGCGGCCAGGACGCGCCGGGCCTGCGACTCCCAGAACTCCCGGTCGCCCGACCCGCCGCCCCACGTGCCGGCCGAGAGCAGGTCGGCGGCGCGCTCGGCGGCCGTCACGGGGTTGGTGCAGCCGGTGAGCGGGTCGAAGGTGATCGTCGAGCCGAGCGACGCGAGCCCGACCGGGTTGAACACGTAGATCGGGCCGCGGGCGCGGCGCAGGGGCGCGGTCTGGTCGTAGAGGTCGGTACGGGTCGAGGTCACCAGGACGGCGCCGGGCGCGTCCAGGATGCGGCCGGCGAGGTACTGAGACTTGCCGGTGCGCGGACCGCCGAAGATGCACACGACGTCCTCGCTGGAGGCCCACACGCGCATCAACCCGGCGCGGCAGAGCAGCACGGCGACGTCGGCGGTGCGGACGGTCCAGTAGCGGGCGATCCGCTGCCACCGCGTGACGGCGGCGAAGGACGGCCGGACGGTCCCGGCCCGGCGGCGCATCGCCAGAGAGCCGGCCACCTTGACGATGTCGGCCGTGGAGGCGACGCCGACCTTGCGCCGGGTGCGGGCGCCCCAGCGGACGACGACCGCGGACGTGCGGGCGTAGCGGTGCCAGAGCAACAGGGCCACCGGCGCGAGCAGCAGGGCGAGGACCCACCCGGGGGTCTGCCGGTAGAGCGTCATCGCCGGCAGCAGGGCGAACGCCCCGAAGGCGACGGCGACCAGGCGGGCGCCGCGACTCCAGGCAGCCCAGGCCACCCCGGCGGACACTGCGAGCACGAGCAGGGCGGAGCCGTTCACGGCTGGATCTCCGATCGGATCGGGGCGCCGTTGGTGGCGGCCTGGGCGAGTTCGGGCGGTGGGGTGGTGGCGCGGGCGCGGTCGATGAGCCGGCGGGCCTCGTACTCCGAGACACCCAGCTCGCGGGAGATCCGGCGGCGGCCGGCGCCCGCGGCGATCAGCTCGGCGGCGCGGTCGTCGTCGACGTCCGGTTCAGCCGGCGCCACGTCCGGCACAGGACGCCCGACGAGCACCGCCAGGTGGACGACCGCGCCGAGCACGGCCGGCGCGACGGCGGACACGATGACCACGACCCACCAGGCCGGTCCCTGGCGGTAGGCGGCGAGACCGTGGCCGAGCGCGTTGGCCGCGACCGACAGCCCGAGCAGCGCCAGCGCGAGCGAGCGGGCGAACCGGCGCGCGCTCGTCGACACGGCACCGCCGAGCCAAACCAGCGACCCGGCCGCGGCGCCCGCGTCGACGACGACCGGCAGCAGCCAGGCCAGCTCCGGCGTAAACCCGCACAGGAGGGCGAGATCGCGCAGGGCGGCGAAGGACAGAACGGCGGCGGCCGTGGCGACGACCAGCAGCAGCCCGTAGAGCACGGCGCGGGCCCTCACGTCGTCACCTCGACGCCGATATGGCCGACGGTCGACCAGAACTCGTTGAACCGGCTCTCGGCTGCCGCGACGCCGGCGCGGGCGGCGCGGAGCTCCTCGACAGCGTCGGCGAGCCGGGTGGCCGGGTCGACGGCGCGCGTGTCGTCGTAGAGGGTGCGGCCGGTGGCGTAGCGGGCGACCTGGACGGCGAGCACCTGCGTGAGGTCCTCGACCGCGTGCAGGGTGCGGACCAGCTCGCCGGCGAGGGCGTAGAAGTCGGCGTGGTCCGGGCCGGCCCAGCGCTGGAGCCGGGCGACGTCCTCCCACGCGTCGGTCGCCTGCTCGGCGCGGGCGACCGCGAACGCGCGGCCGTCGTCGGTGGGTGTCGTTGCGGTGGTGCTCATCTACGATCGGGCCCTTCCTGCGTCTGTGTCCCTGCCTGGGTGCTGTGCGTGTGGGAGATCAGGAGGGGGGCCCGGTTGCAGCCGCGGCTCCCCTCCGCCTTGCTGATCCAGCGGGTGACGGTGCGGGCGGTGACGCCGCACCGGTGGGCGACCTCGACGACCGGGCGTCCCGCGGTCAGCAGGACCCGCCCGGCGGCCTCGACCTCCACCCGCGTCGCGCCCGGCCGAAGCCCGGCGTCGAGCACGGCGGTGGCGCGTCCCGCCTCCGATGACCCCCTCCGCTCCTCCGGCGTCAGACCGCCGGCGATGCCGAACGGGATGCGCACCAGCGCCTCGGCCAGGCACTCGGCCCGGACCGGGCACCGCGCGCAGACCGCCTTGGCGACGGCGACCTGCGCCTCGTAGACCGGACCGTCGTCGGTAGTAGGAAAGAACGTCTCGGGCTCGACCGAGCGGCACTCCGCCCGGGCCCGCCACTCGCCGTTCACCCGACCGCTCCGGACCCAGACAGGGCCGGCGTCGCGGCGTTGTCGAGAGTCGAGAGGAACGTCGCGACCGCACCCGGCAGACCCGCTCCGACCGGCGTCGAGACGAAGAGCACGATCGCGACGAGGGCGAACACCACGGCCCCGCCGGGCACCCGTGCCTTGGCGCAGATGATCGCGCCGACGATGGCGAAGAAGATCAGGACTCCGACGCTGGGCATCGCTCACACCCCCCGGCCGGGCTGGAAGGGCACCCACTCCGAGGCGTCGACGACGCTGCGGTCGGCCACAGCCGCGTCGACCATCTCCTCGAGCGCGCGGGCCGGGACGATGAGCCGGCCGCGAATCTTCACGGCCGGGAACTCCCCCGCCGCGATGGCCCGGTAGACCGTCATCGCCGACATCCCGAGCAGCCGCGCCACCTCGGCGACGCTGTAGAACTGCGGCGCTCCGGCCGGCGGTTCCGTTCGCAACTGCAAACCTCGCATGACCACTCCCTCGATATGTACACGTACGGTACGTGTACTAGACAGCGTAGGCACGAGTGACGCTTTGTCAACGCTGTGACCTCGTGCGATACCGAGAGTGCGGGCGAGGGTGGGTGTGGCGGCAGATGACGCGGGATGACGTGGGGTGACGCGAGTTCCGCATCAGGGTTGATCTCCGCTGGTCAGCGCGTCATGGTGAGGAGGGGATCGACCAGGAGGAGTGATGCCGAACCGGCTTGCTCAGGCACGTGCAGAACGGAAGTGGACGCAGGCGCAGCTGATCCACGAGCTGCGCCGTGCCGCCGGGACCAAGCAAAAGTTGCCGCCGGACGAGAGCGTCAAGCGCCGCATCGCGGTGTGGGAGAACAAGGGCGGTGCGGTCAGCGCCTTCTACCGGGACCTTCTGTGCAAGGCGTACCGCCGCAGCGCCATCGAGCTGGGCATCGCGGACGAGCCGGCACCTCCGCCACCGGCGCCGGCCCTTGACGATGCGCTACCGGTTGCCTTCACCCGCCTCGATCCTGGCGTCGTGGCACTGCTCCGCGACCACACGCAGAGCATCCGCCTGCTTGACCGCCGGCTCGGCGGCGCGCTGACGTTCAAGCAGACCGTGGCGCACGTCGAGCAGATCGACGGCCTGCTGCGACACGCCCTGCCGGGCGCGCATCGGGAGGCGGCGGCCGACGAGCTCAGCCAGGCCGCCGCACTGGCCGGCTGGCAGGCGCTCGACATCGGAGACGTCCGGGAGGCGTGGCGGCTCCACGAGATCGCGACGGCGGCCGCGCGTGAGAGCGGGCAGGCGGCAGGACTCGCGTACGCCACCGCGCAGCAGGGCTACGTCTTGCTCGACGCGGGCCAGGCGGACGACGCGCACGCCCTCATCGCACGCGCCCGGGCGCAGGCCGGCTCCGCCGTTCCGCCGGTCCTGCTCGCGTGGCTGCACGCTGCCGAGGGTGAGTCGCTGGCGGCTCTCGGCCGGCGCGACGGCGCCCTGCGCGCGCTCGACGCGGCAGCCGACCTACTCCCGAACGACGCGCAGGACGACTCGCTGCCCTACGTCATGCTCGGCGCCGGCCATCTCGGCCGCTGGCGCGGCCACTGCCTTGCCCGGCTCGGCGACGGCGACGCGATCGACGACCTGACGAGCGCGCTGGACGCGATGGGCGAGGGCCAGTACGGACGCGCTGAGGTCGGTCTCCGCGTCGACCTCGCGCTCGCCTTCGCTGCGCGCGGCGACACCGGCGACTCGCACACCCACGCGCGCCGGGCCGCGGAGCTGGCCGGCCGTACCGGCTCTGTGCGCCAGCGCCGACGGATCGCCCAGCTACTCGCCGCGTGACGCCGGCGCGCTCGGCCCGCTGAGCGCGAGGACGTGCAGCAGCCCGACGAGCGACCCCGAGTTGACGATCTTCTGCGTGCGGATCAGCTCGGCGACATCAGCCAGCGGCACCCACTCGAACGTGCCCTCGTTCAGCTCGGTCGCCTCGGCCACCTTCTCGGCGCCTCGCGCGAGGAACACGTGGTGCGCGTTGCGGACCATGCCGACGTTGGGCTCGAACGTCACGAGGTGCTCGACGGACCGCGGGCGGTAGCCAGTCTCTTCCTCGACCTCGCGCGCCGCCGTCTCGGCCGGCGCCTCGCCCGGGTCGAGCAGCCCGCCCGGCAGCTCCCAGTTCCACACGTCTGGCGCGAACCGGTGCCGCCACGCCATCAGTACTCGCTCGCCGGAGTCATCGAGAACAACGGTCATCGCCGCAGGCTTCATGGTCACGACGTGGTGCTCAAACCGCTCCCCCGTCGGCAACTCGACGTCAGCGAGGCCGACGGTCACCCACTCGTTGTCGAACACCAGCCGCTCACCAGCAACGACCCATCGGCCATCACCGTCCCCGTGGTCGGTCATGCCCGAACCGTAGCTACCGATCATGCGCTGTGCTCGCGCCGCGGCGGTGTGCCGGGAAGGCCCCAGAACCATGGCGGACGACCACCAGGCCCTCTTCCACGAGCTGCCGGTAGGCGCGCCGCACTGTGTTCCGAGAGACTCCATGCTCGGCGGCTAGCTCAGCCTCGCTGGGTAGCAACGCTCGGCTGCCTGGATCGGCCTGCAGACGTCCACGGAGATCAGCGGCAACCTTCTCCCAGGCAGTCGTGGGCGCTCGCGGGGCTGAATCGACGGAACCCGCGATCCGCCGGCCCTGCCCAGGCAGCACCTCGATGAGGCCCTCCTCTGCGAGGACGGCGAACGCCGACCGAGCAGTACCGCGTGACACGGAGAACTCGTGCGCCAACGCCTGCTCAGATGGAAGCATCGACCCTGGCTGCAACTCACCACCCGCCAGCCGACGGCGTAGCTCGTCGGCGATCTGGAGGTAGCTGCCGCGGGGCGCCACTCATCCGCTCCTTCCCTGGCCAGGTCAAGCCGAGCGTAGTGGGTTGACGACTGCGGGCCCCATGTGACGGGAGCGAGTTGCTCGCGAGCCGTACGCAGTACGAGGCCACAAGGCGATGGGCACCACCGAGCTACCGGCGGCTCCCGGACGGGTATCACGATCCACAGCGTGAGCACTACCCTCGCCTCTGTGATCACGGGCGAGCTCAAGAGCAAGATCGATCGAGTATGGGATGCGTTCTGGTCCGGCGGCATCTCCAACCCTCTCGAAGTGATCGAGCAGATCACCTACCTACTCTTCATCCGCCGACTCGACGACCTGCAGACGCTGAAAGAGAAAAAGGCCCGGGTTACGGGTGTCATCGAAGATCCGATCTTCGAGTCGAACCAGAACCGGCTACGTTGGAGCCGGTTCAAGAACGACGACGCCGACGTGATGCACGAGCTGGTTACCGACGAGGTCTTCCCGCTGCTGCGCAAGTTGGGCGGCGACGGATCGACGTACTCCGACCACATGCGGGACGCACGCTTCACCATTCCCACGCCGGCGTTGCTGTCACGTGTCGTCGACATGCTCGACGGCATCCCCATGGAGCACCGCGACACCAACGGCGACCTGTACGAGTACCTGCTTTCCAAGATCGCCAGCGCGGGGGTCAACGGCCAGTTCCGCACGCCGCGTCACATCATCAACCTGATGGTCGCAATGACCGCACCCCGACCCGACGACGAGATCTGCGACCCGGCCTGCGGCACCGCGGGCTTCCTCGTGTCGGCGTCGGAGTACGTCCGAGACACCCACCCCGGCGCGCTGACCAACGACACGCAGCGCAAGCACTTCCACCGCAGCATGTTCCACGGCTACGACTTCGACTCCACAATGCTGCGCATCGGCAGCATGAACATGCTCCTGCACGGCATCGAATCCCCCGACATCCGCTACCGCGACTCCCTGTCGGAGGGAGCGAGCGAAGACACCGCGCGGTACACACTCGTCCTGGCTAACCCGCCGTTCGCCGGATCACTCGACGCCGAGTCAACTGCGAAGGACCTGCAGCGGGTGGTGAAGACGAAGAAGACCGAACTCTTATTCCTCGCCCTGTTCCTTAAACTGCTTAAGCCCGGTGGCCGTGCGGCCGTGATCGTTCCTGACGGCGTTTTGTTCGGCTCCTCTAAAGCCCACAAAGACTTGCGTAAGGACCTCGTCGAGAAGCAGAAGCTAGACGCTATCGTAAAACTTCCTTCGGGGGTATTCCGGCCGTACGCTGGCGTCTCCACGGCAATCCTGTTCTTCACCAAGACTGACTCCGGCGGCACCGACGACGTGTGGTTCTACGACGTCTACGCCGACGGCTTTTCCCTGGACGACAGACGCAACCCAATCGACGACGACGACCTGCCCGACGTACTCACCCGCTGGGCCGCCCGCACAACCACTGAGCGTGACCGCGATCGCACCGACCAATCCTTCTGTGTACCCAAGGCCGACATCGCTGCACAGGACTACGACCTCTCCCTCAATCGGTACAAAAAGATCATCCATGATGATATCGAACTGCGCCCGCCGCTGGAGATCATCGCCGATATCGAGGTCCTCAGCGAGGAGCTTGCCAAGGGGCTGGCGGAACTCAAGGCGATGCTCTCATGAGATTGGTCGCTCTTGGCGAGCTTGTTGAGATTGTATCGGGGGCGACCCCGAGGTCGGAAGTCGCCGAATACTGGGGTGGTGACATCCGCTGGGTCACCCCCGCAGATCTGAGCAAGCTCAACGGCCCGTACATCGCAACAACCCCACGCACGATCACCAGGGCTGGACTCGCGAGCTGCGCTGCCACCGTGCTTCCAGTCGGCTCTGTCCTACTCAGCTCGCGGGCGCCGATCGGCCACGTAGCCATCAACACCGAGCCAATGGCGACAAACCAGGGTTTCAAGAGCCTAGTCCCTCGCGACGGCCGCCTGAACGCCAAGTATCTGTACCACTGGCTCCGAGCAAGGACGGATTACCTACAGAGTTTGGGCAACGGTGCGACATTCAAGGAGTTGTCGAAAGCGACAGTCGAACGCGTAGAGATTCCGCTCCCAATGCCCGATAAGCAGCGGCACATCGCAGCGATCCTTGACCGGGCCGAGGCCCTGGGTGCGAAACACCGCCGAGTCATCGCTCGAATTGAGGAGCTCAGTCAGTCAATATTCTCTTCGGTCTTTGGTGAGCACGAATACAGTATGGAACGCCTCGATAGTCTCGTAGACCGTGGCGACAGAATGAACTACGGCGTAATCCAGCCAGGCGACGACACACCTGGCGGCGTACCGCTTATTCGCATATCGAATCTTTCGGCTGGTGCCGTTGACCGGCGAAAACTAAAGCACATCTCACCAGATATCGAGGCAAGGTACGCACGATCTCGCATACGCGGGAACGAGATCCTCGTCAGCTGCGTGGGTAGCATTGGCGAAGTTAGCGTCGTCTCGAACGCAGATATTGGCAGCAACATTGCCAGGGCGGTCACGCGAATACCTATATCGGATCCGGTAATGCGCTCGTACGTGGCCGCGTACCTCCGCACGCACGCACCGCAACGCTATTTTAGGTCGGAGTTGCGAACCGTCGCTCAGCCCACCTTGAACGTCAGACAGCTCGCCGCAACGCAGGTTCCAATGGCCTCACGCGAACTCTTGGAATCGTTCGTTCGCAATGCGGAACAGGTCACCGCACAAGGAGTCGTTGCAGTGCGTGCCCTCGCCATCGACGAGGCGCTATTCGAGTCAGTACGGTCGCGCGCGTTCCGAGGTGAGCTCTGATGGGCAACTTCGACTTCGCAGGCGGAACATTGCCGACCGTCCATCCGGACTGCGCGAGAGCAGAGGCGCATCTGTCCACAGACCCCCGCTCGGCGTGCTTCTACAGCCGCCGAGCCGTGGAGGGTTTGGTGAAGCACCTGTACGACGTGATGGCCCTGAAGGCGCCCTACAAGAACGACCTCGCCGCCCGGATCGACGACGCGGCCTTCAAAGCGAAGGTCGGGGTGGGCATTGCCCAGAAGCTCACCCTGATCCGCAAGCTCGGCAACACCGCCGTGCACGAACAGAAGCCGGTCCCGCCGCGCGTGGCGCTTGACGTGCTCCGCGAACTACACCACGTCGTCGTCTGGGCGGCGTTCCGGTACTCGACAGATCCGCAGGCTGTACCGACTCAGGCGCAGTTCGATCCGGCACTCGCATCCAAGGCCGCACCGCTGACCCGTGAGGAGGTTCAGCGGCTGGCGGCGAAGTTCGTCGCTCAGGACGAGGCGCACGCCAAGGAAATTGCGGAGAAAGACGAGCTGTCGGCTGCAAAGGACGCCGAGATCTCACTGCTCCGCGAGCAGATCGCGGCAGCGCAGGCCGCCAACACAAAGGTCGACGACCACGACTACACCGAGGCGCAGACCCGCGATCTGTTCATTGATCTCCTGCTGCGCGAAGCCGGCTGGCCGCTGGACGAGGCCCGCGATCGCGAGTACCCGGTCACCGGCATGCCGAACAACGGCGGCACCGGAAAGGTCGACTACGTGCTGTGGGGCGCGGATGGGCGCCCCCTGGCCATAGTCGAGGCGAAACGGACCACGAAGAGCGCAGGAAACGGCCAGCAGCAGGCGAAGCTCTACGCCGACTGCCTGGAGCAGCAGTTCGATCGTCGGCCGGTCATCTTCTACACCAACGGCTACGAGCACTGGCTCTGGGACGACGGCGCCGGCTACCCGCCGCGCGAGGTCCAGGGCTTCCTCAACCGCGACGAGCTGGAACTGATGATCCAGCGACGCGACACCCGGCTGCCGCTTTCCGGCTCCACCGTCGACACCACGATCGTCGAGCGGCCCTACCAGCACGAGGCCATTCAGGCCGTCGGCGCCGCCTTCGACGAGAAGCAGCGCGAAGCCCTGCTCGTCATGGCCACGGGCTCGGGCAAGACGCGCACCGTCATCGCCCTGATCGACCAGCTGATGAAGGCCGGGTGGGTCAAGCGCGTGCTGTTCCTCGCCGACCGCACCGCGCTCGTCAACCAGGCCACCAACGCGTTCAAGGCGCACCTGCCGGGGGTCACGACCGTCAACCTGGTCACCGAGAAGGCCGTCGACGGGCGGGTCTACACCTCCACATACCCGACGATGCTCAACCTGATCAACGCCACGGACGGCGGGCTGCGTCGGTTCGGCCCCGGCCACTTCGATCTCGTCGTCATCGATGAGGCGCACCGGTCGGTGTACCAGAAGTACGGCGCGATCTTCGACTGGTTTGACGGGCTGCTGATCGGGCTGACCGCGACCCCGAAGGACGAGGTCGACCACAACACCTATCGGCTGTTCAACCTGGAGGACGGTGTCCCCACCTCCTCCTACGGGCTAGGCGAGGCGGTGCGCGACAAGTTCCTGGTGCCGCCTCGTGGGGTCGCGGTGGGCACCAAGTTCCTCCGCCACGGCATCCGCTATGCCGACCTCTCCACGGAGGAGAAGGACGAGTGGGACGCCCTCGACTGGGGCGACGGTGACGTCCCGGACGAGGTCGGTGCCGAGGAGCTCAACCGGTTCCTGTTCAACGAGGACACCGTCGACAAGGTCCTGGCCAACCTGATGGACAAGGGCCACAAGGTCTCCGGGGGCGACCTGCTGGGCAAGACGATCGTGTTCGCCAAGAATCAGGCCCACGCCGAGTTCATCCAGCGCCGGTTCGACGTCCAGTGGCCGCACCTGGCCGGCGAGTTCGCCCGTATGATCACGCACGGCACCGCCTACGCCCAGAAGCTCATCGACGACTTCTCCACCACCGACAAGTCCCCGCATATCGCGATCTCCGTCGACATGCTCGATACCGGGATCGACGTGCCCGACGTCGTCAACCTCGTGTTCTTCAAGACGGTCCGGTCGAAGAGCAAGTTTTGGCAGATGCTCGGCCGCGGGACCCGGCTGCGCCGCGACCTGTTTGGTCCAGGCGTTCACAAGTCGGACTTCTACGTCTTCGACTTCTGCGGCAACCTCGAGTTCTTCAGCCAGGATCTGCCCGGCTCCGAGGGATCCTTGCAGAAGTCGCTGACGCAGCGGCTGTTCGAGGCTCGCCTGGGCCTGATCCGCGGGCTCGACACGGCCGGCACCGAGGAGCCGCTGCGGGCGAGCACGACCGAGGCCCTGCACCGCTTCGTCGCGGGGATGACGCTGGACAACGTCCTCGTCCGGCCGCATCGGAAATGGGTGGAGCGCTACACCGACGGCGCCGCATGGACGTCGATCTCGGACGATGATGTGCAACAGCTCCTCACCCATCTCGCCGGGCTTCCGTCCACCGACACCGACGAAGACGAGCAGGCCAAACGGTTCGACCTGATCGTGCTCCGGCGCCAGCTCGCGCAGCTCGACGGTGACGCGGTGACCGCGGAGCGACTGCGCGAACAGGTGCAGGAGATCGCCGCGGTGCTGCTCGGGAAGCAGGCGATCCCGTCGGTGGCCGAGCAGCTTGCCCTGCTCGACGCGGTGTCTGGCGACGAATGGTGGATCGACGTCACCCTGCCGATGCTGGAGTTCGCCCGGCTCCGGATCCGCGGCCTCGTACGGTTCGTCGAGAAGGGCAGGCGCAACCCCGTCTACACCGACTTCGCCGACGAACTGAGTGCGGCCGTGGAAATCGACCTCCCTGGAGTCGTCCCGGGCACGAACCCCGAGCGCTACCGGGCCAAGGCCGCCGCGTACTTCCAGGAGCACGAGGATCACGTCTCCCTCCAAAGGCTACGCCGCAACAAGCAGCTCACCCCCGACGACCTACTTGCCCTTGAGGAGATGCTGCTGGCCAGTGGCGCGGGTCCGGTCGACGCCAGCTGGGTGGCCGACCAGGGCCTCGGGGTGTTCATCCGCTCGATCGTCGGGCTCGACCACCAGGCCGCCACCGAGGCGTTTGGCCACTACCTCGACGGAAGCCGGTTCACCGTCCACCAGATCCGTTTCGTACACCTGATCATCAACGAGCTGACGTCCAATGGAGTTGTCGAGCCGCGACGGCTCTTCGAGTCCCCGTACACCGATCACGCCCCCACTGGGCCGGACGCTCTGTTCCCAGAAGCCGATGTCGAGGTCATCGTCGACATCCTTCACGAGGTTCGGAACCGGGCCAGGGCAGGTGTGGCCTAGCAGCGACATGCTGCTCAACATGGAGCCAGGCGTGGAGCGAAACGGTGGTGATCCGTGTGGCGTGGAGCCATCAACGAGTATTGAGCTCGACCGTAGGGGCAGGCAGAGGACTTGGTTGAGCCCGTGGACAACACTCCTAAAGCGGGTGCCGCAGGTTCGAATCCTGCCGGGGGCACAAGCACTGACCAGTGGATACGCCTCGCGATATCGCGGGCAGACACCCCGCGTGGCACGTTTCGTGGCACGAACTCGCTCTATGGTGGATCCATGCCACCTCGGAAACGACGGCAGCGCGGCTCGGTCCTCCCGCTGCCGAGCGGCTCCTCCTGGAGCGCTTCTACGCTCGCCTGCAGCGCTGCCGGGAGATGTGCACCGGCCGGGCCCGCGGCGGACACACCTGTCGGCCGTTGAGCAGCAGCACCACCCGCAAGATCCACTACCTCATCCGCGGCACGCTCGGGTGCTCCGGAGTTCGAGGCGCAGGGCGAGCCGGCGGTAGCGTTCGCCGATGGCCCGCGGCAGGAACGGGGTCGACCCGTCGGGTGCGGGGGAGAAGACGAAGGCGTCGAGGCTGAGGGCGGAGCCGAGCTCGGCGCAGCGGGATTCGAACAGCTCGCGGTGGGCGGCAAGCCGGGTCGGAGCTCAGATCGCCCACCTGGTCGGCTCCGACGATCGGTTCGACGCGTTCGTCTGGTCGGCATGTTGTGCACCGACGCACGCGACCGGCCGCGCTCCTGACCGGGATCCGCTACTGCAGGGATGCCACACCGGAGTCACGCCGCGTCGTTCCATTGTCATCATATGGATCCCGAACATGGCCTGGCCCGTACCTCCGGCGAACGGAACCCGGCCGCTCATGCATCAAGGATGCGGTTGAGTGCAGGTGCGACGTCGCGGTGGGTATGCACGAGGTGCAGCGTTCCGTGTCCGAGGCGGGCGAGATCGCGCCCCAGGGGCAAGTCATGCTCGCCGTCGGTCTCGATCAGCACATGCAGTTTGCTGAACCGGCGGGCGATGTCGCGGGGATCGGGGCCGGCGTTGTGCACCGCGTCGGTCAACAAGATCGCGGTCTTCCGACGTGCGGCCGACCGGGCGAGCTCGGCGTGGGCGACGGACAGGCCGAAGCCGACGTTGGTCAGCCCGCGGGCCGGGATCCGTAGCAGCGCGTCCAGCAGTGCCGACGGGGTGGACCGCTCGGTCAGGCCCGTGATCACCGCGGCGTCGGACCAGAACGCCACCAGCGCCAACTGGTCCCCGGCACCGGGCAGGTCCGCGGACAGCGCCGCCACCGTCGCCGCGGCGATCCGCACCTTCTCACCCCGCATCGACCCGGACACGTCCACGATGAGCACCGCCGCCCGGCGGCTACTCATCCGTTCGCGCACGACCACGTCGGCGTCCTCCGGTACCGGACGCTCGACCAGCACCTCGATCGTGCGGTCCAGGTCGATGTCGTCGGAGCGGTAGGCGTAGGGCATCGACGCCGGCGGCCCGGTGCCCCGCTCGGGCTGCGGGTCGCGCCGGGGGCGGCGCACCCACAGCCTCCGCGCGATCGCCTGCGCCATCGACGCCACCGCCGGATCGGGGGCGGTGTCCTCGAGCAGATCGTCGAGCTCCTTCTGCACGGCCCGTTGGGCGGTGACCAGGACGCCCTGCCCGCCCGCGGGCAGCTGGTCGGAGCCGCGGCCGCGGCCGGGGCCCAGCTCGGCCACGACCGGCGCACCCGTTCCCCGGGAGAACAGGTCGGGGGCGCTGTCAAGCTTCTTGGGCTTGCGGCGCAGCGGTTGCAGCGTCCGTCGCTCACCGCTCTCGGCCGTGGGCAGCGCGACGGCGCTGTCGAGATTCAGGCGGTGCGGACCCGGCGCTGCCCGCCGGGGGCGGAGAAAAAAAGGTCCTCCCAGATCGCGGTGATCACCTGTTCCGGCGTGGCGTCGGAGGCCTCGTCCACCCCGACCCGCGCCGAGAGCGCCAGCAGCGCCGCGTCGAGCAGCATCCGTTTCTGGTCGGCACCGGGCTCGATCCGGACCAGCTCCACTGCGATCGCCACCAGGTCGATCGCGCCGCGCACGCTCGAACCGCGGCGCAGCTCGGGATGCGAACGCGTCGCCCGTGTGAGAGCCACCCCGTCACCGATCAGCGCCGGGTCGTCGCACCCGGTGCGGCGGGCGACGATGTCCGCCTCCTCCGGCGCCGACTGGTAGCCCACCGCGAGCCGGCACCACCGGTCGTAGACCGAGTCCGAGATTCGCGCGGTGCCCACGTTGTCAAACGGGTTCATCGACGCCAGCACCCGGAACGACGGCGCGGCGGGGATCGTCCCCACCCGCGGCACCGTCACCGCCCGCTCGGCCATCGCCCCGAGCAGCACGTTCAACGTGTCCTCCGGTGCCCGGTTGAGCTCCTCGATGTAGAGGAATCCGCCGGTCTGCATCGCCTCGACCATCGGCCCGGGCACGAAGTTGTCCGGGGAGTAGTCCTCCTTCAGCACCCGTGCCGGGTTGTGGTGCCCGACCAGCCGCGCCGGCGTCAGCTCCGCATTGCCCTCCACCAGCACGAACGGCACACCCCACCGCTCGGTGATCGCGCGCAGCATCGTCGACTTCGACGTGCCTGGCGGACCTTCCAGCATCACGTCCCGACCGGCGGACACCGCCGCCAGCACCAGGGTCAGCTCACGACCACGGCCCACCACCGCCGCCGCGATCGCGTCCCGCGCCCGCTCGTCCACCGAAGTCGACACTGTCTGCTCCCCTCTCAGCCCGCCGCCGCGCGCAGCGCGCACGCGGCCGCGGTCACCGGCCTGTGACGGCGCGGCACCTGCACCGCTCCCGTGTCGTCACCGAGCAGTTCCACCGAATCGACCCCCAGGTCTTCCAGCACGGACGACGCCACGTCTGCGGACGCTCGGCGCGCAGTCTCGTCGACCCGCCCCAGCAGCGTGCACGCGCGCACCGTCCCTGCCGCCCGGACGTAGATGACGACGCCGCGCCCCCGGGCGGTGACCGAGGCCATCGCGTCGTCGAGGGCACGCCCGCAACCGCAAGCCAGCGACCCGAACACGTCGCCCGACAGGCATTCGGTGTGAACGTGCACCAGGACGTCGTCCGCACCCGCGACCGTCCCGGCGACCAGTGCCACGTGCTCCGCCCCGTCGTGCACCCCTCGGTAGCCGAACGCGCGCAGCCCCCCGCGAGCCGTGGGGAGCCCGGTCTCGGCGATGCGCCGGACCTGCAGCTCGGCCCGACGCCGGTGCGTCACCAGCTCCGCGATCGACACGATCTCCAGGTCGTGCTCCCGTGCGAAGCCCTCCAGCTCCGGCCCGCGAGCCATCTCGCCGGGCCGGTCCCGCGAGACGATCTCGCACAGAGCTCCCGCTGGACGGAGCCCGGCCATACGGGCGAGGTCGACGGCTGCCTCGGCGTGACCCGGGCGGACCAGGACGCCGCCCTCGCGCGCCCGCAGGGGGACGACGTGCCCGGGCCGTACGAGGTCCGAGGGCCGCGTCGCAGACCCGGCCAGCGCGGCCACCGTCCGTGACCTGGACGTCGCGGAGATGCCCGTCCCGGTGCCGCGCAGGTCGACCGTGACGCGGTAGGCGGTGCCGAAGCGGTCGCCGTTGGAATGGTGCATAGGCGGCAGGTCCAACCGTTCGCACTCGTCACCGGTCAGGGCGACGCACACGTAGCCCGACGTGTGCCGGACGGTGAAGGCCAGCAGCTCGGGGGTGGCGCACTCGGCCGCGAAGACCAGATCGCCCTCGTCCTCACGGTCGGCGTCGTCGACGACCACCACGGGCCGACCGGCCGCGACCGCGGCGGCGGCCCGGCTCACGCGGTCCGGTGTCGGGGGCGGGGTCACGCGGATCGTGCCGGTGTTCCTCATGCGCGTCTCACTCCGGGGTCGTCAGATCGCGGCGAGCCGGCGGAACCGGCTGCCGTGGAACACCAGCGGCGCGGTGTCGGGCCGCGCCAGCAGGCCGTGGATGCGCAGCAGCGCGATCGCGTGGTCGCCGGCAGCCACCTCCTCGTGCAGCGAGCAGTCCAGCCACGCCGATGACCCGTGCACCAGGACCCCGCCCTCCGCCGTCGCCTCCCACCCCACCCCCGCGAACCGGTCGCCGGACTTGCGCGACAGGCTCAGGCAGATCTCGTCGTGGCCCTCGGCCAGCACGCTCAACCCGAGCCGGGGCCGCGCGCGCAACTTCGGCCACGTCGCCGACACGTCCTGCACGCACACCGATACCAGCGGCGGCGCGACCGACACCGACGTGAACGAGCTCGCGGCCATCCCGACGGGCTCGCCGTCGACCACCGCGCACACGGCCGTCACCCCCGAGGGGAAGCAGCCGAACGCCCGGCGGAGCTGCGCCGGGTCCGTGCCCACGGCCTCGATCTCGATCATCCTGCGGTACGCCCTCCCTCGCCGACGATCGCGGATCAGATCAACAGGAGCCCGTCGACCGGGTCGGCCACACCGAGGAGCGCGGCACCGGCCGGAACGAATGCACCGTCGGGGTGCAGGTACGAATGGTTCTTCAGGAAGTTGACGTCCCGCTGCTGGCGCTGGAGCGGGTTGTCCAGGTGAAAGACGCTCGACCCGGATCCTTCGACGACGATCTCGATGGCGTCCCGGGCGACCTGGCAGATCCTGGGTGAGGCCATGCGCAGTGTGGCGGCGGTCTCGACGTTCGCGGTCTCTCCGCGGTCGGACAGCTCCGACACCACCCGCAGGGTCTCGTCCCAGAGTGTGCGGGCCATCCTGGCCTCGGTCACCGCCTGCCCGTACCGACCCCACGCCTCCGGATGGTCGCGCTGCGGGCCGAGCCCGAAACCCACGATCCGGGTCTGGATCCGCTGGTGCATGTCCTCGACGGCCGCCTCCGCGCAGCCGACCGCGACCGCGGCAAGCAGGACGTCGAACATGCGGATGATGGAGAAGCCCTCGAGCGGGCGCACGTCGTCCGGGTCCGCCGGGTTCAGGCGCTCCTGCCCGAACGCCGTCCACTGCCGGTCCGCCGGGATGAAGTGGTCCTCCAGCGCGAAGGTGTTCGACCCGGTGGCCTTCATGCCCGCCATGTGCCAGATGTCGATGAGCGCGACGTCGGCGACGTCGGCGCACAGGCCGAGGACGACGGGGTCCTCACCCTCCGGGCGTTCCTCGAGGGTGATGAGCAGGACGTGGTCGGCGTTCATGATGCCACTCGCGAAGGGCCACTTCCCCGTGACGCGCCACCCTCCCTCCACCGGGACCGCCGTGCCGGAGGGCGTCGCCTGGAACCCGGCCGAGAGCGCTGCGGTGGCCAACGGGCGGCCCTGCAGCAAGTGCCTCAGGTCCTGCGTGATCGACACGTTGTGCACGACCAGGAACGAGTACACCCAGGCGGTCGAGGCGCAGCCCTTGGCCAAGATCCGGGTGATCGTGCCGAGCTCGCGCATGCCGTAGCCGTGGCCGCCCTCGCTCTGCGGGCTCACCACGTACAGGAGACCGGCGGCGTGCAGGTCGGAGATCGTCTCGTCGGGGATGCGGCGCAGGTCCTCCGCGGCGCGCGCACGCTTTCGCAGGACGGGCACGAGGGCCTCGGCGCGCGCGAACAGCTCCTCCGCGGACGGGCGTTCGGCGGTTCGTCCGGACGTAGTCAGTGTGCTGGTCATGGTTCTCCCTCTCAGAGCTGCATGCAGCCGGCATCGACCGGGAGCGAGACCCCGGTGACGTAACGGGCTTCGTCGGACGCGAGGAACACGATGGCGTTGGAGATGTCGACCGGTTCGATCCACGGGATCGGCAGGATGTTGAGGGAGGCGAACCCGTCCTTGGCGTCCTCCGCGTCCGGGGACTCCAGGTCCGGGCGGAAGAGCCGGTACATCGGGTCGTTCTGGATCATGTCGGTGTTCACCGACGTGGGGTGGATCGAGTTGACGCGGACGTGGAACGGGGCCAGCTCGTGCGTCATCGCCCGGAGCAACCCGGTCACGCCGTGCTTGGCCGCGGTGTAATGGGCAACGCCCCCGTTGCCCTTCAGTCCGTACACCGAGCTCGTCGCGATGAACGCGCCCCCGCCCGCCGCGATCAGGTGCTCCACCGTGGCCTTCGCGGTGTTGAACACTCCGGTCAGATTGATGTCGATCATGTCCTGCCACTGCTCGGCCGTCAGGTCGCGGACACCGCCGAAGCTGCAGATGCCGGCGTTCGCGGCGACGATGTCCAGACGGCCCAGCTCCGCGACACCGGCGTCCACGGCCGCGACCAGCGCGGCCGCATCCCGGACGTCGGCGGTCCGGTGCACGATCCGCCGGTCCTCGGCCTCCACGAGCTTCGCGGTCTCCGCCAGGTCCGCCTCGCCGGACATCCCGTACGGGACGGTACCGACCTGGTCGCAGATGTCGACCGCGATGATGTCCGCGCCCTCCTGCGCCATCCGGACCGCATGACTGCGCCCCTGGCCCCTGGCTGCTCCGGTCACGAACGCGACCTTGCCGTCCAACCTGCCCACGTCGACTCCTTCGTCACCGGTCCGCCGAGAGGCTGTCCCGCGTCGGACCGCCTGCTGGCACCACAGCATCTGTCGGGCGCCGGCACCGCGGAGCTCTCAGTTGTGAGACCGCACCGTGGTCGCCGAGTCGTCTTCACTGCAGGGGCCAACGGCGGCACGAGAGGGTGCGCGACAACGCCTGCACCGGCTCGCCGCTACGACGACAGGAGGCGTCATGGGACGACTCGAAGGCAAGGTCGCACTCGTCACGGGAGCGGCTCGCGGCCAGGGCAGATCGCATGCCGTGCACCTGGCAGAGGAGGGCGCGGACATCGTCGCCGTGGACCTGTGCGGGCAGATCGACAGCATCCCGTACGCCATGGGCCGGCCCGAGGACCTGGCACGCACGGCGGAGCTCGTGGAGGGGCTCGACCGGCGCATCGTCACGAGTCAGGCCGACGTCCGCGACAGCGCAGCCATGGAGCAGGCGGTGTCCGAGGCTGTCGCGCAGTTCGGGCAGATCTACGTGCTGTGCGCGAACGCCGGTGTGTTCAGCTTCGCCCCCTTCACCGAGCTGACCGATGAGCTCTGGGACGACATGATCGGCGTGACGCTGACCGGGGTGTTCCGGACGGTTCGCGCGGTCCTGCCCGTGATGCTGGAGCAGGAGCGCGGCTCCATTGTGCTGACCGGCTCGACGGCCAGCCGGAAGGGCTACGCGAACTTCGCCCATTACACCGCGGCGAAGCACGGGGTGGTAGGCATCATGCGGTCTCTGGTGCAGGAGGTGTCCTCGAAGAACATCCGCGTCAACTGCGTCCTGCCGACGACGGTGGCGACCGACATGGTGACCAACGATGCGGTCTACCGGCTCTTCGATCCGGAGTCACCGAGCCGGGAGAGCTTCGAGAACGTGATCGCCTCCATGAACGCCCTGCCTGTGGGCACGATCCAGCCCATCGACATCTCACGGGCCGTCGCCTGGCTCGCCTCCGACGAGTCCCGGTACGTCACGGGGATCTGCCTGCCGGTGGACGCGGGGTTCCACGAGAAGGTCGGCTGAGTCCGAGCACGGGGCCTCGGCCACGCTGACCGGCCCCGGGATGTTCCTGGACAGGACACCCCGGGGCCCGGGCGGCGCAGACCGGTCAGCGAGTGGCGTCGGCCCCTGCCGCCGCCTGTCGCAGACGGGTGGTGCGGTGCACCGGATCGGTGTCGAACTTAGGGATGACGTGCTCACCCATCAGCTTGATCATCCGCAGCGTCTCCTCCTTCGACTTGACCCCCCGCAGCATCAGGAACTGGTCGGCACCGGTGGCCTCCCAGCGCCGAATCTGCGCGACCGCGTCGTCCGGGTCGCCGACGATGGCCGCCCCGAGCTCGAGGAAGCCCTCGAGCGCCTCCTCTGTGAGGTCCGGCATCACCTCCGGCCAGACGGGGAAGCCCTCCGGTCGCGGGAAGGTGTCGTGGTAGCGGAACACCTGGCTCATCTGGTAGTTGTTCCCGCCCTGGAGGAAGTCGCGGCGCGCCTGGTCGCGGTCCTCGGCGATCGAGTTGAACCCGTTCGCCACGATGAGGTTGTCGTTCACCCACGCACCGACCGGCTCGTCGCACTCGGCGACCGCCTTCTTGTAGGACTTGATCGCGGCGTCGGTGCGGGGGAGCTCGTCGAGTGAGAACCCAAGTGCCCCCATCCCCTTGCGGCCGCACATCTCGAAGCTCGACGTGTTGCCGGCGGCGTACCAGATGCCGGGGTGCAGGGCACCGTAGGGCTTGGGCAGCACCTTGCGCGGGGGCATGTCCCAGTAGGTCCCCGAGAAGCCCTCGTAGACGTCCTGGGTCCACATCTTCACGAACTCGCCGATGGTCTCCTCGAAGATCTTCTTCGTCTCCGAGACGTCGGTGATCTCGGTGTGGAAGCCGGTGACCTCCGTGCTGCCGGCCCCGCGGCCGACCCCGAACTCGAACCTGCCCTCGGTGAGGTGGTCGAGCATCGCCACGCGTTCGGCCACCGCGGCCGGGTGGTGCACCTTCGGCAGCGGGTTGAAGATCCCCGACCCGATGTGCGCGGTGGTGGTCAGGGCACCCAGGGCGCCGAGGAAGACGTCGCTGGCCGAGATGTGGCTGTACTCGTCGAGGAAGTGGTGCTCGGAGATCCAGATGTACTTGAAACCCGCGGCCTCGGCGGCGAGGCAGACCTCCAGGTCGTCCATCAGCACCTGGTGCTCCGCGTTCGGGTCGCCCTGCCGGACGTGCGCCGGCAGGTAGCCCTGGGTGAGAAAGCCGAATTCCACGTCGTTCTCCTCGTTGTCGTCAGTGGGTGGACGCCCGGGAACGGGCAGCGCAGGACACCGGCGTACGCCGGTGCGGTGGATCACCCGCAGGTGTCGATCTGCGGTGCAGGAGTACTCCGGGCCGGATCAGCGCCGGGGCGGGTCTGTGATCCCGAGGTGGCGGATCTTGCGGTAGATGGTCGCCCGGGAGACGCCGAGCGATGCAGCGGCGGCTTCCCGCTTCCAGCCCACGGAACGCAGCGCCGCGACGATCGTGTCGCGTTCTGCGAGCTCGAGATCGGTCAGCCGCCGGGAGCCGCTCCGCTGCCTCGGCCGGCACTCCTGCGGGAGGTCGTGCTCGGTGATGTCGCAGTGCATCGAGTTCACGAGGGCGGTGGCGACGGTGCGGCGCAGCTCGGTGGTGTTGCCGAGCCACTGGCGAGCCATGAGGAGTGCGAGGGCCGCAGCGGTGCACCGGACGCGGCGACCGGCTCCGACGCGCTCGCGGATCACTTCGTCCACCAGCGCAGGGATGTCGGCACGCCGGTCCCGCAGGGGTGGCACCTCGATCACGACGTCGACCACCGACTCCCAGTGGCACGGCAGCTCGGCCGCCGAGCCCGTCATCGCGATCCTCGGGGTCGCCGCCCGGCGAGCCGCGTGGCAGACGGCCACCGCTGCGTCCGGCTCGGCCGCCTCGACGTGGCGCAGGAGCACCGGTCGCCCGACCTCCACGGCTCGGACGGCTGCTGCTGCCCACCCCGTGCCGCCGCTCTCGCTCGAGCGGCAGTCGAGGTCGACCGGGTCGTCCTCCCGACCACCGTCGTCGATCAGCACGGTGCGGGCCAGCGTCGCCTTACCGACACCCGGTTCGCCCCGCAGCAGGACGCACCCCGGCACCAACCTCGCCTGGGCGACGGCGCGCTGCACCCCGCGCCACGCCTCCGACCAGCTGTTCCGGCCAGGTGACCCCTTGGCCGCGCGCGGCACCTCGACCGACTGCTGCGACCTCGGGCGCGCCTCGGCGAAGGTGACGAGAACGCCTGCGGCACCGGTCCGGTCGGAGACCGGGGAAGCGTGCGCCACGACCGCCCGTGCGCCGCTCAGGACGACCGTTCCCGTCGTCTCCCGTCCGGTCCGGACGACTCCGACCGCCCAGTCCCAGAGCAGTGCGTGGTCGTGCGGGTCGAAGAGCTGCGCCGCCCGGGTGTTGGTGAACAGGACGTCCTCGTTCAGGCAGGCCACCGCGTGCGACGTCCGACGGTTGCGTGTCACGAACGCGTCGAACAGCGCCCGTTCGCGCATCGAGGCGAGGTCGTACAAGCGCTGCTCGATCTCCCCGGCCGCCGCCGTGATCAGGGGCAGCAACAGGTCGTTGGTGTCCTCGACGCTGCAGCTGAGGTCGAGGACACCCTCGAGTCGTCCGGTGATGGGGTGGATGATCGGGGCCCCCACGCACGTGAAGACCTGCATCGACTCGATGAAGTGGTCGGCGCCCTTGAGCACCAGCGGGCGCCGCTCGACGAGCACGGTACCCAGCCCGTTCGTCGCCGCCGTCTCCTCCGACGCCAGGGCGCCCTGCACGATCGTGATCCGGTCGAGCTTGCGCGCCAACTGGGACGAGGCCGCCTCGCGCCGGACGATCCACCCCCTGCTGTCACCGAGCATCACGCACATCGAGGAACCGGTGAGCTGTCGAGCGAGGCGGTCGAGAACGGGATCCGCGGCACGTCCGAGCCGCGTCTCCCCGTCACGGTCACCGTCGAACGGCAGGGCCAGTTCGTGGCCGGGGCCGAGACCGTGCTCCTCGGCCCGCTGCCACGACGACTCGATCAGGCCGAGGGAACCGGTACCTGCGAGACCGGACCCCGCGGCGGGGTGATCGAGCCTCATCGCCGTCTCCTCTCTGCGTAGCACCGGGGCGTCAGCCCACTGAGCGTGTCGATGCGCGCTCGCGGACGAAACCGCCGATGCGGTCGATCGCCGCCTGGGCCTCGGGGATCTGGTCCGCGAACATCTGGAAGACGTGCACCATCTCGTACCCGAGCTGCAGGTGGGCCTCCCCGCCGGAGGCGAGCACCTTGTCCACGATGCGCACGGCGTCGTCCTCGAGGACCTCGCTCGTCCCGGCCTGCACCAGAAGCGGCGGCAGCCCGGCGAGGTCGGCGAAGAGCGCGGACACCCGGGGATCGGCGGGGTCGATCCCGCTGTCCCCGATGTAGCCGTCGGCCATCTGCTGCAGCAGATCGCGGTTGACGAGGGGGTCCACCGCCTCACGGGCCGACATCGAGTCCCCGCTGAGCGTCAGGTCCGCCCACGGCGAGCACAGGAAGGCTGCCGGTGGTAGGACATCGCCGGCATCGCGCAGCGCGACCAGGAGTGCCAGCGCGAGGCCTCCTCCGGCGGAGTCCCCGGACACGACGAGATCAGCGGCGTCGACGCCCTCGTCGGCCAGCATCCCCCGGTACACGGCGAGAGCATCGTCCAGCGCCGCCGGGCTGGCGTTCTCCGGCGCGAGCCGGTAGTCCGGCAGGAAGACCGACGCGCCTGCGGCACGCGCGATCCGAGCGGCCAGGTCGCGGTGGCTCCGCGACGAGCCGATGAGGTAACCGCCGGCGTGGAAGTGCAGGACGGTGGTCCGGTCGGACTCCGGGACGGAGATCCACAGGCCCGGCACGCCGCCCACGGTTCCTTCCCGCACGGTCGCGTCGGAGGCCGGTTCCGGACACATGGCGTCGAACCCGACGCGCATGGTCTCGATCGTCGCGTCCGGCCCCAGCCACTTCCCGTACGCGGCCTCGGCGATGTCGTTGACCCTCTGAGAAACCATCGTGACTTCCTTAGTGCTGTCGGGACGGGAGCGTTGTCAGCCGGTCTTCTCGGTGAACCCGAGATCGATCTTCAACTGCTGGCCCGTGATGAACCGGGCGTCGTCGGAGGCCAGGAACACAATGGCGTTCGAGACGTCACGCGCCTCGATCCACGGCTGCTGCAGGGCGTGCATCGACCCGAACGCCTGCGCGTAGTTCTCCTTCGTCCGTTCCTCCGGGGTCGCGTCCGGCAGGAACAGCTCGTACATCGGCTGGTTCTGGATCATGTCGGTGTCGACGTTCGTCGGGTGCACCGTGTTGACGCGGATGTCGTACTGCGACACCTCCTGCACCAGTGCGCGCATGATCCCGACCACGCCGTGCTTGGCCGCCGTGTAGTGAGCCATTCCGCCGAACCCGACCATCCCCGCCGTCGAGCTCGTGAGGATCAACGACCCGCCCGCCCCGCGCTCGATCATCGAGGGCAGCGCGGCCCGGACGGTCTTCCAGACACCCGTCAGGTTCGTGCCGATCATCTCGTCCCACATCGCGTCGTCCATCGACCACGTCGACGTCTGGCTCCAGATGCCGGCGTTGGCCAGCACCACGTCGATGTGCCCGAACTCCGACAACCCGTCGGCCACGGCCGCGTTCAGCGCAGCCGTGTCACGGACGTCGGCCTGCCTCGTGACGACGCGCCGATCGAGCTCCTCGACCAGCTTGGCGGTCTCGGCCAGGTCCTCGGGACGACCCATCGGGTACCGGACCGATCCGAGCTGGTCGCACACGTCGACGGCGATGATGTCGGCTCCCTCCTCCGCGAGGCGGAGGGCGTGCGACCTGCCCTGGCCCCGTGCGGCGCCGGTGATCAGCGCGACCTTCCCGTCCATGCGTCCCAACGCGGGCTCCTCTTCGTCGAGTGGCGAGGCGCTCCTCGAAGCGCCCCTACCTGCTCCGACTATCTAAGGCGAGGGCAGACAGTGGCCCGGGTCTCAATTGTGAGAGTGGTGGCTCAGCTGCTGGCTGTGCATCAGGTTCGAGACGACCCTGCTGGTCAGGCCAAGCCGGATGGGGGCACCGCTGTTCGTTCCGAGGCGTCCGGTCGACCAACGCCCACTCGAGTCACTCGCCCGGAGGTACGCGAGGGCCGCATAGCCTGTTCGGCTGAGGAGCGCTGCCTCGCTGGGTGCGAGGGCCGCATCGGTCACACGCGGTCGAGGCAGGTCTGGGTGCGTTCCTGCAGCAGGACGGCCCCCTCCTCGTCCGCCTGAGCGCCGTCAGGTGGCGATGTCGGGGTAGGGCATAGGGATACGCTTCGTGCTCCGCGTAGGTCTCTGGTGCTCAAGCGGGCCGTATCGCGCTCGAAGGGCGATGAACGGGGTCAGCGTGAGCAACGGGTGGGCAACCATCTCGAAGAGCGTGACGTGGTCGTGCTCGCGCAGCGCCCGACGCTCCTCGTCAGTTGAGGCGAGCCATGTCGTCTACTCGGCGTCGATGCAGCTGAGCAGACGTCCGGCGTGTTCCGACTCCCACCAGGTGACGGTCTCAGCGGGTGCAGCATGAACTCGGCGCGGTCGTGCTGGACACCAGCGCGCCGCGCATCAACGATCCGCCGACCCGAAGCGGCCCATTCCGCCCGGCTTGAAGTTCTCGAAGACGACATCGGCGCGGCGGGCGGGCTCACGCGCTGCGGCGACGTCGGCCTCGTCGCGCAGGTCCAGGACGATCGAGCGCTTCCCGCGGTTGATCCCGAGGTAGTAGGTCGAGACACCCTCGCGGACCGGCGGTGTCCAGGTCCGTGTGTCGTCACCGGACGGGCCTTCCACCTCGGCGCCCATGTCGGCCAGGAGCATCGTGGTGTAGGGGCCGGCCAGGATCCTCGAGAAGTCGGCTACGACGAGCGCACCACTGGTCGGCGCTGACCCGTTCGCGACGTTCTCGACTGCGCTCGCGAAGCACCCCTTGGGCCTCCCGGCCGTGCTGGCGGTCGTGGCCGTCGCCGCCGTCGTGGCGCAGCGCACCGGCGTTGGCGGAAGAGCGGTGGTGCCTCGCTTCTGAGCGTCTCGCGGGTCGACCACCGAAGCGCCCGGACTCCGTCGACGGCCCTCGGTGCGGGAGTCGGACACGACACCGCGCCCACCACTGTCGTCCGGCTCATGGCACCAACCTGACAGAAGAGGAACCGCAAGCGATGCAGGTCGACAACCAGACCCCGATGAGCGGGTTGACGTCCGAGGAGGTGGTCGCTCGTCGACGCGACGGCCAGGCGAACGCCGCAGTGGGGGTTCCTTCCCCAGCTACGCCACAATCGTGCGCACCAACCTCTTCTCGTTCTACAACTCGATCCTCTTCCTCTTCGTCATAGGCACCGCGCTGCTGCTGCTCGGGCACTACAGCGACGCGCTGACCAACGTAGGACTCGGGCTGACCAACGCCGTGATCTGCGCGCAGGAGATCCGGGCGAGGCGCAAGCTCGACCGGCTGCAGCTGCTCGACCAGGCTCAGGTGGCCGCCATCCGGAACGGTGCCGACGTTGAGCTCGAACCACACGAGGTCGTGCGTGACGACCTGTGCGGCTGCGGTTGGACGTATCGCGAGCATGTCTCCCGTCATGGAACGCCGCATGCCACGAACCACACGTCATCCCAGACCACAGCAGACTCGTGAGGCGGAACTCAGGGCCTGGTAGGACTGGGGTGGGCCCCGGGGAACGGGTCGTTGCCCGTCCTCCTGAAGCGGGTGCCGCGGGCTCGAATCCTGCCGGGGGCACGACGTCATGGGTTACGCCTGAGCGCGCAGGAGCGCTGCTACCGCCGGCACCTCGACGGTCGCGGCCTGCCACCGCAGGTCCGGCTGGATGCGGTGGTACGCGTGCACGAGGACGTTGCGCAGGCCACCGAGTCCGGCCCAGTCGACGCCGGGATGCTCCGTCCTTCCTGCGTCGCTCATCGCGCGCGCCGCCTCACCGACGATCTCCATGAGACGTTCGGTGACCAGACGCAGGTCCTCGTCGGCGAGCCACGCCTCGTAGTCGACCGCGTCGAGCAGGTCGGCCAGGCGGTGTTCGTCCCCGCGTGTCAGATCCGCACCGCCTCATCGAGGGTGTGGCGGTCCCGGTCGAGCAGAGACCGTCCCGCTTCGAACCGCACCAGTACGTCGAGGTCGCTGCCCTCGACGGCCTCACCGCGGGCCACCGACCCGAGCACCCGGACGTGACCGGCGCCGCGACGAGCTGCGACGGTGAGGACTGCCGTCCCCAGGTGTCGCAGGTGGTCGGGCGTCATGACCATCCGGTCATCATCGCGTCCACCCGGCACATCGTCCGCCCCGTCGCGCGGGGCTGCGAGGTCCGACAACCGGGGTGCGCGTCGCGATCAGGCGCTCTAGCGTCACCCGACGATGACCGACTCCACCGACACCCGCATCCGCCGCGCCATGGCCAACTCCACCAAGGGCGAGACCGGGCGGATGACCCTGCCCCCGTGGGTGCGCGACCTAGACCTCGACGCCGTCGACGACGTGCTGGGGTGGCGCGACCCGAAGGCGCCGGACCGCGGGGTCCTGCTGCTTCCGGGCGACGAGGGCGACGACGGGGTCGTGGCGATCGCGCTACGGGCCGGGGAACGGGCGGCGCGGGCCACCGCGATGTGCGCGCTGTGCCGCACCACCCACGCCCCGGGCCGGGTGGAGCTGCTGGTGGCGCGGCGTGCCGGGGCGGCGGGGCGCAACGGGGACACCGTCGGCACCTACGTGTGCGGCGACCTCCGGTGTGCGCAGCACGTGCGGGTCGAGAAGGCGACGGCGGCGCTGCGGCCGACGCCGGGCACGAGCGTCGAGGAGCGGCGCGAGGGTCTCCGGGAACGGGCACGGCGGTTCGTCGACGCCGTGCTGAGCTGAGGGACGTCAGGCCCGCGAACCCTGCCTGACCAGCCGCCGCCGGTGGGCCGCCATGCGGACGGGGGCGACGGTCCACCCGTACCCGTCGTAGTCGCCGACCCGCTGCACGAACGCCAGGATCAGCCGCCCGCCCAGCACCTCGGTGCACACCTGGAGGTAGGCGCCGTCGGGCGTGGTCTCGTACAGCACGCCCAGGTCGCGGAACTCGGCCAGCCGGGCAGGTGAGAGGTCGAGGCGGGCGTCGAGGTCGGCGTAGTAGTCGTCGGGGATGCCGAGTAGCGGGGCACGCGCGGCCCGGGCGGTGGCGAGGACGTCGTCGGTGGCCAGTGCGACGTACTGGGGCTCCGCGACGCCCGGTGCCCACTCCCCGCGGCGCAGCAGCGAAACCCGACGGCGCGAGCCGGACCCGGCGGCGGGGGCGCGGCTGCGGACCAGCCCGGACGGGGCGGCGAACCCACCCACCGCGGCCGGTTCCAGACCGAGCACCGAGCGGTGGAACAGCGCGGCCTCGTCGTAGTGGTCGAAGGGCTGGGCGAAACCGACGTGGTCGATCCCCGTCACCCCGGTCCCGGACGCCGGCCCGCCGGTGGCCACGAAGTCACCCGTCCAGCCGGCCTCGGTCCCGGTGCGGCAGAAGAACAGGCCCGTCCCGTCGGGGGCGGTGACGGCGGCAAGGTCGGCCTCGGCGGGTCCGCGCTCGCGCGGGAGCTCGGGTGCGCTCAGCCGCGCCGCCCGGCGGGCCGACGCGGACGGGTCGGCCGAGTCCACGGCCAGGGGCCGACACCGCCGCCCGGTCACCGACGTGGTCGACCAGGATCCGGGCACCGCCCTGCTCCCACCGCTCGACGGGCTCGGTCCGGTGACGCCCGGTGCGGGCGAACCCGAGCGAAGGCCAGCACGTCGGTGACGGCCCCGTCGGTGCCCGCGGCCAGCTCGACGAACGTGTGCCCGGCCAGCTCCGGCGCCGGCTGGGCCACGGGATCGGCCCCGTGCCCGGCCGCAGCGGTGGCCTCGGCGAGCGCGGCCTCCGGCCCGGTGGCGTCGGCCGTCGACGTCGAGGACGACGAGCTCGCCGACACCCAGCCTCAGCAGCGCGTGCGCCGCCGCCGCGCCCGCTCCGTGCCCGGGGTGTCGGCGGTGCGCATCGCCTGAGCGCCGGTCAGCGCTCCGGGCGGTGTGTCCGGTCCAGGTCCGGGCTCTGCCATGGGACCAACCGCTGCAGGTGCCGCTCGATCGCCCGCACCTGGGCGACGCTGAGCTCCCCCGGTGCCGGGGCGCGGTGCTGGGCGCGGTCGTCGGAGAGGTACGAGCCGGTGTTCAGGTCGTAGGCCGACTCGGCGTGCTCGTTGAGGTCGGACCCGCCGTCCTCCGCCTCGGGGCGCACCCGGAACCCGATCGTGAAGCGGATCAGGTAGCCGAGCACCAGAGTGGCGAGGAACGAGTAGCCGAACACCGCGCCCGCCGCGATCGCCTGGCGCACCAGCTGGGTGGCGTCGCCGCCGTAGACGAGGCCGTTGTGGTCCAGGGCGCCGGGGTTGACCGCCCGCGTCGCGAAGACCCCGATCATCAGCGTGCCGATCAGCCCGCCGACCAGGTGGATCGCGACGACGTCGAGCGAGTCGTCGAGCCGCAGCCGCCACTTCGTCGCGCAGACCAGCGGGCAGACCACCCCGGCCGCGACGCCGATCGCGATGGCCCCCCACAGGTCGACGTACCCGCAGGCCGGCGTGATCGCCACCAGCCCGGCGACGGCCCCGGAGGCGGCCCCGAGCGTGGTCGGACGGCCGGTGCGGAGCTGCTCGACGATCAGCCACCCGAGCACCGCGGCGCACGTGGCGACGGTGGTGTTGGTGAACGCGAGCGCGGCGATCCCGTCGGCCGACAGCGCGGACCCGGCGTTGAAGCCGTACCAGCCGAACCACAGCAGGCTCGCCCCGAGCAGCACGAACGGGATGTTGTGCGGCCGCGTGACCGCCCCCGGCCAGCCGCGTCGCCGCCCCAGCACGATCACCAGGGCGAGTGCCGCCGCCCCGGCGTTCATGTGGACGACGGTGCCGCCCGCGAAGTCGACCGCCCCGACGTCGTTGGCGATCCAGCCGCCCTGGGTGTCGGGCCCGAGGAAGCCGTCGTAGGCGAAGACCCAGTGCCCGATCGGGGCGTAGACGAGCAGGCTCCACAGGGCGACGAAGACGACCCAGGACCAGAACCTCGTGCGCTCCACGATCGCGCCGGAGATCAGCGCCGGGGTGATGATCGCGAACATCAGCTGGAACATCGCGAACGCGAGCAGCGGCAACGGGTTCGGCCCCGGCCAGGCGACGTCCGCGGACGCGGCGCCGACGAGCTGCCCGGCGGCCTGCTGCACACCGATCGCCTCGACGTGGCCGACGAGCCCGTCGAGCCCGTCGTCGCCGAAGGTGAGGCCGAACCCGGCGAGCACCCAGGTCAGCCCGACCACCGCGATGCTGACGAAGCTCATCATCAGCGCGTTGAGCACGTTCTTGCCCCGCACCATCCCCGCGTAGAAGAACGCGAGGCCCGGCGTCATGAGCATCACCAGCGCCGCGCACGCGAGCACCCAGGCGACGTCCCCCGGCTGGGGGGTCACCGCAGGCCCGGGGCCAGACGCGGCCCGCCGAACGCGCGGGCGCCCCATCCGGGGGCGGTGCGCGAGGGCGGTGCGGGAGGCTCCGCCGGGTCACCGGGAGGGCGGTGCGGCGCGACCGTCCGCGGCCACGACGGCGGGGTGCGGCGCGTCCCCGCGGGAGCGGCGTGGCGCCCCACGGAGGCGAAGCGCGCGCCCGACGGCCGGGGCCGGACCCTGCCCGGCTCGGCGGGCGGGGCGGGTTCCGGCGCGACGCACGTCACCGGGAAGCGGGCACCAGCGAGACCGGGCACGGCGTCAGGTCGCGCTCGTCGTGCTCTCCACACGCGACGCCACCGCCTCCCCGTCACGACCGCTCCGAGCCAGCAGACTAGGGCTCCGATCCGGGCCGGTCCCCCGGCGCAGCGGGAACTTAACCGCCAGGTAACGGTGGGTCGCGGAGCGGATCCGGCCGCCTACCGGGAGTGCCGCGGGCCTTGTTGCATGTCATGCATCATTGCGCGTCGTGCAAGAATTTCCCGTACGGTGCCGGAATGAGCGACCCCTCCGAGCGTCCGGACGAGCCCACCGACGCGGGCGTCACCTCGTTGACGCGGGTCCTGCCCGCCGACATGACCGAGCGGTCCTCGGGCTGCCCGTTCGATCCCGCGCCGGGCCTCGCGGATCGGCGCGGAGCGGGGGCGGTGCAGCCCGTCGAGCTGCTCAACGGGGCCGCCGCGTTCCTCGTCACCGGCTTCGAGGAGGCACGGGTCGTGCTGTCGGATCCACGGTTCAGCTCGGACCGCATCCGCTACCCCGACGCCTCCCGGCTCACACCGGACCAGGTGGCCGCACTGGGCGTCCACGACGGGTCCCCGTTGACACCGCGGGTCGAGACCCGCGAGGACGGGATGTTCGTGTTCATGGACCCGCCCGAGCACACCCGGCTGCGACGGCTGCTGACCGGGCAGTTCACCGTCCGACGCATGAAGGCGCTGGAGGACCGGCTGCGGGAGATCGCGGTCGAGCACATCGACGCGATGGTCGCCGCCGGCACCGAGGCCGACCTGATCCCGGCCTACGCGCTGCCGATCCCGTCGCTGATGATCTGCGAGCTGCTCGGAGTCGACTACGCCGACCGCGACGAGTTCCAGCACAACACCGCCGTCGCGCTCTCGACGCGCTCCTCCGACGCGGAACGGGCCGCGGCGGGCGGCGCGCTGTACGGCTTCATCGCGCGCCTGGTCACCGAGAAGCGCGGCACCCCGGCCGACGACCTGCTCTCCGGGCTCGTGCACGACGCGGAGCCACCGCTGACCGACGCCCAGCTCATCGACATGACGCTGGTCCTGCTCGGTGCCGGGCACGAGACCACCGCCAACATGCTCCGGCTGGGTGTGCTCGCACTGCTGGAGAACCCCGGGCAGCTGGCCGCGCTGCGCGCCGACCCCGGCCTGATCGACGGCACCGTCGAGGAGCTGCTGCGTTACCTCAGCATCGTGCAGCTCGGGGTCACGCGGATCGCGCGGGAGGCCGTCACCGTCGGCGGGGTCGACGTCCCCGCGGGCGCCACCGTCGTCATCGCGACGCCGGAGGCCAACCGCGACCCGAGCCACGTCGTCGACCCCGACCGGCTCGACCTCGCCCGCCCCCGGACCCCGCACCTGGCGTTCGGGCACGGGATCCACCAGTGTCTGGGCCAGCAGCTGGCCCGGATCGAGATGCGCATCGGGTTCGGCGAGCTGTTCGCCCGCCTGCCCGACCTACGGCTGACGGTCCCGGTCGAGGAGGTCCCGCTGCGCAACGACATGCAGATCTTCGGCGTCCACGCACTGCCGGTGGCCTGGGGATGACCCAGTCCGCACCGCCGGGCCGCCGGGAGCGCAAGAAGCTCGCGACGCGGGCCGCCGTGAGCGCGGCGGCCCTGCGCCTGGCCGTGCGGCACGGGGTGGAGCACGTCACCGTCGAGCAGATCGCGGCCGAGTCCGACATCGCGCTGCGCACGTTCTTCAACCACTTCCCCGGCAAGGAGGACGCGATCCTCGCCGCGTCGGCCGCCGCCGCCGACGCGCTCGTCGCCGGCTTCCGGACGCGACCGCCCGCGGAGTCCGTGTTCGGGGCGCTGCGCGAGGCGGTGCTCGCCGTCATGGACGGCACGGGCGCGGCCGGCCGCGACCACCTCGCCGCGCTGCGCCTGATCCGTACGGCCCCGTCGCTGGTCCCCCACCAGCTGGCCGTGCTGGCCCGGCAGGAGACGGCACTGGCCTCCGCCATCGCCGACCGCCTCGACGGCGGCGCAGCGGTCTCGCCCGTCTACCCGGCACTGTGCGCGGCCGCCGCGCTCTCCGCCCTGAGGGTCACGCTCGACCGCTGGCTCGACGCCACCGCGGACGCGGAACCGTCGACGGACGTGCTGCGCGCCGACCTCGACACGGCGCTCGCCGAGCTGGCTGCGGGCCTCGACCGGCCCGGTGGAGCGTGACCCCTCAGACCGCGGCGGTGCCGATCAGTCCGTTGCGGGTGACGAGCCCGGCGAGCTCCTCCTCCGTCAGCCCCCCGGTGCCGTCGGGACGCCGGGGCACCACCAGGTAGCGCGACTCCGCGCTCGCGTCCCACACCGTGAGCGACGTGGCCGCCGGCAGCTCCAGACCGAACTCGCGCAGCACGCCGCGAGGGTCGCGCACCACCCGCGAGCGGTAGGCCTCGCTCTTGTACCAGCTCGGCGACGGTCCGAGCAGCGCGATCGGGTAGCACGAGCACAGCGTGCAGACGACGACGTGGTGCTGGTCGACGCCGTGCTCGTCGGGGCCGTTGGCGACGACCTTGAGGCGCTGCTCCTGGAGCCCGCCCGCCATCGACAGGCCGAGCTCGCGGATCGCGGTGTTCGCGTCGACCGACAGCCGTCCGGCGAACCCGGGGTCGGTCCACGCGCGGGCGGCGATCCGGGCCCCGTTGACCGGCGTGCCGCCGGCCAGGAACGCGTCGATGCGGGTGTCGATCTCGCCCGCGCCGAGCAGGCCGCGGGACTCCAGCAGCGCCTCGACGTGCCGGACCTGCGCCGAGATCGTCGAGCTCGCGTGATCGCCGCTCACGGCGCCTCCTCCAGGTAGTCCTCCCACAGCTCGACGACCACCGCGTGGTCGCCCGCCCCGAACAGGTCGGCCGCGGCGAAGCGGACGTGGTGCACCGCGTGCGCGTCGGGGGCACCACCGCGGGCGCGCTCGTCGGCCAGGGGATGCGCCCCGGCCCGCTCGACGACCGTGCCGATCGCGCCGCGCGCGTAGCGGGGCAGGCGGGTGTGGCCGTCGGGGTCGGCGGCGCGGGTGCGGACGCGGTCACCGGGGGCGAACCGGTCAGCCATGCGGGAGCTCCAGGTCGGCCGCCGTGGCCACGCCCTTCTCGACGAGCAGCACGCGGATCGCGGCGAACCAGCGCTCGTAGTACGACGCCGCCAGGTACTGCGGCACGGGAAGCCGCTCCTGGGCGTCGCGGAACTCGTCGAGGTTGTAGATCCCGCGCCGGATCAGGGCACCGTTGAGGGCGAGGACGTGTGCCTCCCAGTCGGCGTGGAAGGGCGGCTCGTCGGGTTCCTGCACGATCGCGGCGAACCCGGTCATCCCGCCGACGTCGTTGATGCGGCTCACCGGGCCCTTCCTACCCGCATCCGGCGCCCGCACACCACCCCGGCCCGGCCGCACCCACGCGGACCACGGGCGACCACAGCCGTTCGGCCGCCCCGCATCGGCCGGGCGGACCCATTCGCCCGACGGACCGCGCGGCACCACCACCGGCCCCTACGGTGGACGTCCCCCAGCTCCCCGGACGGAGGCCTCCATGCGGGTGACGCCGCGCCCCGGCACCGCGATCCTCGTCGCCGTCGCCTACATCGCGCTGGTCAGCGCGGTCTGGGTGGTCAACGGCGTCGACTACTCGACGATCGGCGGGACGGTCGGGTCCACCGTCGGCGGTCTCGTGGTCCCCGTGGCGCTGGGCGCCGTGCTCCTCGCCGCCGTCACCACCCGGCTGGGCTGGTGGCGGCCCGTCCTGCGCGAGGAGCCCCGCGTCGGGCCGCGGTGGCTGCTCGTCGTCCCCGTCCTCTTCGTCCTGGTCGCCGTCGGCACGGTCAGCGGCGCCGACCTGTCCCGCCTGTCCCCCGCACACGTCCTGCTGCTCGCGGTGGGGGTGCTCCTCGTCGGGTTCTCCGAGGAGCTCCTCTGCCGCGGCATCGTCCTGGTCGGTCTGCGCGGCACCGGTTCAGAGGTCGTGGCGTGGCTGGGGAGCTGCCTGGTCTTCGGGCTGCTGCACGCGGTGAACGCCCTGTTCGGCGCGCCGGTCGGCGGTACCGCCGTCCAGGTGCTGGCCGCCTTCCTGGCGGGGAGCGTGTTCTACGTGACGCGGCGCGTCACCGGCGTCCTGGTGGCGTGCATGGTGATGCACGCCTTCTGGGACTTCGGCACGCTCGCCGCCGGGGCGGCACCCGCGGCGGACCCGTCGGCCCTGGGGCTACTGGCCGTGCTCCAGTACCCCGCCGTGGTCCTCGCGCTGGTCGGCGTGGTCCTGCTGGTGCGCCGGCCCGTGGACCGCCCCGCCCCGCGGGTCGCCTGACCGCGGCCCGCGTCAGGTCTTCTGCACCACGCGCTCCTGCTCCCCCGGCTTCCAGATGCCGACCTCCATGTGGCCGTCGACGATCTCCACCGACGACGCACCGGTGAGGTGGGCCTCGTAGAAGTGGCCGAACGTCTCCCCGCGAAGGTCGAACCCGATCTCCTCGAACAGGTCCTGCGCGAAGCGTTGATGGAGGTCGGTGTCGCGGACGTCGGCGACGGTGCCGAACAGCTTCGCGTCGCCCTCGCCGACCTGCGTGTCGACGGTGGCGGTGTGCAGGCAGAAGCGCGGGTCGCGGTGCAGGTCGCGGAACTTGGTGGTGTCGGGCATCCCGATCAACCACAGCCGGTCCTCGAACACCCGTGGCTCGATCGGGCTGATCCGCGGGGAGCCGTCGGCGCGCAGCGTCGCGAGCAGGCAGAGCTTGCCGGTCGCGGCGTGGCGGCGGGTGAAGATGGCCGAGATCCGCGGCGCACCCGCGGTGAAGTCCGTCCAACTCGTCATGGTGACGACGTTAGGACCGGTTCCTGACAGTTCCTGTCAGGAACCGCCGAGCGAGTGCCAGGTACGCCCCGGCCAGTGCGGGCCCGACGACCAGCAACCCGACGACGAGGCCCGCCGCCCCACCGAGGAACGGCAGCACCGCGGGCACCCCGGCCACGACCAACGCGGTCGCGACGGCCTTGTGGGCCACCGGCCACACCCGGGAGAGCCACAGCAGCACGAGTCCGGCGACGGTCCCGACGCCGATCGTCAGCAGGGACGTGCCCAGCAGGTGCATCGGGGCGAGGTCGCGCGTGCGGAACGGGTCGGGCCGCTCACCGGTGCGCTCCAGCTCGGCGCGCACGAGATCGGCCGGGGGGCCCAGCTCGGCCAGCGCCGCGGCGATCCGTTCCTCCGGGGCATCCGGCCCGGCGTGCTCGGCGCAGTGCGTCCAGATCCGCGATCCCACCTCGAGCCGCGAGACCTGCGAGAGCTGGTGGGCGCACGCGTCGAACTCGCGGAGGTAGGCCGTCAGTGCGCTCACCGCGCGACCCTCCCGGACAGCTCCGCCCCCAGCGCCACCGCGGCCGCCCGCAGCACCGGCGTGATCTGCTCGACCGCCGCCCACGTCACGCGCGTCTCCGGTCCGGAGACCGACACCGCGGTCGGCGACGGGCTGCCCGGAACCGCCACCGCGACACAGCGCACCCCCAGCTCCTGCTCCGCGTCGTCGACGGCGAAGCCCTGCCTGCGGATGCGGTCGAGCTCCTGCAGCAGCGCGTCGGGGTCGGTGATCGTGTGCGGGGTCGGCGCGGCCATCCCGGTGCGGGCCAGCAGCGCGCGCACCTCCGACTCGCCGAGGCCCGCGATCAACGCCTTGCCGACGCCCGTGCAGTGCACCGGGACCCGGCGTCCGACCTCGGTGAACATCCGCATCGAGTGCCGCGACGGGGCCTGCGCGACGTAGACGACCACGTCGCCGTCGAGCATCGCCATGTTGGCGGTCTCCCCCAGCGCGTCGACGAGTGCGGCGAGCTGCGGCTGCGCCCACGACCCGAGCAGCCGGGACGCGGCGTCGCCCAGGCCGATCAGCCGGGGGCCCAGGCCGTAGCGCCGCGACGGGAGCTGCCGGACGTACCCGGAGGCGACGAGCGTGCGGACGATCCGGTGGATCGTGGGCAGCGGCAGGCCGGAGCGCGCCGCGAGCTCGGACAGCGCGAGGTCGCCGTCGGCCTCGGCGAGCAGTTCGAGCAGCCCGAACGCCCGGTCCAACGACTGCACGCCCGCCGACCGTTCGATGCGCCCGGCACTGCTCATGATCACCCGATTCCGGTCCCGCCTGCGTACGAGCGTATCGCCCGCCCTCCGCGACCCGTGCCCGTCCCGCGATCATCGCGTCCCGTCCGGCGATCACGACGAATGCGACGTACGGTCGCCGACCGGACAACGACGTCCACCTTCGGAGGGGTCATGGCCACGCACGCACAGGAACCCGCACTGCGGACGTCGCGCAAGGTCGCGGCGGCGAGCCTCGTCGGCACCACGATCGAGTGGTACGACTTCTTCATCTTCGGCACCGCCGCGGCGCTGGTGTTCAACCAGGTGTTCTTCCCGTCCTTCGACCCGGTCACCGGCACCCTCGCCGCGTTCGGGTCGTTCGCCGTGGGCTTCATCGCGCGGCCCGTCGGCGGGGCCGTGTTCGCCCACTACGGCGACCGGATCGGCCGCAAGCCGATGCTCGTGTGGTCGCTGCTGATGATGGGGGCGGCGACCGTCCTGATGGGGCTGCTGCCCGGGTACGACCAGATCGGGGTCTGGGCGCCGGTCCTGCTCGTCGTGCTGCGCTTCCTGCAGGGCTTCGGCGTCGGCGGCGAGTGGGGCGGGGCCGCGCTGATGGCCGTCGAGCACGCCCCGTCGAACCGGCGCGGCTTCTACGGCAGCTGGCCGCAGGTCGGCGTCCCCGCCGGGCTGGTGCTCGGCACCGGCGCGTTCGCGATCCTGTCGGCCACGCTCACCGACGAGCAGTTCCTCGCCTGGGGCTGGCGCATCCCGTTCCTGGTCAGCGCCGTCCTGATCGGCGTCGGCATGTGGATCCGGCTGACGGTCAGCGAGAGCCCCGTGTTCCAGGAGTCGCTCGACACGAAGTCGGCCGCCCGGATGCCCGTCCTGGACGCCCTGCGCACCTACCCCAAGGAGATCGCGCTGGCCTCCGGGTCGTTCATCGCGACCCACTCCACGTTCTACGTCGGCTCGGTCTGGCTGGTCTCCTACGCCACGACCACCCTGGGCTACGAGCGCTCGGAGATCCTCAACGCCAACGTCGCGCTGAGCGCCTCGGACATCCCGATGATCCTCGCGTTCGGGCTGCTGTCGGACTACGTCGGCAGGCGCAGGCTGTTCCTCGGCGGGATGGGTCTGCTGGTGCTGTTCGCGGTGCCCTACTTCTACCTCGTGGGCACCGGCTCCATCTGGCTGTTCCTCCTCGGCGGCCTCGTCGTGCAGGCCTGCCGCAGCGCCGTCTACGGCCCGCAGTCGGCCTTCTTCGCCGAGCAGTTCTCCACCGGTATGCGCTACAGCGGCAGCTCGCTGGCCTACCAGTTCGCGGCCATCGTCGGCGGCATGGCGCCATTGATCTGCACCGCGCTCGTCGCCTGGACGGGGAGCCTCTACGCCGTCGCCGGCTACGTCGCGTTCCTCGCGCTCGTCTCGTTCGTCTGCTCGTACCTCATGACCGAGACGCTGCGCAGCGGCCTGCCGACCGACGCCCCGGCGCGGGTGAGCACCGGCTGAACCGCGCCGGGAGGCGGGCGGGGGTGCTAGACAAGTCTCGGGCACACGGGGGTGGGCGATGGGTGAGACGGTGGCATCGACGGCGGGACCGGCCCAGCTGCGACGGGTGGCGCTCGCCAGCGCCGTCGGCACGACGATCGAGTGGTACGACTACTTCATCTACTCGACGGCGGCCGCGCTGATCTTCGGCTCGCAGTTCTTCTCCACGCTCGAACCGGCGTCGGCCACGCTCGCCGCGTTCGCGACGCTCGGCGTCGGGTTCATCGCGCGGCCGGTCGGCGGGATCCTCTGGGGGCACTTCGGCGACCGCGTCGGGCGCAAGGCGATGCTCGTCGCGTCGCTGCTGCTGATGGGCGTCGCGACGGTCGGGGTCGGGCTGCTCCCGACGTTCGCGCAGATCGGGGTGTGGGCGCCGGTCCTGCTGCTCGTGCTGCGCCTGCTGCAGGGGCTCTCGGCCGGTGGCGAGTGGGGCGGGGCGGCGCTGATGGCCGTCGAGCACGCGCCGCCAGGACAGAAGGGCCGCTACGGCGCCTACTCGCAGATCGGCGTGCCGGCCGGGCTGATCCTCGCGCAGCTGGTGTTCGTCGTGGTGGGGGCACTGCTCACCGATGCGCAGTTCGCCGCGTGGGGCTGGCGGCTGCCTTTCCTGTCCAGCATCGTGCTCGTCGCCGTCGGACTGTTCATCCGGCTGCGGATCGAGGAGAGCCCGGTGTTCACCGAGCTGCGGTCCGGTCGGGAGCGGGCGCGGCTGCCGATGGTCGAGGTGTTGCGGGAGCGCCCGCGCGAGCTGCTGATCGCGTCCGTCAGCTTCATCGCCAACACCGCGATCGGCTACGTCTTCCTCGCCTACCTGCTCTCCTACGGCACCTCGGTGCTCGGGCTCGACCGCACGCTGATGCTCACCGTCGTGATCATCGGCAGCGTGTCCTGGCTGGTCAGCATCATCGTGGCCGCGCGCTGGTCCGACCGCGTGGGCCGCAGACCCGTCTACCTGGTCGGGTCGGTGCTGCTGGTGGTGTGGCCGGTGCCGTTCTTCCTGCTGATCGACACCGGCGAACCGGCACTGATGATCGTGTCCGTGATCGTGCTGACGATCGGGCTCGGCCTGTCCTACGGCCCGCAGTCGGCGCTGTTCGCGGAGATGTTCGAGCCGCGTTTCCGCTACAGCGGGGCGTCCTTCTCCTACGCGGTCGGCGCAGTGCTCGGCGGCGGGTTCGCGCCCGTCATCGCGGTGGCGCTGCAGAGCGCCACGGGCACGTCCCTGTCGGTGGCGGCCTACATGATCGCGACAGCGGTCGTCAGCCTGCTGGCGGTGCTGGCGATCCGGGAGCCCCGCTGAGCGCGGTCAGGCGGTGCAGCGCGATCCGGGCGACGGGGAGGTAGGCGGCGAGAACGGGGCCCGGGCCGTCGACGGTGAGCCAGGTGGCCCCGTCGTCCTCGACGCCGTGGCGCAGGTGCATCCGCAGCGGCCCGAGCGCGACCTCCCACGCCCACGTACGCGCGGCCTCGTCGACCGCGGTGACGACGAACGCGACCCGGACGCCCAGCGGCCCGTGGACGGTGCCGGTGACGCCCGGTGCGATCCGCGCGGCCGCGGTGTCGACACGGCGGATCTGCGGCGCCCACCCCGCCCAGCGCGTGGGGTCGGCGTAGCGCTCCCACACCAGCGTGGCCGGCGCGGGACCCCGGGCACTCGTACCGGCCTGCACCCTCCGATCGTCCAGGAGACCGGGCGCGGGCGCGCGTCGGACCCTACCGTGGGGAGGTGATCCGTTCCGAGCAGTCCGTCGCCGCGCCCGCCGCCGTCGCGCACGCCGTGCTCACCGACGTGGCGGCCTGGCGGCTGTGGTCACCGCACATCCGTTCCGTCGACTCCGCGGGCGAGGTCGTCCAGGACGCGAGCTGGAGCGGGCTGATCAAGCCGTGGTTCGGGCCGGCCACCCTGATGGAGGTGACGTGGTGCGAGCCCGGCCGCGGCATCCGCTGGACCACCCACGCCGCCGGCCACCGCCTCGACTACGCCGACCTCGTCACCCCGCACGGCGACCAGCGCTGCACGGTGACGATGACGGCCGAGGTGACGGGCCCCGTCGGGCCCGTCGTCCAGAGCGTCGTCGGGCCGCTGTCGGCCTACGGCCAGCGCAGGCGCCTGACCCGCCTCGCGGCCCTGTCGGAGTTCCTGCACCGCCGCGCGATCGTCTACGCCGCCTGACCCCCACCCCGCGAGTCGCCGTTTCCGCGCCCGCGAGTCGCCGTTTCCCCGCCCGCGAGTCGTGGTTCTGCGGGCCCTGGACGAGGGCTACAGCCCGCGACTCGCGGGCGCGAAGACCGCGACTCGCGGGCTGAGAAGTAGCGACTCGCGGGCGCGGATGCAGCGACTCGCGGGTCGGGTGGGGTGGGTCAGTGGGCGAGGATCTCCGTCAGGACGCGGGTCAGCTCGGTCGTCGGGTCGTCGACCGGGCCGGGGCTGCGCCAGGCCACGTGGGTGTCCGGGCGGACCAGCACGCAGCCGTCCTCGCCGACCTCCCGGGCGCGGGCCCAGTCGTCGTAGAGGTCGATGTGGTCACGGCCGGGGCCGATCACGTACGGCACCAGGTCGACGCCCAGCTTCTCGGCCACCTCTGCGGCCGCATCGGCCCACGCCGACCCGCTGATCCCGGTGAGCAGCGCGAACCGACCCTTGCCCGCCAGGTCGTGCGTCGACACCCGCCGACCACCGGGCCCGCCCAACCACACGTGCGGGAGACGGGCACCCGGCCAGGTCGTCGGGTGGTAGTGCAGCTCGGGATCGCGGGTGAACCCCGGCTCGGGCGTGCCGTCCGGGACCACCGCGTTCGAGGCGTAGCGGTGGTTGAGCTCCACCCCGTGCGCGTTGAACTCGTAGTTCTTCAGCTCCAGCGCCGTGCGCAGCTTCGCGCGCTGCTCAGCCGCCTCGGGGGTGTTGTCGGCGCGCGCCGCGATGTGCCGCGTCATGACCTCCGGGTCGCTCTCGCCGAGCAGCCCCAGCGCGTCGAAGATCGGCCCGAACTCCTCGATGCTCTTGTTGGCGCGCAGCACGATCTGCTTGCCGATCGGGGCGCGCTCGGCGTCGAAGGAGTCGAGCAGGCCCTCCCCGGCGGTGCCGCGCAGGACGTAGGCGAGCTTCCAGGCCAGGTTGTAGGCGTCCTGGATCGAGGTGTTGGAGCCCAGCCCGTTCGACGGGGGGTGCCGGTGGCAGGCGTCGCCGAGGCAGAACACGCGGCCCGAGCGGTAGCGGGTGGCGTAGCGCTTGTTGTTGCCCCACAACGAGGTGGAGCGGATCGTCACCGGGATCGTGTCGTCGCCCACGAGCTGGTGCACGATCTTGATCGCCTCCGCGTCGTCGACGACGGGCGGCGGCTCGTTGATGTCGTAGCCCCACACCGTGAGCCACTCGTTCCACGGCCGGACCATGCGGACGAGCCCCAGCCCGATCCCGCCGACGTCGGCCCCGGGCTGCAGCACCCAGTACAGGACGCTAGGCCGGTGCGCGACGAGGTGCGACAGGTCGGAATGGAAGACGATGTTCATCGACCCGGCGACGTCCATCTCGCCCTCGAACGGCAGGCCGATGTCCTCCGCCACCTGGCTGCGACCGCCGTCGGCGCCGAGTACGTACTTCGCGCGGATCGTGTACTCGTGGCCGGTGGTGCGGTCGCGGACGGAGACGGTGACGCCGTCGGCGTCCTGCTCCAGTCCGACGTACTCGGTGTCGAACCGGATCCGGCTGCCGCGCGAGGCGGCGTGCCCGACGAGGATCGGCTCCAGCAGCGTCTGCGGGATGTCGCAGTTGGGCGACGGGCTGGCGGCGGCGTAGTCCGAGGCCCGGTCCGGGGCGGTCTCCCAGGTGCGGACGCGGCCGATCTCGTCGCCGGCGAGGCTGGTGCAGAACACCGTCTCGCCCATCCGCTCGTGCTCGGTGCCCTGCGCGAGCACGTCGTCCTCGATGCCGAGGTCGCGGAAGATCTCGACGGTGCGCTGGTTGGTGATGTGGCTGCGCGGCGTGTTGGCCGTCCAGCGGTACTTGGTGATCACCATGTGATCCACGCCGAGCGTGGCCAGGGACAGGGCGGCACCGGACCCGGCGGGCCCGCTCCCGATGACGAGGACGTCGGTCTCGAACGCGGAGGTCACTTCTGCTACTCCTTCGCCAGCACGATGTCGAACTCGATGGACGCCCACGGCTCGGTGAGCTCGCGGCCGTCGGGGGCGGTGCCGGGCGGGTGGTCGGCGACGTCGACGACGAGGCTGTCCTTGACGCCGAACACGGCATCGCTGGCCAGGTACTCGTCGCCCGCCACGAAGACGTGCGTGATCAGAGTGCGGTACCCGGGCGCGGTGACCATGAAGTGCAGGTGCGCCGGGCGCATCGGGTGTCGGCCGGACGCGGCGAGCAGCTCGCCGACCGGGCCGTCGTCGGGGATGCCGTAGCAGGACGGGCGCACCGACCAGAACCGGTACTCGCCCGCGTCTCCGGAGGTGAGCCAGCCGCGGCCCGCCGTCCGCGCGTCGGTGTACTGGACGTCGTAGAAGCCGTCGTCGTCGGCCTCCCACACCTCGATCCGGGCACCGGGGATCCGCTCACCGGTGGTCGACGCCACGGTGCCGGTCACCCAGCACGGCGTGCCCTTCGCGCCGGAGGCGATGTCGCCGCCGAGTTCGATGCCCGGGGCGCCGTCGACGAAGAACGGGCCGAAGACCGTCGACTCGGTGGCCCCGGGCTCGGGGGCGGCGTTGATGCCGACCGTCAGCATCGACAGGCCCAGGACGTCGGAGAGCAGGATGAACTCCTGACGACGGTCGTCGGTGATGTGCCCGGTTCGGGTCAGGAACTCGATGCCGCGCGTCCACTCGTCCTGGGTGAGGCGGACCTCGCGGGCGAACGCGTGCAGGTGCGTGGTGAGGCTGCGCATGACCTCGGCGAGCCGGTCGTCGTGCCCGAAGCTCGCCACCACCTCGTCGGTGACGGCCTGCTCCCGTTCTGCGTTCATGTCGTTCCCTCCCACGCCTGCTGCACGAGCCGCCGCATCGCCCCGCCGCCCACGGGCACCGGGTTGTCGGCGGGCACGACCTTCTCGGTGCGCCCCGCCACCTCGTCGAGCTGGTCCCCGCGCAGGCCCAGCTCCCGCAGCCCCGCCGGCATCCCGGCTGCCGCGACCACGGCCCGCAGCCCCGCGACGGCGTCGTCGCAGCCCAGTGCGCGGGCGATCCGCGTGGTGGCCTCCGGCGACCCGGGGGCGTTGAACGCCAGCACGTGCGGGAGCAACGTCGCGTGGCTGCGGGCGTGCGGCAACCCGAGCCCACCGAGGACGTGCGCGAGCTTGTGGTGCAGGCCGCTGCCGGCGACGGCGAACGCGGAGCCCGCGAGGTAGGCGCCGAGCAGGAGCTGCTCGGGGTCCTCGTCGCGCAGGCCACCGGCGAGGGCACGCACGCCCTCCTCGGCGATCACGCTGCTCACGGGGTTGCGCCGCGGCGCCCAGAACACCTCGACGCAGTGCGCCATCGCGTTGAGCGCGCTCGCCCGCGCCAGCTCGGGCGGCAGCGACGCCGTCAGCTCCGGGTCGTAGACGACGGTGCGCGGCAGCACGACCGGGTCGGTGCCGGTGGTCTTGACGCCGTCCTCCGACAGCCCCCAGATCGGCGTGACCTCCGAGCCCGCGTACGTCGTCGGGACGGCGAGGATCGGCAGGCGGGTGGTCAGCGCGACGGCCTTCGCGGCCCCGACGGTCGATCCGCCGCCGACGCACAGCACCGCGTCGGCCCCCACCGCCGCCTCGCGGGCGGCCTCGGCGGTGGCGACGGGGACGTGCTCGCGCACCGCGGTGAACACCGCGGCGATGCGGTCGGCGAACGGCGCGGTGAGGGCGCGGACGCGCTCGGCGTCGCGGTCGGAGGCGATCAGCAGGACCTTCGACGCCCCGAGCCGCTCCACCTCCGCGGCCAGCCCCGTGCGCGCGACCCCGGTCCCGAACACGACCCGACCGGGCAGGGCGTCGTAGGTGAAGGAGTGCACGGCCTCACACTGGCCCATCCACGAGCTACACGTCCAACACGCTTGAGGCACCCCCAGCCATACGATGAACCATGGACCTGCGGCAGCTCCGGTACTTCGTCGCCGTCGCCGAGGAGCGGTCGGTGACGCGGGCGGCGGCGCGGCTGCACCTCACCCAGCCCCCGCTCTCGGCGCAGATCGCACGGCTGGAGCACGAGCTCGGCGTGCCGCTGCTGGTCCGGCACCGCCGCGGCGTCGACCTCACCGAGGCCGGGCGGCTCCTCGTCGAGCACGCGCGGTCGGTCCTCGCCGACGTCGACGCGGCGGTAGAGTCGGTGCGCCGCACCGGTCAGGGGCGCAGCGGGCGGATGGCGCTGGCCTTCGTCCCGGCGACGGCGTGGTCGGTGCTGCCGGGGCTGCTGCGCGGCTTCCGGGCGGTGCGACCGGAGGTCGAGCTGACGTTCCTCGAGGGCGGGTCGGACGCGGTGGCCGAGCATGTGCGCGCCCGGCGGGCCGACCTCGGGCTGCTGCACCTGCCGCCCGGCGGTGCGGGGGCCGGGCCCGACCTCGACGTCGCGGTGGTCCGCCGCGAGCCCCTCGTCGCCGTGCTGCCCCGCGAGCTGGCGGCGGGGTTCGGCGACCGGGTCGACCTCGCCGACCTGGCCGAGCAGCCGTTCCTCATGCCGTCGCGCGAGCTGGCGGGCGGGCTCGCCCCGCACCTGCTCGGGGCGTGCCGCCTCTCCGGGTTCGAGCCGGCGCCGCGGGAGGTGGAGCTCGTCGCGACGGTGGTGGCGCTGGTGGGGGCGGGCGTCGGGGTGTCGGTGCTGCCGGCGTCGGTGGCCGCGGTGTGCGGGCCGGACGCCGTGACCCGCCCGCTGGCCCGGCACGTGCCGGTGGTCGAGACGGGTCTGCTCCGCCGCCGCACCGACCCCCCGACCCCGGCCGTCCAGCGGTTCCTGCGCCTGGCCCTGGACACCCCGGAACCCGACGCCCTGGGCCCGGCCTTCGCCCGGGGCTGACCCGGACGGGCAGCGCCACCGCCGCCACCGGGTGCGTCCCGGCGGCGACGGTGGCGGCGGTGGAGGTCGACGACGCCCCACTCCGATCCCGACGAGCACCGACTCACACCGGCGTGCGCCGGACCACGAACCAGCCCCCGACGGCGAACACCGCGCCGATGGCCACGAGCCGCACGGTGTCGGCCACGGGGATCGTGGCGCCGACCGTCAGCAGGCCGGTGGCGATGACCACCGCGAAGGCCGCCGCCCCGGCGAGGACCGCACCCACGACCAGACCGAGCAGCCCCCACCGCGCGTGCAGGACGACGCCGAGCAGCACCATCGGGAAGGTCAGCAGCAGGGGTGCGGCGAAGACCAGGAACTGGCCGACGGGGTTGCCCACCATCTCCCATCCCGCGCCGAGGAACCGCACGTCGCCGCCCCAGCCGCCGGTGACCTGCTCGACGCCGAGGAACAGCAACAGCAGCGCACCGAGCACGAGGGTCTCCAGGAGGACGAACAGCACGGTTCCGAGGTAGTAGTCGCGCCGCGTCCGGCCCATCGCGACGGCGAACGGGAGCAGGCGCGACAGGGACGTGGCCTGGGCCCCGGCGACCCCGCCGTAGGCGCCGCCGATGATCCCGACGGCGAAGCCCTTGCCGAAGCTGCCGCTGGTCGCGATCTCCCCCGCGGTGATCCCCACGCCGAGGGCGACGAACAGCAGCACGCCGCCGAGGGTGCCCAGCACGAGCCGGCGGTCGAGCAGTTGCATGCGGACGATGTCGAGCGCGTGGGTCATCGGACCCTCCCCTGGTCGGCGTCCGGTGCGGACGCGGTGTGGACGATGAGCTGCTGGAGCGACACGGGCGAGACGTCCAGCTCGGCGGGCACCGCGGCGGGCGTGCCGACGGCGGTGACCCGCAGCGTCGGACCGAGCTGCTCGCGGTGCAGCTCGCCGCACCCGGCGACGAACCGCTCGACGGACTCGACGGGCCCGCTGACGGTGACGGCGCGGCCGCGCAGCGCGTCGACGTCGTCGTCGAGGACGACCCGGCCGCGGTCGAGGACCACGACGTGCTCGAGCAGGTCGGCCACCTCGTCGATCAGGTGGCTGGACAGCACGATCGTGCGCGGGTGCTCGGCGTAGTCGGCCATCAGCACCTGGGACAGCACGGCCCGGGAGCGGGCGTCGAGGCCGAGGTAGGGCTCGTCGAGCAGTGTCAGTGACGCCCGGGACGCGACCCCGATCGTGGCGCCGAGCATCGAGCGCTGGCCGCGGGAGAGCTTCCGGGTGCGGCGGTCGAGCGGCAGCCCGAACCGCGTCACGAGGTCGTGGGCCACCTCCTCGGACCAGTGCGGCTGCAGCAGAGCCGCGGCGCGCAGGGCGTGTCCGACGCGGTAGGTGTCGGGGTAGGTCTGGTCCTCGCGGACGAGGCAGACCGTGGCGCCGACGCCGGTGACGGTGCCCGCCGACGCGAACTCCTGGCCGGCGAGGATCCGCAGCAGCGTGGTCTTGCCCGCGCCGCTGGCGCCGAGCAGCCCGTGGACGGTGTCGCCGGTCAGCGTGACGTCGACGTCGTCGAGCGCGTGGACGTCCCCGTAGTGCCGGGTGAGCCCGGCCGTCGCGACGGTCATGCGTCCCCCCAGGTGTCGATCATCTTCTTGACCTGCTCGGCGTCCATGCCGAGCTTGCGGGCCTCCGCCAGCAGCGGAGCCAGGTACTCCTGCGCGAACTCCTCGCGCCGCCGCTCCAGCAGCAGCGTGCGCGCGCCGGTGGCGACGAACATGCCGATCCCTCGTCTCTTGTAGAGGACCCCGCTCGCGACGAGCTGGTTGACGCCCTTCGCGGCGGTGGCCGGGTTGATGCGGTGGAAGGCGGCGAGCTCGTTGGTCGACGGGACCTGGGCCTCCTCGGCCAGTGAGCCGTCGACGACCGAGTTCTCGATCTGCTCCGCGATCTGCGCGAAGAGCGGCCGCCCGTCGTCCCTCACCCCGACCGCCGGTCCGTTGGTTCATTACTCATGTAACTAACCATGCAACCGACGAAGCTCGCTGTCAAGCGCTACCGGCGCCGGTCGACCGTCCACGCGACGGCCCCGGCCCCGGCGGCCAGCAGCAGGGCGAGCCCGGCCGAGGCGACCGGCGGGGCGTCCGCGCCGGTCAGGGCGGCCACCGCGGTGCCGACGGGCGGCAGCCACGGCTGCACGGCCGTGACGGTCACGACGACGACGCCGAACAGCACCGACCACCCGATCCGCGTCACCACCGGGCGCGCGCACAGCAGCCCGACCGCCGTACCGGTCGCCGCGGCGGCGAGGTGCGCGACGACCCCGAGCAGCACCGTCGGCGGAGGGTACGGGTAGCCACCGAGCACCACCGGCCACACGACGGCGAGCGCGACGAGCACGGCGTCACCGGCGAGGGCGACCGCCGGCGTCGCCGCCGCGACCGGACCCCATCCCCCGGCCGCCGACGCCGTGAGCGTGCGCCGCGCCGGGTCCTCCACGTGCGCGACGACCAGCGTCCACCACGCCGCCACCGGGTACAGCGCGAGCGCCGAGGCCGCCCACGGCACCGGTGGCGGCCCGGGGTCCCCGCCGAAGAGCACCGCGAGCACCGCGGCGAACAGGAGCAGCGGCGGCAGCCACCGCTGCGAGCGCACGACCTCCGACGCCAGGTGGCGGGCCACCGCGAGGACGGTCACGGGTCGCGCCGCACCGTCAGCACCGAGCACCCGGCCGCCAGCGCGGCCGCGAGCAGGGCGTCACCGCGCTCGGCGGGCACCCGCACCGTCAGGACCGGCCCGTCGCTCCACCAGCCCGTCACCGGCGGCAGCCGGGTCACCGCGACCGCCGGGTCGACCGGGCACCGCAGCTCCACCACCGCGTGCGCGACCGGCGGCGGGACCCGCTGCAGCCGCCCCGCGGCCAGGCGCCGGACCTCCGCACCGGCCGTCGCGGCGCCGCGTCCGGTGTGGTCGGTGACCAGGACCGGGCAGGTCGCGGCGCGCAGCGCGTCGTCGAGCGCGGCGCCCGCGGCGTCGTCCAGGCCGGACCACGGCTCGTCGAGCACGACCAGCCCTGGTGACCCGCCCAGCGCCTGCGCGAGCCCGACCTTGCGCCAGTTCCCGGTCGACAGCCGCGCGAGCGGCGCGTCGAGCCCCCCGGTGAAGCCGAGCGCGTCGAGCACCCTCGACGCCGACGCCGGATCGGTGCCGCGGATCGCGGCGAGGTGGGCGAGCCACACCCGCGCCGGCGTCCGCTCGGGGGCCGGGAGGTCGGCGGGCAGGTACCCGACCCGCCGCGGCCGCCCGACGACCCGCCCGGACGAGGCCGCCGCGCACCCCGCCGCGATGCGCAGCAGCGTCGACTTGCCCGTGCCGTTGCCGCCGAGCACCACCACCGGTGCGCCCGCCGTCAGCTCGAGGTCGACGCCGGTGAGCACCTCCGGCCCGCGCCGGTAGCGCTTGCGCACCGCCTCCAGGCGCACCGCTCAGCCGGGCAGCCGGAACTGGATCCGCTCGATCGACGCGCTGATCGGCGCGAACATCTCGCGCCGGATCCGGTTGTGCTCCTCGTCGAGGTCGTAGACGCGGTAGGCGTCCTCGTCGGCGAGGTCGACGGTGATCGCGTAGTTCGCGTTGCCCTCGCGCAGCCCCAGGTCGAACCCGGAGGCCATGCGCAGCTCGACGCCCTCGACGCGCAGGTCGCGCAGCGCCTGCAGCGCCGCCTCCACCTGCTCGGCCGGGACGTCGGGGAGCAGCCGGCCCACCACCACGTTGCGGATCACGGGAGCCAGGTTAGCGCCGCGCCCCTCACACCTCGGCGCGGTGGTCCACCAGCGTCTGCGCCACCTGGGCCAGCTTGACGTTGAGCGACTGCGACGCCGTCCGCAGCACGTCGAACGCCTCGTCGGAGCCGATCTTGCGGCGCTCCATGAGGATGCCCTTGGCCTGCCCGATGACGTCGCGGCTGTGCAGCGCCTGGCGCAGCTGCGCCGACTCCAGCTCCGCCGAGGTGGCGGCCATCGTGGCCGCGAGCGCGGTGGAGGCGTGCGCTGCGAGCACGAGCGCGAGGTCGCGGTCGAGCTCGTCGAGCCCGGCGACGCGGCGCGAGTAGACGTTGAGCGCACCCATCCGCGGGCCGTCGCCGTCGGGGAACAGGCCGACGGCCAGCACGCTGCGCACACCCAGCTCGGCGGCCGCCGGGCCGAACCCGCCGAAGCGGGTGGTCGTGGCCAGGTCGGAGCAGAACGTGAGGCCCAGGCCGGCCTTGCGGGTGGCGTCGACGCACGGCCCGTCGTCGAGGCGGTACTGGATCTCGTCGAGGCGGGTCGCCAGTGGATCGGTCTCGGCGGGGGTGTGGAAGCCGCCCGCGACGCGCAGCGTGACGCTCACGAGGTCGGCTCCGGGCAGGACCGCCTTCGCCGCCTCGACGACGCGCACCAGCACCCCGCGCACGGTGCCGGCGTCCATCAGCGCGGATGCCAGCGCGAGGAACTCCGCCGCCACCGGGCCCGGCACCTCGCCGTCGTCGACGACCGCCAGCACCGCCTGATCCACCGCAGCCGCCTCGTCCGTCGTCACCCGGCACTCCCGTTCACTCCGTGGTCCAGCGCGAAAGCTTGACCCACGGCGGGCCCTCCGGGCAACCCGATCTTCCCGCCCGGTCGAACGGACGGCTCAGGCCCGGTGCCGAGCGGTCGACGCCGGACGCCGAGCGCGCAGCTTCCGCACGATCAGCACCACGGCGGCGAGGACGACCACCCCGGCCACGACGTAGGAGACGGGCCCGAGCCACTGCTCCACGACCTCGAAGTTCTCCCCGAGGTACCACCCGAGCCCGATGAAGACCGCGTTCCAGATCCCGCTGCCGACCGCGGTGAGGGCGCTGAACCGCCACAGCGGCATCCCGACGATCCCGGCCGGGATGGACACCACGCTGCGCAGCAGCGGGACGCAGCGCGCCAGCAGCACCACCTTGCCGCCGTGCTTGTCGAACAGCGCGTGACCCCGGTCGAGGTCCTTCTGGCTCGACAGGATGAACCAGCGCCTGCCGGCCAGCTCGTACAGCCGGTCGTAGCCGAACCAGGCACCGAACCCGTAGAGGATCAGTGCCCCGAGCAGCGACCCGACCGTGGCCGCCCCCCACGCCGCGACGACGTCGAATGCGCCTGCCCTCGCCCGGAAGCCCGCCAGCGGCAGGATGATCTCCGACGGGATCGGCGGGATCACGTTCTCCAACAGGATCAGCAGACCCACACCTGCCGCTCCGAGGCGGTCGACGATCGAGAACACCCAGTCGGCCATGACAACAGGTTGCCCGATTCGTCCGGAGACAATCCGACGCGGTCGGGATCGTCACAACTGCGGCAGGATGGGAACCATGGCCGTCAACCCCACGGGGGCCGACATGAAGGCGTTCCTCGCCGTCGACCCCGACCAGCCGATCGTGATGCTCAACCTGCTGCGGTTCGCCGACGGCGGGGCGGCGCGCTACGACGCGTACCTCGCGCACTTCCGGACGTACGCGGAGAAGGTCGGGGCCGCGGTCGTCTACTACGGGCACGGCGGCGACCCGATCGTCGCCGAGCACGGCCAGGGCTGGGATGCGGTGCTGCTGGTGTCGTACCCCAGCCGCCGCGCGTTCTCCGACATGGTGCGCGACCCCGGCTACCAGGAGGGCACGCATCTGCGTACCGAGGCGCTGGCGGAAGCCGTGCTGCAGCCGACCGCACCGGCCGGGTGACCGCCCGCAACCCAACCGTGATCGAACGGGCCGCAGGGGCGTCCGACCGCCTGCTTGACTGATCACGTGGCCTTCGAGTTCTCCAACCTCAGCGGCCGGCCGCCGGGCCGGGTCCTGGGTCTGGTGGCGCGCGTGGTCCCCGGCGTCCGCGCGGTGCAGGCCCAGGTCGAGCCGTACGCCGCGGCGTGGCGGGAGCACAACCTCTCCGCCCTCGACGGCACCGGTCCGCTGTGGGTGGCGCTGGGCGACTCCATGACGCAGGGCATCGGCGCCGGGTCCCACGACCGCGGCTGGGTGGGCCAGCTCGCAGCGCGGATGCCGGGCTGGCGGGTCGTCAACCTCGGGATCAGCGGGGGCCGCGTGCGCGACGTGCTGGACCGCCAGCTCCCCGCCCTCGACTCCCTCGGCGTGCTCCCGGACCTGCTCACGCTGCTGATCGGCAACAACGACATGGTCAACCCGAAGCTCCGGCCGCACCTGGGCACCGACCTTCCCGAGCTGCTGCGCCGGGTACCGCCGGGCACGGTCGTCGGCAACCAGCCGGGCACCTACGCGGCGGCGCTCGAGGTCAACCGCATGATCGACGACGCGGTGGCCGAGCGCGCACTGGTGCTCGCCGACCTGCGCGACCCGCGCACCCGGCACTGGGGCGGGCGCCTCGCCGCCGACCACTTCCACCCCAACGAGCGCGGCTACGCCGGCATCGCCGACGTCTTCGACGACGCCGTACGCCGCCGACCCCGCCCTCGGACGCAGTAGAGCCACTTTGCTGCCGTCTCCCGGCGGCAAAGTGGCTCTACTGCCATCTCCTGGGGCCCGGTCAGGCCGCCGCGGGCGCCTTCGCGCGCTCGCGCAGGCTGGCCGGCACCGCGAACCGGTCGCCGTACTTCGCCGCGAACTCGTCGGCGCGGGCCACGAAGCCGGCGGGGCCGCCGGGGTAGCCCTCGATGTACTGCACGACGCCGCCGGTCCAGGCCGGGTAGCCGATGCCGAAGATCGAGCCGATGTTCGCGTCCGCCACCGAGGTGAGCACGCCCTCGTCGAAGCACTTCACGGTCTCGAGCGCCTCGATCACCAGCATGCGCTCGGAGAGCTCGTGCAGGTCGACGTCGTGGTTCGTCGCCCCGAACTCGCTGCGCAGCCCGGGCCACAGGCCGGTGCGCTTACCCTCGGCGTAGTCGTAGAAGCCCGCACCGCCGGACTTGCCGGGGCGCCCGGCCTCGACCAGCTTGTCGATGACGGCCTCGGACGGGTGCGCCGTCCAGGTGCCACCGGCCGCCTCGACCGCCGCCCGCGTCTCCTTGCGGATCTTCTGCGGCAACGTGAGCGTGAGCTCGTCCATCAGCTGCAGCACCGGGGCGGGGTAGCCGGCCTGCGAGGAGGCCTGCTCGATGGTCTGCGGGTCGATGCCCTCGGCCAGCATCGCGACACCCTCGTTGATGAAGGTGCCGATCACCCGCGAGGTGAAGAAGCCGCGGCTGTCGTTGACGACGATCGGGGTCTTCCTGATCCCCAGCGTGAGGTCGAACGCCTTCGCCAGGGCCGCGTCGGACGTGCGCTCGCCGCGGATGATCTCCACGAGCGGCATCTTGTCGACCGGGGAGAAGAAGTGCAGGCCGATGAAGTCGGCCTCGCGGTCGAGCCCGGCGGCCAGCTCCGTGATCGGCAGCGTGGAGGTGTTGGAGCACAGCAGGGCGTCGGGCTCGACGACCTTCATCGCCTCCCGGAACACCTCCTGCTTGAGCGCCACCGACTCGAACACGGCCTCGATGACCGTGTCGCAGCCCGCGAGGTCGTTGTAGTCGCCGGTGGGCGTGATGCGCTCCAGGAGCGCCTCGCCCTTCTCCAGCGTGGTCTTCCCGCGCTTGACGCCCTTCGCGACCAGGGACTGGGAGTACGCCTTGCCCTTCTCCGCCGCCTCCAGCGAGACGTCCTTGAGCACGACCTCCCAGCCCGAGAGCGCACAGACGTAGGCGATGCCCGCGCCCATCATCCCGGCCCCGAGGACCGCCACCTTGCGCGGCGCCCACTTCTCGTGGCCGTCCGGACGCGACTCGCCGCCGTTGATGGCCTGCAGGTCGTAGAAGAAGGCCTTGGTCATGTTCGTGCTGACCTGGCCGGTGACCAGCTCGACGAAGTAGCGGGCCTCGATCCGGAACGCCGTGTCGATGTCGACCTGCGTACCCTCGACGGCCGCGGCCAGGATGTTGCGTGGCGCCGGCATCGGCGCGCCCTTGATCTGCTTGCGCAGGTTGGCCGGGAACGCGGGCAGGAACGCCGCGAGCTTCGGCGACGACGGGGTGCCGCCGGGGATCCTGTAGCCCGGCTTGTCCCACGGCGCCGCGGCGTCGGGGTTGGCCGCGATCCAGGCGCGAGCCTGGTCGAGCATCTCCTCCGGCGTGGCCGCGAGGGAGTCGATGATGCCGGTCTCCAGCGCCTGCGCGGGCTTCATCCGCTGGCCCTGCGCGAGGACCTTCATGAACCCGTCGGCGATGCCGAGCAGGCGCGTGACACGGACGACGCCGCCGCCACCGGGCAGCAGACCCAGCGTGACCTCGGGCAGGCCGTAGAGCACGCCCTTCGCGTCGAGTCCGATGCGGTGGTGACAGGCGAGGCCGATCTCCAGGCCGCCGCCGAGCGCGGTGCCGTTCATGGCCGCGACGACCGGGCGTCCGAGCGTCTCCAGGCGGCGCAGCACCGTCTTGATCGCCATGGACTGCTCGTAGAACCGTGGGGCGTCGGCCTGCGTGGCCTTGGACAGCGAGTCGAGGTCGCCTCCGGCGAAGAACGTCTTCTTGGCCGAGGTGAGGATGACCCCGGTGATGTTCTCCTTGTCGGCCACGAGGGCGTCGACGCACTCCAGGAACGCCTCGCCGAAGCGCTCGTTCATCGTGTTGGCACTGCGGCCCGGGTCGTCCAGGGTGACGACGACGATGCCGTCGGCACCCTTCTCCCAGCGCACGGCCTTCTGGTCGCTCATCAGATCCGCTCCACGATCGTCGCAATTCCCATGCCGCCGCCGACGCACAGCGTGGCGAGGCCGTACCGCAGCTCGCGCCGCTCCAGCTCGTCGATCAGGGTGCCCAGGATCATCGCCCCGGTGGCACCGAGCGGGTGGCCCATGGCGATCGCGCCGCCGTTGACGTTGGTCTTCTCGTGGCTGATGCCCATGTCGCGCATGAACCGCATCGCGACGGCGGCGAACGCCTCGTTGATCTCGAACAGGTCGATGTCGTCGACGCTCAGCCCGGCCTTGGCCAGCGCCTTCCTCGAGGCGGGCGCGGGGCCGGTCAGCATGATGGTCGGGTCGGCGCCGGACAGCGCGGTGGCGACGATGCGCGCGCGGGGGCGCAGGTTCGCGGCCTTGCCCGCGGCCTCGGTGCCGATCAGGCACAGCGCGGCGCCGTCGACGATGCCGGAGCTGTTGCCGGCGTGGTGGACGTGGTCGATCCTCTCGACCCAGTGGTACTGCTGCAGGGCCACGGCGTCGAAGCCACCGGCCTCGCCCATCATCGCGAAGGACGGCTTGAGGCCCGCGAGCGAGTCGAGCGTGGCACCGGCGCGGATGAACTCGTCGTGGTCGAGGATCGTCAGGCCGTTGCGGTCCTTGACCGGCACGACGGACTTGGCGAAGTAGCCGTTGGCCCACGCCTTCGCCGCGCGCGCCTGCGACTCGACCGCGAACGTGTCGACGTCCTCGCGGTTCCAGCCCTCGAGCGTGGCGATGAGGTCGGCGCCGATGCCCTGCGGCACGAAGCCGGTCTGGTAGCTGGTGTCGGGGTCCATCGCCCAGGCGCCGCCGTCGGAGCCCATCGGGACGCGGGACATCGCCTCGACGCCACCGGCGAGCACGAGCTCCTCCATGCCGGAGCGCACCTTCTGGGTGGCGACGTTGACGGCCTCCAGCCCGGAGGCGCAGAAGCGGTTGAGCTGCACGCCCGCGACGGTGTGCGGCAGGCCTGCGGCGATGGCGGCGGTCTTGGCGATGTCACCGCCCTGGTCGCCGATCGGCGAGACGACGCCGAGCACGACGTCGTCGATGGTGTTGGTGTCCAGCTCCGGGTAGCGGGAGCGGATCTCGTCGATGAGACCGGTGACGAGCGAGACCGGCTTGACCTCGTGCAGCGAACCCGAGGCCTTGCCTCGGCCGCGCGGTGTGCGGATGGCGTCGTAGACGAACGCCTCGGGAATCTCAGCCATGGTCCTTTGTTACAGCAGTACTGTCACATAGGTCAAGGTTGGGCGTACGGTGCCACACATGACGGGCCAGCTCACCATCGACCAGCTCGCGGAACGCACCGGGGTCACCGTCCGCACCATCCGCTTCTGGGCCGGTCGCGGACTCCTCCCGCCGCCCGCGCTGCGCGGCCGCACCGGGTTCTACGGACCCGACCACGTCGCCCGGTTGGAGCTGGTCAGCGAGCTCTCGGCCCTCGGCTTCACACTCAGTGCGATCGAGGGACACCTCGGCCGGGTCCCCCCGTCGGCGAGCGCGGCCGAGCTCGCGCTGCAGCGGGCCCTGCTCACCCCGTGGGTACCCGAGCAGATCGAGGAGGTCGACCGCGCCGAGCTCGACCGCCGCGCCGGCCGGACGCTCGCCGCCGCCGACGTCGACGCCCTGCAGGGCCTCGGGATGATCGAGGTCCTGGACGGGGACCGGATCCGGCTGCACGGGTCCGGCACGCTCGGCGAGGGGCTGGCCGTCATCGACTCCGGCCTCCCCGTCGACGTCTGGCGCCGCGCCCACCAGATCATCGAGCAACACACGACCGCGCTCGCCGAGGACCTGATGAAGGTCTTCCAGGACGAGGTGCTGCAGCCCTACCGCGACCGTGGGCGCCCCGCCGACGAACGCACCCGGCTCGCGGAGGCCTTCTCCCAGCTCAAGCCGATCACGGTCCGGGGGGTCGTCACCGCGTTCGGGCGGGCGGTCAACCGGACCATTCGCGAGCGGGTCGGCTAGATTTCACCCATGCGGGTTCTACGCGCCGCCGGCCACTTCGCGGTCCCCGAGGGCGAGCCCAACCAGTACCGCGAGCACCTGCGTGCCGCCGACCTGTCCGTCGGCACCTACTGCATCCCGGTCGGGGGCAAGGACGGGCAGCCCGCCCACGGCGAGGACGAGGTCTACGTCGTCGTCCGGGGCCGGGCCCGGCTGGTGTCCGAGACGCTCGACGTCGCGGTCGGTCCGGGATCGGTCGTCTACGTGCCGGCGTGCGAGGAGCACCAGTTCGTCGAGGTCAGCGAGGACCTGTCGATCGTCGTGGTGTTCGGGCCCGCCGAGCAGTCCCCGGGATGACGTTCACGCACCCGCACCTCGTGCGCTACCTGGAGGTCGACGCGCAGGGCGTGGTCTTCAACTCCTGGTACCTCGCCTGGTTCGACGACGCCATGACCGCGTTCCTGCTGCACCGCGGGCTGTCCTACACCGACATGCTCGCCTCGGGCCACGACGTCCAGCTGGTCCGCTCGGAGATCGACTGGCGCACCGGCGTCGGTTTCCAGGACGACGTGGCGATCGCGGTGTCCACCGCCCGTCTCGGGCGCACGTCCTTCGCACTCGACTTCGAGGTGCGCCGCGGCGACGAGGTCACCTGCTCGGGCCGCACGGTCTACGTCGTGGTGGCCACCGACGGCTCCGGCAAGCGCCCGATCCCGCCGCTGATCGCCGACGCCCTCGGCGAGCCCGCACCCCTGCTCCCCCCGTGACAGCGGTCCAGGCGCTGCTCGTCGTCGACGTGCAGACCGGGTCCGTCTGCGACGAGCAGCTCACCGTGCCTCGCCGCCTGCTCGGGGCCGCCCGACGCACCGGCGCTCTCGTCGTGCACCTGCGCCACGACGGCCCGGCGGGTGCCCCCGACGAGACGGGCACGCCCGGCTGGCGGCTGCACCTCCCGGTCGGGGGTGGCGAGCCGGTCCTGGGCCGGACCGGCGAGGACGGGTTCGCCGGTACCGACCTCGCCGCTCTGCTCGAGGCGCGCGGGGTGCGCCGGGTCGCCGTGTGCGGCCCGGCTCCGGCCGTGACGGTCCGCTCCGCCCTCGACCGCGGCTTCGAGGTCGTGGTCGCCGACGACGCCCACGTCGCGCCCGGGGTGGAGGTCGTCGCGGCGACGGAGGTCGTCTTCACCCGTCCCTGAGACGTCGGTCGAGGACGAACGCCGCGGGCGCGACCCCGATCCGTACGGCGTGAGTCCCGTCTCATTTCGGGTCACGCAACCGGGGAGGGGGGAGGCATAGTCCCTCCTGTCCGCGCCGCTGCCGACCTCCGGAGGTCCCGATGTTCGCCGTCCCCGACGGTCCGCTGACCCGCGAGGTCTGGATGCGCTACGCACTCGTGCGGATCCAGGAACTCGTCGACAAGCCGCGCGCCGAGATGACCGACACCGAGCTGAGCATCTACACCTTCGCCACCGCCGCGCTGTCCGGCGGCCAGCCGATCGTCCCGCTCGGTGCCCCCGGTCTGCGCGCGGTCGAGCCCGATCGCGCACGGCTGTGCCGGGTGTGCGGCGCGGAGTGGCCCCTGCGCGGGGCCGCCGAGCACGTCGCCGGCTGCCCGATCCGCACCGCCACCGCCTGACCCGGGACCACCGCCTGACCCGGGACCACCGCCTGACCCGGGATCAGCCCGCCGGGAGCACCCGGCCGCGCACCTCCCCCAGCTCCAGACGGCCCCCACCGACCGCGGGGGCCGTCGCGGAGATGACGACCTCGTCACCGTCCTCCAGGTAGGTGCGGGTGGCGCCGCCGCCGAGGGTGATCTGCTCGGTGCCGCCCCAGCTCAGCTCCAGCAGGCAGCCGCGCTGGTCACGGCGGGCCCCGGACACCGTGCCGGAGCCGAGCAGGTCGCCGGCCCGCAGTGGCGAGCCGTTCGTCGTCAGGTGCGTGACGAGCTGGGCCGCGGTCCAGTGGAGGTCCACCGCGGGGGGCCGGGACACGGTGACGCCGTTGATCGTCAGCTCGAGGGCGATGTCCAGACCGCGGTCGTCGGCGCCCAGCAGGTAGGGCAGCGGCGTCGGGTCGCGCGGGGGCGGGTCGACCCAGGCGGCGGCCAGTTCGTCGAGCGGGGTGATCCAGCCCGAGATCGACGTGGCGAACGACTTGCCCAGCAGCGGCCCGAGCGGGCGCGACTCGAAGGACTGGATGTCGCGAGCGGACCAGTCGTTGAGCAGGACGACCCCGAAGACGTGGTCGAGCGCGTCGTCGAGCGCGACCGGGCCGTCGGAGCCGCCGAGGACGAGACCCAGCTCGACCTCGACGTCGAGCTGCTGCGTCGGCGCGAGGTGGCCCGCGGCGATCTGGCCGCGCGGCCGCACCACCGGCGTCCCCGAGACCCGCACCGTCCCTGCGCGCCCGTGGTAGCCGACCGGCAGGTGCTTCCAGTTCGGCGGGAGCGAGGCACCGGTGGGGCGGGCGATCGTGGCCGCGTTCAGCGCGTGTCGCTCACAGGCGAAGAAGTCGACGTAGTCGGCGACGGTGAACGGCAGCCGCAGCTCCAGACCCGCGGGCGGCAGCACGTACGGCGCATGCTCGTCCCGCAGTCGTGACGCGAGCCAGCCGTGCACCTCGCGCCACGCCGGGCGGCCCGCGGAGAGCAGTGCGTCGAGGGTGGGGGCGGCGAGCAACTCCGCGTACGGCCCGCCCTCGACGTCGGCCAGCGACCCGATGTCGACGACGCCCTCCGGCGAACGCGCGACGACCCGCCCCGGCCCCGGCCGTCCCGCTCCACCCACGACACCCAGCGCCAGGCTCCGCATGCCCGGCACGCTAGCTGTCGATCAGCCCAACTCGTAGTCGAAGGTGTAGGAGTGGTCCCCCTCCGGCGAGCGAGCGATCGCCATCTGCCCGCTCAGGCCGCGCAACGCACCGGTCGCGGAGCCGGGCACGACGTCGATCGACGCCGATCCCCCGGTCGCGTTGCCGACCGCGGAGTGCCGCAGCACGAACGCGCCCGCGCGCCCGTCGATCGTGGCGGTGACGCGCTCGATCCCGACGTAGGCCGCCGAGCCGTCGGCGAAGGCCTGCAGCAGCTGCGTGGTGCTGGTGCCCGCGATCCCGCCCTCGAACAGCTTCGTGTTGGCCACCCGCAGCAGCTTCGCGCCCTCGGCATCGTCGTAGACCTCCTCGTCCCACGAGGTGAGGTCGAACCGTCCGCTCGTCGTCGTCATGGGGCCATCCTGGTCCGATCCCCGCGGCGGGCCGTGGAGTTTCCCGACACCCGGCGCAGCACCCGCAACCAGGGCGACCAACGCTCCGTCGGGCGCGGGCGGAGACCGACGGCGTACTCCACGCGGTCGAGGAAGCTCTCCGTGAGCGCGTCGTGCAACCACCGGCCGGCGAGCGGCCAGAGCAGCCGCATCGCCCCCACCGGCCGCGCCTGCATCACGTGCCGGACGCGGGTACGGCCCGCACCGGAGGGTTCGACGGTGAACGAGTGGACGCCCACCAGCCCCGACGCCGGGTCGAAGGCGAACCCCACGAGCCGGCCGGGATCGTGCAGGGCGACGCGGTAGCGGATGATCCCGTGCCCGCCCTGCGCGCCGACCGCCAGCGCCCGGTCGAGGACCAGTGGGGGCCACTCCGGGACCGGCCACACCACGTCGTCCGGGCCGCCGAGCCGGTCGAGCAGCGCCCCGACCCGCTCGGCCGGTGCCGCGACCGTCCGCTCGTGCACGTTCCGGATCACGACCCGACCTCGGTGTTCTCGCGGGCCCGCCGCGACAGGCGGTGCGCCGCACGCGTCAGCATCGCCCGGACGATCATCGGGTGGACGAGCCGGACGGGTGCGAAGTAGGCGCGACCGCGGGCGTTGTGGACCTGCACCACCGTGCTGACGACGACGCGGTCCGGTTCGCGGAGGACCGACGCGCGGAAGTCGAGGTGGCCCTCGTCGCTGCCGAGCAACACCTCGTCGTCGGTACGGGCGAGGGTGCCGAACGTCGACTCCCCGCTCCGCGCGATCCCGACGGTGCCGACGAGCGCCTCCCGCAGCCCCATCGCGCCGACCACCCACGAGGGCGGGTCGTGGAACAGCGCGTCGGCCCACACCTGCGGATCGGTCGGCATGCCCGGACGCGCGAGGACGGCGTGGGCGTCGGAGAAGTCGACGCGCGGCAGCGCCGTGGCCAGCAGCGGCGTCTCCGGAACGGCCACCGCCCGCGCCCGCTCGGCGTCGACGGCGCGGGCCATCGCCCGGGCCAGCGGGGGTTCCGGGGTCGGGGTGGACGAGAGCCCGAGGAACACCTCGGCCCGGTCGAACATGCTCTCGATGCAGTGGTCGTGCTGCGGCCGGACCAGCGGCCACAGCCAGCGCAGTGCGCCGCTCAGCCGGCCCTCCGAGATCTGCCGGATCCGGGTGCGGCCCGGACCGACGGGCTCGACCTCCCACACGAACCGCCCCTCGATGGCCTCCCCCGGCTCCGTCGTGAGCTCCACGCGGCGGCCCGGCTCGTACGCGCTGACGTGCAGCCGGACCGGACCGTTGGTCCCCCGGACCCCCGGTGCGACCGGCCCGCGCAACCGCAGCGGCTCGTACTCGGGCGAGGGCCACAGCCGGTCGTCGGGTCCACCCAGCCCGTCCAGCAGCGGCGCCATCCGCCCGATCTCCGCCGCCAGCACCCGCTCGTGCACGTTCCGCATCGCGATCCCCGCTTCCGTACGCCATCGTATGGTTTACGTACGGTAGCGTATGGACGTGCCTCCTCGGAAACGTCTTTCGGCGCAGGACTGGGTCGACGCGGCGTACGCGGCACTCGGCGACGGGGGCGTGGCCGCCGTCGCCGTCGAACCGCTCGCGGTGCGTCTCGGGACCACCAAGGGCAGCTTCTACTGGCACTTCGCCGGCCGCGACGCACTGCTCGCGGCCGCGCTGGCGCACTGGGAGCGCGTCGAGACCGAGGCGGTGATCGCCCTCGGCGACACCCAGCCCGACCGGCTGGCCCGCATGCGCGCACTGCTGGTGCTCGCACTGGAGCCGCCCGGCGCCTCCGTCGAGCTGGCCCTGCAGCCCACCGCGGACCATCCGCTGGTCGCACCGGTGCTGCGGCGGGTGACCCGGCGCCGGCTGGAGTACCTGGGCACGACCTTCCGTGATCTCGGGTTCTCGCCCGAGGAGTCGGAGCGGCGCAGCCTGCTCGCCTACACGGCCTACCTCGGTCACACGCAGCTCATGCACGCCACCCCGGACCTGCTGCCCGACCTGAGCGGCTACGTCGACACGGTGGTGGCCGCACTCACCCGCGGCGGGTGCCCTACTTGCGGGTGACCGACTCCAGGTAGTCCGCCGTCCAGCCGTCGGACGCGCGGCGGATCCACAACGCCATGGTCGCCTCGACCTCCTCCGCGGAGACGTCCATCCGGGCGAGGGACTCGCCGCGGAGCTGGGCCTTGGTGAACGCGAACGTGTCGGCCGGGATCGAGTCCGCGAGAGTGCGGGCCCTGTCCAGCGCGGCGGGCAGCAGGTCGTCGGCGGGCAGCACCTCGTCGACAAGGCCCATCGCCCGCGCGTCGGCGGGCGGGTGGGTGGCCGCGCCGGTGATCAGCTTCCGCGCCGCCTGGTCCCCGACCGCGTACCGCACGACCTCCACCGCCACCCGCGGCAGCGGCACGCCCACCACCAGCTCCGGGAGCCCGATGCGGGCCTTGCCCTCGGCCATCAGCACGACGTCGGCCGCCGCGGCCAGGACGGCACCGCCGGCGATCGCGTGCCCGTTCACCGCGGCCACGACCGGCTTGCCCAGCTCGAACACGCTGCGGAACAGACCGTCCAGCGCGGGGACGAACCGCCGTGCGTAGGGCTCGCCCTCGGTGACGAGCCGCCTCAGGTCGGCCCCCGCGGAGAAGGCCCGCCCCGATCCGGTGAGGACCACGGCCCGGGCCGGATCCGTCACGAACGCCCGGAACCGCGCCGCGACCGCGTCGCACAGCTCAGGGTCCAGGGCGTTGACCGGTCCGTGGGCCAGACGGAGGACCGCCACGTCGCCGTCGCGCTCGAGTTCGATCACGGACAGGGACGGTACCCGCTGCGATCCCATGGCAGGCTTCGCATGAGCCGTCATCGATGAGGGAGAGAAGCATGCCGCAGAGCGTCCGCGGGGTAGTCGCGCTGAAGAAGGGCGAGCCCGTCACCGTCGAGACCATCGTCGTCCCCGATCCCGGCCCCGGTGAGGCCGTCGTCCAGGTCCAGGCCTGCGGCGTCTGCCACACGGACCTGCACTACCGCGAGGGCGGGATCAACGACGAGTTCCCGTTCCTGCTGGGCCACGAGGCCGCCGGCATCGTCGAGTCCGTGGGCGAGGGCGTCACCGACGTCGCGCCGGGCGACTTCGTGATCCTCAACTGGCGCGCGGTCGACGGCACCTGTCGCGCCTGTCGCCGCGGCGAGCCCTGGTACTGCTTCTCCACCCACAACGCCGCGCAGAAGATGACTCTGGAGTCGGGCCAGGAACTCTCGGCAGCACTGGGCATCGGCGCGTTCGTCGAGAAGACCCTCGTCCACGCCGGGCAGTGCACGAAGGTCAACCCGGCCGTGAAGCCGGAGGTCGCGGGGCTGCTGGGCTGCGGCGTCATGGCCGGCATCGGGGCGGCGATCAACACCGGCGGCATCGGCCGCGGCCAGTCGATCGCCGTGATCGGCTGCGGTGGCGTCGGCGACGCGGCCATCGCGGGCGCACTGCTGGCCGGCGCGTCCACGATCATCGCGATCGACATGGACGACCGGAAGCTGGAGCTGGCCAAGGGGTTCGGCGCCACCCACACGATCAACGCCCGCGAGCGTGACGTCGTCGAAGCCGTCCAGGAGCTCACCGACGGCAACGGCGCCGACGTCGTCGTCGACGCGGTGGGGCGCCCGGAGACCTTCAAGCAGGCCTTCTACGCCCGTGACCTCGCCGGTACCGCGGTCCTCGTCGGGGTGCCGACGCCGGACATGATGCTCGAGCTCCCGCTGATCGACGTGTTCGGCCGCGGCGGCGCCACCAAGTCCTCCTGGTACGGCGACTGCCTGCCCAGCCGCGACTTCCCGATGCTCGTCGACCTGCACCTGCAGGGCCGGCTCCCGCTGGAGAAGTTCGTCAGCGAGACGATCGCCCTCGACGGCGTCGAGGCCGCGTTCGAGAAGATGCACAAGGGCGACGTCCTGCGCTCGGTCGTGGTCTTCTGATGGCCGGCGGCATCGACCACCTGGTCACATCCGGCACGTTCTCGCTCGACGGCGGCACGTGGGACGTCGACAACAACGTGTGGATCGTCGGTGACGAGAACGAGGTGTTCGTCATCGACGCGGCGCACGACGTCGAGGCGATCGTCGCCGCGGTGAACGGGCGCACGGTCAAGGCCGTCGTCTGCACCCACGCGCACGACGACCACGTCAACCAGGCGCCCGCGCTGGCCGACCGGTTCTCCGCCCCGATCCTGCTCAATCCGAACGAGTCCGTGCTGTGGGACATGACCTGGCCGGACCGCAAGCCCGACGGCGAGCTGGCCGACGGGCAGGTCCTCACGGTCGGCGGCATCGAACTGCGCGTGCTGCAGACCCCGGGGCACTCCCCCGGCTCGTCCTGCCTCTACTCCGCGGAGCTGGGCACCGTGTTCTCCGGCGACACCCTGTTCCAGGGCGGACCCGGAGCCACCGGCCGGTCCTACTCGTCGTTCGACACGATCATCGAGTCGATCCGCACGACGCTGCTCACGCTGCCCGGGGCCACCACCGTGCGCACCGGGCACGGCGACTCCACCAGCATCGGCGACGAGCTCCCGCACCTGGAGGAGTGGATCGCGAAGGGCAGCTGATGCAGCTCTTCAGGTGCTACTTGGCGGCATGGAGGACGCCGCCGAGACCATCGGCATACGCGAGCTGCGCCAGCACGCTTCTCGCTATGTCGAGAAGGTCAAGCAGGGGCAGCGGATCGCCGTCACCGAGCGAGGTGAACTGGTCGACTACCTCGAACCGGTGCACGGGCCTCGCACGACCTACCAACGGATGGTGGCGGCCGGTCAGGTCCGGCCGGCGAACGGCGGCCTGAGCCAACTGCTCGCGAGCCGGGAGCCGCTGCCGGCCCTGCCGGGCGAGAGAATGCTCTCCGAGGTGCTGCAGGAGATGCGCGACGAGGAACGGTATTGATCTACATCGATACCTCGGCGCTGCTCAAGCTGGTCACGGACGACGACGAGGAGTCCGCGGCACTGCAGCAGTACCTGGCAGGTCCCGTCCGCGAGCTCGTGTCCAGTGCCCTTCTGGCCGTGGAGGCCCGTCGGGGGATGCTCAGGCTGCGTCCGGAGGGGATGCCCAAGGTCGACCTCATCCTCAACGAAGTCGTGCAGCTCGACATCTCGGCCGCGATCGTCGAGAGCGCCGGTCGTCTGCCCGATCCCCTGCTCCGCTCCCTCGACGCCATCCACCTCGCCGGCGCCGCCGAGAGCCCCGCCGCCGGGATCGTCAGCGCCCAGGCCACCGTGGCCGGGTCGTCCTGACCGGCGCCGCGCCCACGACGAGCAGGACTGCGGCCGAGAGGCCGAACGCGGCGCGGAAGCCGAACGGGTCCGCGACCCCCCCGAGGCCGACCGCACCGATGCCGGTCCCGGCGTCGTAGGCGATGTTCCAGGCGGCGCTCGCCGAGCCGTACCCGGTCGGTCCGGAGGCCGCGAACAGCGTGGTGAGGGCGTCGTTCTGCACCAGGCCGAAGCCCAGGCCGACGATCCCCGCCCCGACGACGAGCAGCGGCCCGGACCCACCCAGCGCGAGCACCTCGACCGCCATCCCCACCGCGGCCAGCCCCACCCCGGGCCGCAGCAGCCGCCCGCCCAGGCCGTGCCGGTCCACCAGCCGCCCGGCCACCGTGCGCCCGACGAGCGCACCGGCCGCGGTCACCAGCAGCGCCGCCGCGACGAGTCCGGCCGCCCCCGGCACGGCCAGCGGCAGGAACGTGACGAGCCCGCCCTGGGCCACCGAGCACGCGAGCATCGCGACGAGCGGCGCAGCGGCCCCCCGCCCCGCGAGTCGCCACTTCCCCGCCCCCGAGTCGCCGTTCCTGCGCCCCCGAGTCGCCGTTCCCCGGCCCGCGAGTCGCGGTTCCCGCGCACCCGGGTCGCCGGTCCCCGGCCCGCGGGTCGCCGCTTCCCCGCCCGCGAGTCGCCGCTCCGGCGCCCCCGTCCCCCGGGCCGCGTGGTCCGGCACGCGCAGCCACGGCAGCGCGACGAGCCCGAGCAGGGGCGCCACCCCCGCCGCGACGAACACCCCCGTGAACCCGGTGACGTCGACGACCGCCACCCCGGCCGGCAGCAGCACGAGCTGCGGCACCCCGATGGCGACGCCGTAGCGCGCCGCGGCCCGCCCGTGCTCCGCGGGCGCGACGAGCTCGGCCACCAGCGCACTGCCCACCACCGTCAGCAACCCGAACCCGACGCCGCGGGCCGCCGACACCGCCACGACCGGGACGAGGGCCGACGAGAGCGCGAGCAGCGGCGTCGGCGCCCCGAGCAGGAACAGCCCGGTCGCGAGCACCGGCCGGTAGCCCCAGCGCGCCACCAGCCACGGCACGGCGAGCTGGGTCAGGATGGTCGTGAGCATCAGCGCGCCCGTGGTGGCCCCCGCGGCCAGCTCCCCCGCCCCGGACGCCCACAGCGGCACGACGGGCAGCAGCAGGGCGTAGCCGCCGAACCCCAGAACCGTCGCGACGAGCATGAGCCGGAACGGCCACGACGTCACGGGCGCCAGACCCGCCGCTCGGTGATCACCGCGGTGACGAGGTCGGCGGGCGTCACGTCGAACGCGGGGTTCCAGGCCGGACCGCCGAACACCTCGCGCGGGTCGCGCTCCTCGATCTCGATGTGCCCGCCGTCGGGAGTGGCCGGGTCGACCGTGCCCTCCGGGGCGGCCACGAGGAACGGGATCCCGGCACGGGCCGCGGCGAGCGCGAGCGGGTAGGTGCCGATCTTGTTGGCGACGTCGCCGTTGGCGGCGATCCGGTCGGCCCCCACCACCACCGCGTCGACGAGACCGCGCGCGATCACCGACGCCCCCGCCCCGTCGACGACGACGTGGTGCTCGACGCCGATCGCGGCGAGCTCCAGCGCGGTGATCCGCGACCCCTGCAGCAGCGGCCGCGTCTCGTCGGCGACGACGTGCGCCACCAGCCCGCGCACGTGCAGCGAGCGCACCACGCCCAGCGCGGTGCCCCACTCGACGCAGGCCAGCGCACCGGCGTTGCAGTGGGTGTGCAGCCGCAGCGGGCGCTCGCCGCACAGGACCGCGAGGAGGTCGGCCCCGCGCTCGCCGATCGCCCGGCAGGCGGCGACGTCCTCGTCGCGCAGCTCCAGGGCGGCGGCCAGGGCGGCGGCCGGTCCACCCGGCAACGCGGCCCGGGCCCGCCGGACACCGACGGCCAGGTTCACCGCCGTGGGCCGGGCCGCGGCGATGCGGTCGCAGGCGGCGTCGAGTGCGGTACCGCGGAGCGTCCGGGCGGCGAGCGCCACCCCGAGCGCCCCGGCCACCCCGAGCGCGGGGGCCCCGCGCACGACCAGCCGACGGATGGCGTCGACGAGCGCGTCGACGTCGGTGACGACCGTCGTCCGGATCTCGGGGAGTGCGGTCTGGTCGACGAGCACGATGCCGTCGCCGTCCCAGTCGATCGTCCTCGGCAGCACGAACCGGACCCTATGTCGCAAGTTGGGACACACATCGGGGTTGGGAAGCGGTAAGAACTCGGTTAGCCTCGCTGCAGCCAGTGATTAGAGGAGACTAATGATCGGCGATCGAGTGCCCGACTGCTGCCGCATGCCGCACACCCCCGCGGTGGAGGACACGCTGCGCACCGTGTTCGTGCGCAGCGGTCGCAGCGAGCCCGTCAGCACCTCGGCCCTCGCCGACGAGCTGCACGTGAGCCCGCCCACGGTGTCGATCATGTTGAAGCGGCTGACCACGGCGGGCCTGCTCCGGCGCACCGACGGCCACCTCGCCGCCCTCACCGAGCACGGCGCGGCGCACGCCCGCGACGTCGTGCGCCGCCACCGGCTGCTGGAGGCGTTCCTCGCCCAGGAGCTCGACGTGCCGTGGGACGAGGTGCACGCCGAGGCCGACGCACTGGAGCACGCGGTGTCCGACCGGCTGATCGACCGCATCGACCGCCACCTCGGCCGCCCCGACCGCGACCCGCACGGCGACCCGATCCCGCGCGGCACCGGCGGTCTCGACGAGGGCTGGGGCGTGCGTCTCGACGCAGCTCCCGACGGCTCGGCCTTCGACGTCGAGCGCGTCTACGACCGCGACAGCGCCGCGCTGCGCTACCTCGCCGGCCTCGGCATCCACCCCGGCGTCCGGATCGACGTGACCGCGCGCCAGCCCTTCGGCGGGCCGCTGTGGGTCCGCGTCGGGGTCGCCGACCACGCCCTCGGCGAGCCGCTCACGCACCTCGTCCACGGGCGGGTCGTGGCATGAGGAGGGTCCTCGCCGCGCTCGCGCTCGTCGTGCTCACCGGCTGCACGTCCACCGCCGCGTCCGGCGACGGACCGATCGGTGACCGGCCGGTCCGCGTCACCACCACCACGAACTTCATCACCGACACCGTCGAGCGGATCGGCGGGTCGAACGTCGAGGTCACCGGGCTGATGGGGCCCGGCGTCGACCCGCATCTCTACCGCGCCAGCGCCGGTGACGTGCAGACGCTCCGCGAGGCCGACGTCATCTTCTACGGCGGGCTGCAGCTGGAGGGCCGGATGGCCGAGCTGCTCGACGAGCTCGCCGCCCGTCAGCCGACGCGGGCCGTGACCGACGACATCCCGCGTGACGAACTGCTCGCCCCCGCCCCTGGCGCGAACGAGGAGTACGACCCGCACGTCTGGTTCGACGTCGGGCTCTGGGAACAGGTCAGCCGCACGATCGCCGCGACGCTGACCGAGCGCGACCCGGCCCGCGCCGCCGACTACGCGGCCAACCTCGACGCCTACCTCGCCGAGCTCGACGAGCTCGACGCCCACGTCGCCGCGCGCATGGCCGAGATCCCACCCGAGCGGCGTCTGCTGGTCACCTCGCACGACGCGTTCGAGTACTTCGGTCGCCGCTACGGCCTGGAGGTGGCCGGCATCCAGGGCATCTCCACCGCCGCGGAGGCCACCACCGCCGACGTCGAGCGCGTCGCGGAGCTGATCGCGGGCCGTGGGGTCCCCGCGGTGTTCGTCGAGTCGAGCGTGCCGCGTCAGACCGTCGACGCGCTCGTTGCCGCGGCCGGCCGGCGGGGCGCGGCCGTCACCGTCGGCGGTGAGCTCTACACCGACGCCGCCGGGGCGCCCGGCACGCCCGAGGGCACCTACATCGGCATGCTCCGCGCCAACGCCGACCTGATCGCCGACGGATTGGGAGACTGAGATGTTCATGGCCGCACGCACCACGCACGCGCTGGAGATCGGCTCGCTGACGGTGTCCTACCGGTCGGCCCCGGTGCTGTGGGAGGTCGACGCGCACTTCCCCGCCGGGCAGCTCTGCGCGATCGTCGGCCCCAACGGCGCGGGGAAGTCGACGCTGCTCAAGGCCGCGCTCGGGCTCGTCCCCGCCGACGCCGGCCGGGTGGCGATCGACGGCGTCGAGGGCAAGGCCGCGCTCGACCGCGTCGCCTACGTGCCGCAGCGCGAGTCCGTCGACTGGGACTTCCCGATCACGGTCGCCGAGGTCGTCGCGATGGGCCGCTACCGGGCCACCGGATGGTTCCGCCGCATCGGGAGGGCCGACCGGGCGATCGCCGCGCAGTGTCTGGAGCGCGTCGGCATGGCCGCGTACGGGAGGCGCCAGATCGGGCAGCTCTCCGGCGGGCAGCGCCAGCGCGTGTTCCTCGCCCGCGCACTCGCACAGCAGGCCCCCGTGCTCGTCATGGACGAGCCGTTCGCCGGGATCGACGCCCGCACCCAGTCCGACCTGCTCGCGCTGCTCGGCGGCATCCGCGACGACGGCGGCTCGGTCGTCGTCGTGCACCACGACATGGCCCAGGTCCGTGCCTCGTTCGACTGGACGCTGCTGCTCAACGTCCGCGCACTCGGCTGCGGACCCACCGCCGAGGTCCTGACGTCCGGTGCGGTGCGCAGCGCGTACGGCGTGCCCGACGACGCAGTGGCCTGGGCCGGCTGATGTTCGGTCTGCCCTACACCGACACGGTCGTCGTGCTCGGCGCACTCGTGCTGGGGGTCACGAGCGGTGTGCTCGGTACGTTCGCGGTGCTGCGGCAGCGCAGCCTCGTCGGCGACGCGGTGGCCCACTCGACGCTGCCGGGCGTCTGCGTGGCGTTCCTCGTCGCGGGGGTGAAGGACGTGCCGGGGCTGCTGGTCGGGGCGGCGGCGGCCGGATTGGTCGCGGCACTGCTCATGGTCGGCATCGAGCGCACCGGGCGGATCAAGCCCGACACCGCGATCGGCGTCGTGCTCTCGGGCTTCTTCTCCCTCGGCGTCGTGCTGCTCACCCACATCGCGAGCACCGCCGACGCCGACCAGGCCGGCCTGGAGAACTACCTGTTCGGCCAGGCCGCGGGCCTGCTGGAGACCGACGTCGTCGTGATGGCGGTGCTCGGCGGCACCGCGCTGCTGGTGGTCGGGGTGCTGCGCCGCGCGCTCACCACCACGTTGTTCGACTCCTCCTACGCCGGCTCGATCGGGCTGCCGGTGCGCGCGTTGGAGGTCCTGATGACGGGGCTCCTGGTCGTCGCCGTCGTCATCGGGGTCCGGGTCGTCGGCGCGATCCTCATGGTGGCGATGCTCGTCGTCCCGACGGTCGTGGCCCGCCAGCTCGCCGACCGCTTCACGTGGGTGCTGCCGATCGCCGGGGTCGTCGGGGCGGTCGTCGGGATCACCGGGTCGCTGCTCGCCACCCGCGCCGCGCTGCCCACGGGGCCCGTGATCGTGCTCGTCGGGTTCTCGATCGCGATGCTCGCGGTGCTGCTGGCGCCGGGCCGCGGGGTGCTGTGGCGGGCGTCCCGGCTCGCGACGCGCCGCCGCCGGGTGCGCCGCGACGCGGTGCTGGTGTCGCCCGACGCCCCGGTGCGCTCGCTCGCCGACCGGCTGGCACGCACGTCGCTGCGCCGCGACGGCCTGCTCGACGACGACGGCCTCACCGCCGCCGGGCGCCGCGCCGCCGAGGAGCTGGCCGACCGCCGCGCACTGTGGTCGGCGTGGCTGGAGCACGGTGCGCTGGTCGACCTGCCCGACGCCCGGGAACCCGATCCCACCGACCTGCGCGGCAGCCTCGGCGACGACGCCGTCGCGCAGCTCCGCCTGCTGAGCGCGGGAGGCCGTCGTGGGTGACGCCGTGCTCAGCGACAGCATCGTGATCATCGTGGTGGCCGGACTCGTCGCCACCGCCTGCGGGCTGCTCGGCCCGTTCCTCGTCCTGCGCCGCATCGCCCTGCTCTCCGACGCCGTCAGCCACGCGGTGCTACCCGGGATCGTCGCCGTCTGGCTCGTCTGGCAGACGCGCGCGCCGCTGCCGGTCGTCGTCGGGGCGGCGGCGTTCGCGGTGCTCTGCGTCCTCGGGATCGACGCCCTGCGCGCCAGCGGCCTCATGGCGTCCGACGCGGCGATCGCGCTCGTGTTCCCCGCGCTGTTCTCCCTCGGCGTCCTCGGCGTCACCCGTTTCGCCGACGGCATCCACCTCGACCTCGACTCCACGATCTACGGCGAGATCGCGTTCGTCCCGTTCGACGCCATCGACCTGGGCGGCGGGGTCGGCGTCGCGCGGGCGGGCGTCGTGCTCGCGGTGGTCGTGCTGCTGAACCTGCTACTGGTCACGCTGCTGTGGAAGGAACTCAAGGCCACCACGTTCGACCCGGCCTTCGGCGCCACGGTGCGGCTGCGCCCGCAGCTCCTGTCGCGGCTGCTGCTGATCGCCGTCGCGGTCACGGCGGTGTCGGCGTTCGAGGCCGTCGGCGCGATCCTCGTCGTCACGATGCTGATCGTCCCCGCGGCCACCGCGTACCTGCTCACCGACCGGCTCGTCGTCATGGTGGCGCTGGCCGTCGGCGTCGGATGGGTGGGGGCGATCGCCGGGCACACCCTCGCGATCGCCTACGACAGCTCGATCGCCGGTGCGATGGGCCTGGTCTGTGCGGCGTGCTTCGTGCTCGCACTGCTGGCGTCGCCGAAGCACGGCCTGCTCACCCGGCGCCTACGGAGGCGCACTCCCGCGTAGCGTCGGGTGATGCCCCGCCCTGACTCCGACTTCCCCGACACCCCCTACCCCGGTGCGGTGCCCCCGACCTCCTTCGCCCACGTCGACGGGATGTCGCACGCGTTGACGCCGGGCCCGTGGCGGATCGGCGACGTCCCCCTCGACGACTGGCTCGCCGCCCGCGGTGCCGCACCGGCCGCGGAGCGCGTCCCGGTGCTGGCCTACGGCTCCAACCGCTGCCCGGGCAAGATCAGCTGGCTGCGGGCCGAACTGGGCCTGGGGGACGATCCGGTGGTGGTCCTGCGGGCGCGCACGACCGGTGTGGCCGCGGTATGGGCGGCGGGGCACCGCGCCCGCGACGGTCAGCGCCCTGCCACGCTCGCCGCGGCACCGGGGATCGAGGAGGAGCACGCGGTCTGGCTCGCCACGCCGGAGCAGGTCGCGGTGCTCGACCGCTGCGAGGGCCGCGACGAGCGCTTCCGCCTCGCCCGCCTGCGCACCGGCACCGTGCTCACCGAGGACGGCGCGCGGATCGACGGGGCGTGGGTCTACGTCGGGCACTCCCCCGCCCGTGCGCCGCTGCACGTCGACGGCAGGCCCGTGCGCTGCGTCGTGATGCCCCAGGCCGCCGCCCGCGACCTGGTGGGCGAACCCGGAGCCGACGGGCTCGACGCCCCCACCGTCGTCGGCCCCCCGCACCCCGACCAGTGGCCGACGGAGCTGTTCGCCTACGGCCTGCTGCAGCCCGGACAGGTCTCGTGGCACTACGTCGAGCCCCACGCCGCGGGCGGGCACCGCTACGCGACCGTCGCGGGGGCCGTGCTCGACACCGGCCGCGGCTACCCCGCGTGGCTCCCCGACTCCGTCGGCGCCGTCCCGGGCACGCTGATCGCGCTGCGCGACCCGATCGCCGCCTTCCCCGCGATGGACGCGTACGAGGGGCCCGAGTACCGGCGGATCCGCACGGTCACCACCGACGGCACCGTGGGCTGGGCCTACGCCTGGCGCGCCCCGACCGACGGGTTCCGGCCCGGCTGGGCCCCCGCCGTCAGCTGACGTCCTCCGGCGTGGTCGCGCGCCCGGCGCAGGTGCACGAGCACGTCGCCGGGCGCGCGGCGCGACGGGTCAGGCGACCTTCTCCCGGATGAGCGACGCCCCCGAGCCCGGCAGCGGCTTGCCCGCGCTCTCCTTCACCAGCAGTACCGCACCCAGCGAGATCAGTGACGCGACGGCGACGTAGATGCCGGGGCTCGCGTTGTTGCCGGTGCCCACCACGAGCAGGGCGAGGATCGCCGGCGCCGTCCCGCCGAACAGCGACGTGGAGATGTTGTAGCCGATGGAGAAGCCGCCGTAGCGGACGTCGGTGTCGAACAGTGCCGGCAGCGTCGCCGACATCGTGCCCAGCAGCATCACCAGCAGCAGCCCGAGGACGACCAGACCGCCGATCGTGCCCAGCGCGGTACCCGAGTCGAGCATCAGGAACGCGGGGTAGGACAGCACGATGAACCCGATGCACGAGCCCAGGATCAACGGCTTGCGGCCGACCCGGTCCGACAGTGCGCCCACCGGGATGATGACGATCATGATCAGCACCATCATGCCGAGGATGTAGAGCAGCGCCGTGGTGGAGTCGAGACCGGTCGTCGACTCCAGGTACGTCGGCATGTAGAAGAGGATCGTGTAGACCGCGACGTTGTAGAACAGCACCAGGCCCATGCAGACCAGGATCGGGCGCCAGTGCTTCGTCAGCACGTCCTTGAGCGGCGACTCCGAGACCTGGGCCTTCTCCTCCAGGGCCAGGAACGCCGGGGTGTCCTCCAGCTTGCTCCGCAGGTAGAGCCCGACCAGGCCGAGCGGCCCGGCGATGAGGAACGGGACGCGCCAGCCCCACGAGTTCATGTCGGCCTCGGACAGCGAGACCTGCAGCAGCGTGACCATGCCGGCCGCCAGGACGAACCCGCCGGTCGTACCGAGCTCCAGGAAGGAGCAGTAGAAGCCGCGGCGCTTGTCGGGGGCGTACTCGGCGATGAACGCCGCGGCACCGCCGTACTCACCGCCGGTGGCGAAGCCCTGCACCACGCGCAGCAGGATCAGCATGATCGGCGCCGCGATGCCGATCATCGCGTACGTGGGCAGCAGGCCGATGCAGAAGCTGGCCGCCGACATCACGACGATCGTGAGGGCCAGGACCTTCTTGCGGCCGATCCGGTCACCGAGCGGGCCCAGGATGATCCCGCCGAACGGGCGCACGAGGTAGGCCACGGCGAAGATGGCGAGGGCGAAGAACGGGCCCGCGTTCTCGGTGTCACCGCCCGGGATCAGGTTCAGCGTGATGTAGGCGACGACGTAGCTGTAGATGCCGTAGTCGAACCACTCGACCAGATTGCCCATGGCGGCCGCGCCGACGGCCTTGCGCACCGTGGGCTCGTCGACCTCTGTCGCCGCGAAAGTGTCCGATTTAGACATTCCGGGCGTGTCCGAAGTAGTCATGGTGGAGCCTCCCCCGATTGGCCGTCCACGCTAGGAGCCCCTCCCCCGGACCGCAACCGCTGGCTACCCGCGCCGGGCCACGACCGACGGGGCCAACCGGCCCCCCTCGATGCCGTAGAGGCGGGCCGCGTTGCCCCCGAGGATCGCCCGCCGGGCGTCGAGGTCGAGGTCGCGGAAGCGGCCCCGCAGCTCGTCGGGGAACCGGTACGCGGCGAGCTGCTCCACCAGACGCCCGGGGCGCACGAGCGGGTAGCCGCTGCCGAACAGCAGACGCTCCGGCCCGAACGCGAGCAGCAGCCCCCCGAACGCGCGCCCGAAGTCCGCACGCGCGTCGGTGGCGGAGATCCACGGCAGGATCTCGGTGAGCAGGACGTGCACGTTGGGCAGCCGGGCCAGTCGGCACAGCTCGTCGGCGGGCAGGCACCCCGCCCCGAGCACGAACGACGTGCGCGGCAACGCGGTGGCGAGCTCCCGGAAGTGGGCGACGTCGAACCCCGCCGAGGCGACGCGCTGCACCGGCCGCGTGCGCACCGGCAGCGCGGAGCCCGAGCGCACCGGCTCCGCCCAGCTCGGCAGCCGCGGAGCCGTGCCGCGCACGCGCTGCCCGGCCGCGGCCCGCCAGCGTCGCCACGGGGCCGGGCCGGCCGACGGCGCCACGCCGAGGTGGACGACGCCCGCCCCGGACGCCGCACACCGGGCGAGCGCCCGACGCAGCCACGTCTCCCGCAGCTCCATCCGCCCGCCGGGACGACGGGACTCGCAGAACGTCAGCCCGCGCATGTCCCAGCGGCGCACCTTCGCGGCGATCCCCCGGGCGCCGGGCTGCCCGGCGTCCGGGTCGAGCTCGCCGCTGAGCACGAACCGGCCGGGCATCCGCGCGGCCAGCTCGGCGTGCCAGGCCACGGGCGAGAACCCGAGGACGAACAGGTCGCCGAGGACGACGGGCTGGAGCACCGCCCGGTCGACGTGGCCGCCGGCGAAGACGTCGCGCCCCAGCCCGTCCTCGGTGACGCGCTCGACCTCCGGCAGCGGCACCGCGGAGCCGTCCAGCTCCCGGTGCCGCCGCAGGAGGTCGGCGGCGAACACTTCACCCGCGGGCCCCGCCTGGTTGTGCGGACTCGCGTCCCAGGCGTGGACCTGCGCGTCGACCACGAGGTAGGTCTCGCCGTCGACGTCGTACATCTACCCCACCTGCGGGCCGAGCCCGAGCGACTGCGGCGTGCTCGAGTCGGGCGAGGGCTGCGGGATGCCGTCGTCCAGGGGGCCGTACTCCGTCATCAGCGCCTTGTTCCAGGGGGTCTGCTCCTCGGCCACGAGCGAGTTCGTGGTGAGGATCAGACCGGCCACCGAGGCGCCGTTCTGCAGCGCGGAGCGGACGACCCGCAGCGGGTCGATGATGCCCATCTCGATCATGTTGCCGAAGCGGCCCTCGAGGGCGTCGAAGCCCTCGTCGACGCCCAGCGCGGCCACCTGCTTGACGGTGTCGTTGCCGTCGTAACCGGCGTTGGTGGAGATGAGGTGCACCGGTTCGGTGAGCGCGGCACGCACGATCTCGACGCCGATCCGGTAGTCGCCGGTGACGTCGAGCGCGTCGAGCGCGGGCTCGGAGTGCAGCAGGGCCGACCCACCGCCCGCGACGATGCCCTCGGCCATGGCGGCGCGGGTGGCCTGCAGCGAGTCGTCGACGCGGTGCCGGATCTCCTTGAGCTCCGCGTTCGTCGGCGCACCGACGGAGATGATCGCCGCCTTGCCCGACAGCCGCGCGATGCGGTCGTTGAGCCAGTCCTCGTCGGTGCCGATGCTGGCGCGGTTCATCTCCGCCCGGAGCTGCGACAGGCGCACCTCGACGGTCTCGCGGGACGCCCCGCCGCCGATGATCGCGGTGTGCTCGTTGGTGGCGCGCACCTGCGACGCACGGCCCAGGTGCTCGGCGGTCATCTGCTCCAGGGAGAACGACGACGCCTTGGAGTGCACCTTGCCGCCGCAGAGCGCCGCGATGTCCTCGAGCATGTGCACGCGCTTCTCGCCGAAGCCGGGCGCCTGGATCGCGGTGACCTTGAGGTGCCCGTTGACGTGGTTGTGCACCAGCATCTGCAGGGCGGAGCCCTCGACCTTCTCGGCGATGATCACGAGGGGTCGCGGGTCGCGCATGATCTTCTCGAGCACCGGCATCAGCGACCGGACGTCGGTGATCTTCTCGGAGCTCAGCAGGATGTAGGGATCGTCGAGGATCGCCATCATGGAACCGGGGTCGGTCACCAGGTAGGGCGAGACGTACCCGTTGTCGAACTCGAAGTCCTCGACGAAGTTGACCGACAGGCCCAGCACCGGGCCATCGTCGACCGAGATGACGCCGTCGTCGCCGACGGTGTGCAGCGTCTGCGCCACCACGCGGCCGATCGACTCGTCGTCGTTCGCCGAGATCGCCGCGACGCGGGAGAGGTGCTCCAGGCTGTCGACCTGGTGCGCCACCGTGGAGAGGTGGGCGACGATCGCGCCGACCGCGATGTCGATGCCGCGCTTGACGAGCACCGGGTTGCCGCCGGCCTGGATCGCCTTCATGCCCTCGCGGACGATGGCCTGCGCCATCACGGTGGCCGTGGTCGTGCCGTCACCGACGATGTCGTTCGTCTTGATGGCGGCTTCCTTGAGGATCTGCGCCCCCATGTTCTCGAACGGGTCCTTGAGGTAGATCTCCCGTGCGATCGTCACACCGTCGTTCGTGACCTCCGGCGTACCGGTGATCTTCTCGAGGACGACGTTGCGGCCCTTCGGGCCCAGGGTGGACTTGACGGCCTCGGCGAGTTGGTCCACGCCCGCCTTGAGCAGATCGCGGGCTTCCTGTCCGAACTTGAGTTCCTTGGCCACGGGGCCCTCCTGGAGACGTTTCTCAACATGTGCGCGGGTGATGCGAGAGGAAAAGAACAGCGGCCCGGGCCGCCGTCCGCACCGGCGTGCGCGAACGGCGACCCGGGAACAGCGAGTCGAGGGGTCCTACTTCACCTCGGGAGGCAGCATGTCGCCGATGAACTCGGCCGCTTCCTCCAGATTCCCGAACATCACGGTCCGGTCATCCATGTGGATCATCTTGCCGTAGTGCGTGGACATGTTCTCCTCGAACTCGGAGGCGTCGTAGAAGCCCTCCTCCTCGCCGAGTGCCTCGGAGATCTCGTCGTAGACGAAGTCCATCCGGCCCACGCAGTCGACGCGGATCATCGACGGCAGGTGGGTGATGGTGACGTTCTCCGCCTTGTCCATCACCTCGGCCACGACGACGCCGACCTGGTTGTTCATCAGCGTCACACCGGCCATGTTGCTGGCCGTGTTGTTCGCCTTGAACGGGCTCTCTGCGGTCTTGTAACCAGTCACTGCGACAGCTCCTTCGGGGGCTCCAGTCCAAGTTCGGTCACGATGCCGGCGAAGCGGCTCTTGGCCCGGTCGAGAGAGTCCTCGAACCGCGGGGGCTTCGAGTCCGTCTGGCTCCACAGAGGCTGCATCGCACGCGCCGCCTCGAGGCACATCGGCACCCAGTGCGAGAGCCAGCCCTGCATCAGCTCCTTGTTGTGCGCCGCGAACTCCTTGTCCTGCGTCAGCGGACCGAAGCACGCCTGCGTCCAGCGCAGGTCGCGCTGCGAGTAGTCGTACTCGCCTGCGCCGATGACGGTCGGGGTCACGAAGTCGCCGTTGCCGGCCGCGGACTGCTGCACGAGGTTGCTGCGGAACAGCTCGCCGAGCAGGGGCTCGAACACCACGTTGGTGGCGAAGGCCATCTCACCCCAGTCGTTGTCGACCGCGGTGAGGGCCTCGACGACCTTGCGGACGCCCTGCCACTCGGCGTCGTTGTTCCACGCGTCGAGGTGCGCCGCACCGTCGAAGCCCTCGATCTCCTCGGAGAGGGTGAGGTTGTAGAGCGCCAGGTCCTGCGCGAACCGGATCTTGTGCATGCTGTTCACGACCATGGCCGTGTTGTGCATGTTGGTCGGGCACGACCGGTTGATCGCGGCGAAGACGTAGAGGCCGAGGATGTGCTCGATGTGCATCCACGCGCCGACGTTGCGCTCGACGAAGGTCTTCCAGTTCGGGGTCCAGTTGTCGAACGCCTTGGCCTGGCGGGCGTTCTCGACGTTCTGGGTGGTCTGGCGGACGACGTTCGCGTTGTAGCGGTAGAACGTCATCTCCCATTCCTCGTTGGGATCCCGGAACTCGTGCCAGCCGTGGGCGGGCCAGTCGACAACGTGGTTGTTGCCGGTGCCGACGCCGTTGACCGGCTCCGGCTTGTCGACGCCCCAGGCCTTGAGCTTCGTCCAGGTCAGCGGGTATCCCCTGCTGCCGTCGGCGAAGCCGTAGATCCAGCCCTGCGCCAGGTAGTGGCGGGGGTCGGGCTGGACGTCGACCGTGACGTCCTCGTAGTGGGTCTGCTTCCGCTTCGCCGGCTTGTAGTAGTTGTACCGACGTGCGCTCGCACCGGAGTCCGGGAACTCCTGGGCGCCTGCCTCCGCATCCGTGAACTGTGGCTTCGGGACACTGCGTTCGGGACGTTGAGCAGTGGTCATGGGCTGTCCTCGCCTTCCGGTTCACCGGTGGTGGTGAACTTGTCGTAGAAGATGTTCGCCTCGAGTACTCCGAGTGCCGTGAGCTTTTCCAGCGCCGCATCCACCATCGGCGGAGGACCGCACACGTACGCGTCCCGACCCTTCAGGTCGGGCTCGAGCCGTGCGACGACATCGGTGATGAGGCCGACCTCGCCGTCCCACTCGTCGTCACCGGCAGGCTCGGAGAGCGCCGGGACGTACCGGAAGCCTGGGATCTTCTCCTCCAGCTCCCGGAGTTCCTTCTCGAAACACAGGTCCCGCAACTGCCGGCCTCCGTAGTAGAAGACTGGCTTGCGGTCCGTCCCGCGTTCCGCCATCGAGCGCAGCAGACCCAGCACCGGGGCCATTCCCGCTCCACCGCCCACGAAGATGATCGGCGAGGTCCGACTCTCCCGAAGCGTGAAGGTCCCGAAGGGGCCCTCCACATCGAGCCGGTCGCCGATCTGCACCTTCTTGTCGAGGAATTCCGAGAACAGGCCGTCCGGGTAGATCTTGATGACGAACTCGAACACGCCTTCGCGGCCCGGGACGTTCGCCATCGAGAACGATCGGCTCTCCTCCGTGCCCGGCACCATGATGTCCAGGTACTGGCCCGGGAAGAACTTGATCTCTTCCGGCTCGATCAACTTGAGAACGAGGTGCCGCATGTCGTGGGTGACCGACTCGTTGGAGACAACCTCGGCCACCCCCTTCTTGAGCGGCAACCCCGACCGGATGATCTCCTCGTCGTACTGAAGGAGCTCGATCACCAGGTCCGAGTACGCGTGCGCCCGGCAGAGGAGGGTCTGCCCCTCTTCACGTTCGGAGTCCGGCAACGCGAACGTGGAGTACTTGTCGAGCTCGATGTCGTCCATGTCGCCCTCGAGGACGAACGACTTGCACGCCGCGCACTGACCCTCTTTACAGCCGTGCATGAGCTGCACGCCGTTCTCGGCTGCGGCGCGGAGAATGTTCTGATCCTCGTCGACCTCGATCTCGATGCCCACCGGCTCGAACCTGACGATGTGCTTCTCACCCATGTTTGTCTTACGCCCTTCGCCGGTGGACCTGTGTGAATTACTGAGGCTGGCCTGAGCAGGGGGAGGGCCGACGATGGAGTCGCCGACCCTCCCCCCTCACCTGACCCGCGCTCAGGCGCCCGAAGGTGCCGGTCGTCCGGCGGGACCCTGCTTGTTGTAATCAGCCAGGAACGCGGCCTTGCCGGCGGCGTCCAGGTTGTTGATCGCAACGTTGGGGCTGCCCAGCGGAGGGCAACGACGCAGGTGGTCCAGCGTCCACATCTTCTTGGGGTTCAAGTCGAGGTGGGGCTGAGCGGTCAGCGTCTTGCCGTCGTCGCGGACGAAGCCCATGTCGGAGACGACATCGGCCCAGTTCCAGCCGTCGTAGAGCGTCTCCCACTCGCGGTGCCCGACCAGGCGGCCCATGTTCGGGGTCTCGCGACCCTGGTACGTGGGGCGGAAGGCCTCGACATCGGTCCAGCGGCAGACCTCGTGGCAGTACGTGCGAGTCACGCCGTCGATGTCGGCCATGACCATGTCCTCACGGACCAGGCACGGGACCATGCAGGTCCAGCAGCGGGCCGGGTAGACGTAGTCGACGTCCTCGAAGACGATCGGGTTGTGCCCGTTCGGCGTGGCGAGGCGGTTGTAGTTCTCCCACCATGCGCCGTACTTGTCGTACCAACCCGGGTACTTGTACTCGAACCACTCGAAGTCCGTGTCGGTCATGCCGTCGATGCGCCAGTAGTTGGCGAGCCAACCGGTGGCGAAGAACTGCGCGACCTCGTGGACGTAGCCCTTCTCCCAGATCTGCTTCCACGACTCCTCGATCAAGTCGTGCGGGATGACCAGGCCGTACTTCTCGAGCGGGACGAGGTACGAGCGGTAGTAGTCGTCGTAGATCCAGCGGCGCCACATCTCCGCGTAGGACTCACGGTCCTTGCGGCGGTCCTTCGTGCCGTACTCGATGAAGGTACCGATGGCGGCGTCGACGACGCGGTGGTTGTTCCACCACGCGTAGCGGAGGTCGCGCTCGAGCAGCTGGCGGTTGTCCTCGTCGGACAGGGCCATCAGCAGCGTGGCGTAGCCGTTGGAGATGTGGCGCGACTCGTCGGACTGGACCGAGTGGAACACCGTCGGCAGCAGGTAGTCACCGTTGGCCGCAGCCTCGGCCGGCATGGCCACGAACAGCGTGTTCGTGAATGCCGTCTCGGCGACGATCGTCAGGTAGATGCTGGCCGCGGTGATCGCGTCACCGGTGATGAACCCCTCGGCGAACTGACGGCCGATGGTGCCGCAGTAGTCGCTGTGGAAGTTCCGCAGGCTGTTGTTGAAGCCGGCCGGGTCGATGTAGTTGTTCATGTAGAGGCGCTTCAGGTTCTGCTGGATCGTCGAGTGGCGAACCTCGTCGATCATCTGAATCGCCTGGCCGTTGTGCAGCTCCGGGTTCGGGACCACGTGGAACAGCATCGGCATCGACCGTGCGGCCGAGACCTCGGGCAACGGGATGATGCTGAGGAACAGCTTCTGCCACTCCAGCCAGCGCTCCTGCACCTGCCGGAACATGTTTCCGCGGATGGCTCCGTCAGACGCGCCGTAGACGCGGTGGTCCTTCTCCTCCTGCATGGGGAAGTAGGACCGCAGGACCTGCTTGAGCGGGTCCTTCTTGGCTGCCTTGCGGAAGGTGTAGTCGGTTCCGTACTTCATGTACGGCTCGTGGTACTGCGGCTCCCAGGAGAGTTCCTGGATCTTCTGGTGAGCCTTGGCCAAACTCTGCCGACTCAACGTCGTCTCCTCACGGTGGTGGTTTTCCGCGTTGCCGACACGAGCGCAGGCGTCTCGGCACCGGAGGTGAGCGCGGAGGGTTGCGGCTGGCCGGGGGCTTGCGGGCCCCGGTGCTGCTCTCTCCGTGCCGGGAATCACACCTCTCCGGGAGACCCCGTGCGGTCTCATTATGAGATTGTCTTGCGTTACGACTGGCCCACTACCACTCGGTGCAGTGCGGCTGTACGGTCCATAAGCACACCGGCCACCGCCGCGGACCACAGCAGCTCCGAGAAGGGCAACCGGTTGGACCACCCGGACGACCGTGTACTCGACCTCAGCGCCTCCCTGCGAGCGGCATACGACCGCCGCGGGAGTTCGTCGCGCCCAGGTCAGATGCGTCCTGCGCCTGATGGCGGCTCCGAACAGCTCGCCCGCGCCCGCACGTCCTTCCTCGTGGACGAGGAGGTGGAGCCCGGCGTCGTCCGGGAGCCGATCCTCGCCTCGTGGACACGCTCGCGGCACTACGACGTCGACGCCGACCGCCTCGAGCTGCCGTACGACTCCGACATCTCGATGGACTCCGTGCTCACGCGCGCGGCCGGCCCGATCATCCGGGAGGTCGCCGACCAGCTCGCCAGCGAGCCGGTCAGCCTGATCCTCACCGACTCCGACGGCGTCGTGCTGGATCGTCGCAGCGGCGACGGCGGGCTCACCCACCACCTCGACCGCATCTGGCTCGCGCCCGGTTTCAGCTACGCCGAGCGCTACGTCGGCACGAACGGGATCGGCACCGCACTGGAGGGCCGCGGCCCCGCCCAGGTGTTCGGGCACGAGCACTACGCCGAGCACCTCGAGGACCTGGCCTGCGCCGGAGCGCCGATCCGGCACCCCGTGAGCGGCAAGGTGCTGGGCGTCGTCGACCTCACGTGCTGGCGCAGCGACGCCAGCATGATGATGACGGCGATCGCCTCCACCGTCGCGAAACGGATCGAGGAGACGCTGCTGGAGCAGTCCGGCCGGCGTGAACTGGCCCTGCTGCACGACTACCTCATCGCCTGCCAGCGGGGACGCGGCGCGGTGTTCGCCCTGTCCGACGACCTGCTGATGATGAACGACCGCGCCCGCGAGCTGTTCGACCCGTCCGACCAGGGGCCGCTGCTGGCCGAGGCGGGCGAGGCTCTCAAGTCCGGCCAGCGCCACCAGGTGATCGTCGACCTGCCCAGCGGCAACACCGCGCGCATCCAGCTGCGCCCGAGCTGGACCGAGGGCAACCGCGCAGGCGGGATCGCCCAGGTCCAGCTCATCACCAACGGTGCGGTGCCCACCCCGCGCGTCGCCACCTCGTCGCCGGCCCTCCCGGCCGCCGTCGGGTCGGGCGCGCTGTGGGCGAAGTGCTGCCAGGCCGTCGACCGGCACTTCCGCGCCCGTGAGTGGCTGGTGCTCGAGGGCGAGCCGGGCACGGGCAAGACCACCGTCGCGCGGGCCACCCACCAGGGCCGCACCCCCGCGGCCCACCTGCGGGTCCTCGATGCGGCCGACGCCGGTCCGCGCTGGTTCGCCGATGTCGCCGAGGAGCTGGAGAGCGGCGGGGGCACCCTCGTCCTCACCCACGTCGACAGCCTCGATCCCGAGGGCGTGCAGGCGCTGTGCGACGTGCTCGACGATCACCGCGACACCACCGACCCGGAGCGCCCGTGGGTGGTCGCGACGGTCACGGCGGGCACCGGATCCCCCGAGCACCTCGGTGAGCTGCTCGGGCACTTCCCGAGCACCGTCGAGGTGCCGCCGCTGCGCCACCACGTGGAGGACGTCTCCGAACTGGTTCCGTACCTGATCGCGCGGCTCACCCGCGGGGCCGAGCTGACGTGCTCGCCCGAGGCGATGCGCGTGCTCATGCGCAACCGCTGGCCCGGCAACATCGAGCAGCTCTACCAGGTGTTGCGCAAGGTCGTGGCCAAGCGACGGACCGGCATCGTCTCCCCCGCCGACCTCCCCGCGGAGTGCCGCGCCATCACCCGGCGCGTGCTCACGCCGCTGGAGGCGATCGAGTGCGACGCGATCGTCGACGCCCTGCTCGACGCCTCGGGCAACAAGGCGGAGGCCGCACGGCACCTGGGGATGTCGCGGGCCACGATCTACCGCAAGATCCGCGGCTACGGGATCTCGATGCCGACCTCCGGATGATTCCTGTCATCCACGGTGATGACAGACGACACGGGTGATCGTCGTTCCCCCTCGCTAGGGTCGGCCCCATGTTGGACATCCGGGGGGTCTCCAAGCGGTTCAGCCAGGTCCAGGCCCTCGACGACGTCACGTTCTCGGTGCGGCCCGGTGAGGTGTTCGGCTTCGTCGGGAGCAACGGCGCAGGCAAGACCACGACGATGCGGATCGTGCTCGGCGTGCTGTCGCCCGACGCGGGCGACGTGGTCTGGCAGGGCCGCCCGATCGACGCCGACCTGCGCCGCCGGATCGGCTACATGCCCGAGGAACGCGGCCTCTACCCGAAGATGAAGGTCGGCGAGCAGCTCAGGTACCTCGCACGGCTGCACGGGTTGCCCGCAGGCGAGGCCGGGGCCGCGGTCGAGCGCTGGACCGCACTGCTCGACGTCGGGCACCGGCTCGGCGACGAGGTGCAGAAGCTGTCGCTGGGCAACCAGCAGCGGGTGCAGCTCGCCGCGGCGCTGGTGCACGACCCCGAGGTGCTCGTGCTCGACGAGCCGTTCTCCGGTCTCGACCCCACCGCCGTCGAGGTGATGAGCGGGGTCCTGCGGCGCAAGGCCGACGCGGGCGTCCCGGTGATCTTCTCCAGCCACCAGCTGGAGCTGGTGGAACGCATCTGCGACCGCATCGGGATCATCTCCGCTGGCCGGATGGTCGCCGCCGGATCGGTCGCCGAGCTGCGCGAACGCGAGGGGAGCGTCGTGCTCGACGTCGAGGGTCCTCCGTCGGGGTGGGCGGCCGACGTCGACGGGGTGGAGGTGGTCGGGTCCGACGGCTCCGGCACCCGGCTGCGGCTGGCCCCCGGCACCGACGACCAGCAGGTGCTCGAGGCCGCGTTGGCCGCGGGGCCCGTGCACGAGTTCCGGCGACGGCGTCCGCCGTTGACCGAGCTCTACCGCGACGTCGTGGAGTCGGTGGTGTCGGCATGAGTGCACCGCTGCGATCCCGCCAGGCGGTGCTGCTCGTCGCCGGCCGGGAGTTCACCTCGCAGGTCCGGTCACGCAGCTTCGTGATCGGGCTGCTCGTCACGCTGGTGCTGTTCGGCGGGATCGGGCTGCTCGGCAGCGTGATCGCGGGGCAGTCGTCGAGCCCGACGCTCGGCGTCACCCCGGAGACGGCGTCGCTGCGGCCCGCGATCGAACAGGCCGCCGCCACACAGGGCCTCGACGTGCGGATCGTGCCGATCGAGGACGGTGCGGGCCGCGTCCGGGTCGACGCGGACGAACTCGACGCCCTGCTCACCGGGTCCGCCGGCGACTACGAGCTGCTGGGCCGCGACGCCGTCGAACCCGAGCTGGAGGCCGTCGTCGGCACCGCCGTGCAGCAGGAGGCGCTGGCGGCGGCGCTCGCGCAGACCGGCGTCGATCCGGCGGAGCTGGCGCAGCGGTCGCAGGTCAGCACCGACACGCTGCAGCCGGTCGACCCGAACCGGGGCGAGCAGCTCGCGCTGGCGCTCGTCGGCACGGTCCTGCTGTTCATCTCGCTGTCGGGCTACGGGCAGCTCGTCGCGACCGGGGTCGTCGAGGAGAAGCAGAGCCGGGTCGTCGAGCTGCTGCTCGCCACCATCAAGCCCTGGCAGCTGCTGGCCGGGAAGGTACTGGGACTGGGGGCGGTCGGGCTGCTGCAGCTGGTGATCCTCGGGATCATCGGCACGGTCGCCGCGGCGGTGGGTGGCCTCCTGACGGTGCCGGGCGCCGCCGTGGGCATGTTCGCGATGGTGGTGGTCTGGTATCTGCTCGGGTTCTTCCTGTTCGCCGCGCTCTATGCGGCGATCGGGTCGACGGTGTCGCGGCAGGAGGAGCTGAACTCGGTCGTCACCCCGCTGATCTTCGTGCTGCTGATCCCGTTCGTCCTGGTGGTCAACCTGCTCCCGGGAGATCCGCGCAACGAGCTCGCCGCGGTGCTGTCGTTCATCCCGTTCCTGTCCCAGACGATCATGCCCGCGCGCTACGCCCTCGGGGTCGCCCCGCTGTGGGAGGTGGGGGTGTCGGCGCTGATCGCGCTGGTGGCCGTCGTCGTGGTCGTCCGGGTCGCCGGCAGGGTCTACGAGAACTCGATCCTGCGCACGGGGGCGCGGGTGAGCCTGCGCGAGGCGCTCGGACGGCCGACGAAGGCTCAGGGAGTGACGAGGTCGAGCGCGTAGTCGGGGAACCAACCGCCCGCCACGGGTTCGTCCGGGCGGCAGGATCCGTCCGACTCGCCGGGACGCTTGATCCACAGCAGGCCGTCGACCAGCGGGATGCCGGTGTCGAGGGTGGGGGCGGCACCGAGCAGGCGGCCCGGCGGGTTGCACCAGATCGGGGCGCCGTCGGTCGGATCCGCCGGGCGACCCGCCCCGTTGCGGCTGGTGTCGACGACGAAGTGCACCTCACCGCCGAGCGCGGCGGAGATCTCGGTGCCGTACGCGACGCTGGCCTCTGTGGTGTAGAAGTTCGCGACGTTCAGGCTGAAGCCCGCCGCGCGGTCGATCCCGGCGCGCTCCAGCGCATCGGCGGTGGCGGCCGCGTCGCCGGTGAAGCCGGGGTTCCCGGCGTCGATGTAGACCTGGGCCCCCGCGGCGGCGAAGGCGTCGACGGCGCCCGCGAGCAGTTCGTAGCGGTCGCCGCTGCCCGCCTCGGCGCAGCCGGTGAGCTGGTGGGAGATCGCGTCGGGCTCCAGCACGACGATCGACTCCGTGCCCCCGAGACCCGCGGCGACCGAGGCGACCCAGGCCCGGTAGGCGTCGGCGTCGGCTGCGCCGCCTCCGGAGAAGCTGCCGCAGTCGCGGTCGGGGATGTTGTAGGCGACGAACAGCGGCACCGCCCCGGCCGCGGCGGCGCGGGCGCTGTAGCCCGCCACGCGCGACCTGGTGCCGTCGGCGCCGGTGAGCCACAGCGGCACCGCCTGTCCGGACAGTGCGCGGAGGGCGTCGGCGTCGGCGGTGCGGCCCTGTGCCGTCCACTCCTCGACCTGACGGGCTGCGGGCGTCGTCGGGTCGACGTAGAGGGGGGTGCCCTGCGCGGCGGGCGTCGGGACCAGGCAACCGGTCCCGGAGACGTCCTGGACGCAGCCGATCTGTCGTGCCTGCGGCGCGGCCGGGGTGGTCGGGGCGGTGCCGGCGGAGATCGTGATCCCGGTGGCCGCGATGATCACCGCCCCGATCAGCGCGGGCAGTTCGTGGGTGAGCAGGCGCGACCGGCGGCGGCGCTCCGACCGGACCTCCCGCTGCGGCGTCCGCTGGACGGGGACCTCGAACCGGTGCGGCGCGGCCAGCTCGGCGGCGAGGTTGCGGTGCACCTCGATCTGCGTCATCAGGTCGGGTGGGAGGCCGGGTCGGTCAAGAAGAGCGACGGGCGTCTCTCGAGGCCACGCGTCGGCGCGGCCCGGACCGCGGCCCGGATCGGCCGACCGGTACAGACCGGTCACCCTCTCGCTCCTGTCCCTCGTCGACGTCCGTCGGATAGATCCGTCCGACATGCCGATCTGTTACACGAAAGGGTGAGTCCGAGCTGTCAGGAGGGCCCGCGTCGTCGCGGAGAGTAGGCCGTGAAACCGGCGGCGACGGCGTCGTCCGAGGTCCGGAACCACACCTCCGCCTTCGTCCGGCCGAAGTACGGGCTCGTCGGGGGGTGGAACAGCATCGACCCCGCGTTGCCCTTGATGGTGAACTCCGGACCCGGCGACGACCCGTCCGGGAGCGGTGCGGCCGACCCGGGCCCGTACGGCTCGGCCGGTGGGCGCGGCGTCGGCGACGGCCTGCGCCCGGCGCCCGGGACCACCACCGCGGACTGCCCCGGCGAGGTGGAGGCCAGCGGCCGGACCACGGGCGACGGGCGGGGACCCGGGCTCGGGCGGGGTGCGGAGGTGGTGGCGGGCGGCGCCTCGGCCGGGGTGGGCACGGCGGGGGTGGGCACGGCGGGGGCGGGGGCCGGCGGCGACGTGGGGGGCGTCGCGGTCCGCGGCGGGGTGGCCGGAATCGGCGGGGTGACCGGAATCGGCGGGGTGACCGGAATCGGCGGGGTGACCTGAGCCGGGGCGGCGGCCGGAACGGGCGCCGGGGCGGCGGCCGGCGGGGTGGGCAGACTGCCGGTCCCGGCCGTGGCGTGTGGGGAGCTGCCGTTGCGGGCCGGAGGTGCCGGCGGGCGCGGCGCCCAGACGTCGACGGGCTCGGTGGTGCGGCGGCGGACGACCACCCAGGCCCCCGCTCCGAGCAGGAGGGCCGGGAGGATCCAGCGGCCACGACGGGACGGGCGGGCCTCGGTCACGTGTCTGCTCCCTTCGCTTGCGTGACGACGACCGTACCGTCCGGGTTCGTCGGCCCCGCCGTCGCTGCCGCGTCCCACCTCGCAGGGCGCGTGGTCATCTCGCAGGGCGCGTGGTCATCTCGCAGGGCGCCGGCGGTCTGCGCGAGGACCGACGGCCTGCGAGGTCAGGGTCGGGCCGAGATCAGGGCCGAGGTCACTGCCGGGCCGCCTTGACGAGGTCGAACCGGGCGAGTGCCTCCAGCCGCTCGGCCTTGTGGTCGACCATCGGCTCCGGGTACCCGTCCGGGACCCCGCCGGGCAGCCTCCAGGGCTGGTGCGCGGCCTTGCCCGCCACGTCGCGCAGCTCCGGTACGTACCGCCGGACGTACGCGCCGTCGGGATCGAACTTCTCCCCCTGCGTGATCGGGTTGAACACCCGGAAGTACGGCGACGCGTCGGTGCCGCTGCCCGCGGTCCACTGCCAGCCGTGCTGGTTGGAGGCGAGGTCGCCGTCGACGAGAAGGCGCATGAAGTGCCGCGCACCCCACCACCACGGCAGGTGCAGGTCCTTGACCAGGAAGCTCGCGACGATCATCCGGACGCGGTTGTGCATCCACGCCTCCGCGCGGAGCTGCCGCATCCCGGCGTCGACGATCGGGAACCCGGTGCGCCCCTCGCACCACTGCTCGAAGGCCCGGCGGGCGGCGGCTCCGGACGCGGTCGGCAGGGCGTCGAAGGACCGGTCGTAGTTCTTCCGGGCGGAGTCGGGGCGCTGGTGCAGGACGTCGGCGTAGAACTCCCGCCAGGCGATCTCGGTGCGGTAGGTCCCCGCCGAGTCGCTGCGCTTGCGCGCCAGGTCGGCGAGCAGCGTCCTCGGGTGGACGAGCCCGTACTTGAGGTACACCGACATCCGCGAGGTGCCGGGCCTGTCCGGCCGGTCGCGGGCGTCGGAGTAGTCACCGACGGAGTCGTCGAGGAACTCGTGCCAGCGCGCCAGCGCGGCGTCCTCGGTGGCCGCGGGCAGTTCGGCGTCGACGGGCTCGTCGTCCGGGAGCGCGACCCGGCCGTGGTCCGTGGGATCGAGCCACTCGACCGTCGATGCGTCGGTGTCGGCGGGCGCGCGCCACCCGTGCTCCGCCCAGGCCCGGCGGAACGGGGTGAACACCCGGTACGGGTCGCCGTCGCCCTTGCGCACCCGCCCCGGTGCCACCGCGTACGGCGAGCCGGTGCGCACGAGCTCGCGCCCGGCGTCGGCCAGCGCCTTCTCTACGGCCTCGTCACGGCGGGTGCCGTAGGGGCCGTAGTCGGCGGCGACGTGCACCCCGCCCGCCCCGACCGCCTCCGCGATCCGCGGCACGACCTCGGCCGGGTCGCCCTCGACGACGAGCAACCTCCCGCCGAGCGACTCGTCGAGCGAACGCAGCGCCCGGAACAGGAACGTGCGGCGGGCGGCCCCGGACGGGGCCAGCAGGGCCGGGTCGAGCACGAACAGCCCCAGTGCGCGGGGTGCGGCGGCGAGGAACGTCGGCTGATCGCGGACCCGGAGGTCACGGCGGAACCAGACCACGGAGGCGTCACTCATGGATCGCGACGCTAACGCCCCCGGACGACTCCCGCGCCTCGACCCCGAACTGCGACATGGCCACCTTCACGCAACCGGACTGCGTGAAGGTGGCCATGCGGCAACGGGGGTGGCAGTGGGTCAGCGCCCGCCCATGCCCACGTAGTCGCGCTCGGCGGACCCGGTGTAGAGCTGCCGCGGGCGGCCGATCTTCGTGCCCGGGTCCTCGATCATCTCGCGCCAGTGGGCGATCCAGCCGGGGAGCCGGCCCAGGGCGAACAGGACGGTGAACATCTTCGTCGGGAAGCCCATGGCCCGGTAGATGACGCCGGTGTAGAAGTCGACGTTCGGGTAGAGCTTGCGCTCGATGAAGTAGTCGTCGGCCAGCGCCTTCTCCTCCAGCGCCATGGCGATGTCGAGGAGCGGGTCGGTGACGCCGAGCGTCTTGAGGATCCCGTCGGCCTGCTGCTTGACGATCTTCGCGCGCGGGTCGTAGTTCTTGTAGACGCGGTGCCCGAAGCCCATCAGGCGGGCGCCCTTGTCCTCCTTGTTCTTGACGCGGTCGACGTAGGCGTCGACGTTGCCGCCCTCCTCCTTCTGGATCTTCTGCAGCATCTCGAGGACGGCCTGGTTGGCGCCGCCGTGCAGCGGTCCGAACAGGGCGTTGATGCCGGCGGAGATGGAGGCGAACAGGTTGGCCTGCGACGAGCCGACGAGCCGGACCGTCGACGTCGAGCAGTTCTGCTCGTGGTCGGCGTGCAGGATCAGCAGCACCTCGAGCGCGCGGGCGACCTCGGGCTGGATCTCGTAGGGCTCGGCGGGGAAGCCGAACGTCATGCGCATGAAGTTCTCGACCAGGCCCAGCGAGTTGTCCGGGTAGAGGAACGGCTGGCCGATCGACTTCTTGTACGCGTACGCCGCGATCGTCGGCACCTTGGCGAGCAGGCGCACGGTGGAGAGCTCGACGGCGTCGTGGTCGAACGGGTCGAGCGCGTCCTGGTAGAAGGTCGACAGCGCACTCACCGCGCTCGACAGCACCGGCATCGGGTGCGCGTCGCGGGGGAAGCCGTCGAAGAAGCGCTTGAGGTCCTCGTGCAGCAGCGTGTGCCGGCTGACCTTGTTGGTGAACGACGACAGCTGCTCCTGGGTGGGGAGCTCGCCGTAGATCAGCAGGTAGCTGGTCTCGAGGAACGTCGACTTCTCGGCGAGCTGGTCGATCGGGTATCCGCGGTAGCGCAGGATTCCGGCGTCGCCGTCGATGTAGGTGATCGCGGACGTGCACGCCGCCGTACTGCCGAAACCCTGGTCGAGGGTGACGAGTCCGGTCGTGGACAGCAGTTTCGAGACGTCGAAGGCGGGCGCACCCTCGGTGGGCGTGCTGATCGCCATCTCGTGCTCGCCGCCGGGGTAGCGGAGTACGGCGGCATCACTCTGGTCGGCCATGTGGAGGTTCCCTCACACTCGCGTGGTCCAAGTCTGTTGGGCGTCACGCTAGTGCGCCGGGCCCCGGATGCGCCGGGCAGAGGTGTCCACATCACGCGAGGAGCGTCACGGATGGCCCGCTGCGGCCCGCAGTTCGGCCCCGACATCACCTTCCTCGGCGTGCCCCGCTGCGACTGGTCGGATCCGGCGTCCTGCGCCGGTGCCGCGGTCGTCGTCCTGGGCGCCCCGTTCGACGGCGGGACGTCGCACCGGCCGGGCACCCGGTTCGGGCCGCAGTACATCCGACAGAGCTGCTACCTGCCGCACGACGGCTCCCGGCCCTCGCTCGCACTGCGCGTCGACGGGCTCGCGGACCTCGCCGTGCACGGCGCCGGGGACGTCGAGATGTTCTCCGGCGACGCCGGGCGATCGGTCCGCGATCTGCAGGAGGCTGTGCACCCGATCGCGGCCACCGGGGCCGTTCCGCTGGTGCTCGGCGGGGACCACACGATCGCGTGGCCGGACGCGGCCGGCGTCGCCCAGCATCTGGGACAGGGCCGGGTGTCGATGATCCATTTCGACGCCCACGCCGACACCGGGGACATCGAGTCCGGCCCGCTCGTCGGGCACGGCCAGCCGATGCGCCGGCTCATCGAGTCCGGCGCCCTGCGCGGCGACCGGTTCCTGCAGGTGGGGCTGCGCGGGTACGGGCCGGGCCCCGAGACGCTGTCCTGGATGGCCGAGCAGGGCATGCGCTCCTACGAGATGACCGAGATCGTCGCCCGCGGCCTCGACGAGTGCCTCACCGAGGCGTCCGCCATCGCCGTGGACGACTGCGACGGGGTGTTCCTGTCCATCGACATCGACGTGTGCGACCCGGGCCACGCGCCCGGCACCGGCACCCCGGAGCCCGGTGGGCTCACCGCCCGCGAGCTGCTCGACGCCGTACGCCGCCTGGCCTACGAGCTCCCCGTCGTCGGTATCGACGTCGTGGAGGTCTCGCCGCCCTACGACCACGCGGAGATCACGTCGTTCCTGGCCGACCGCGTGGTGCTGGAGGTGCTCTCCGGCATGGCCCGGCGCCGCCGCGACGCCGCCGACGGCACGACGTGGGACCCACGGCAGCCGCTGCTCGACCGGTGGTGGCTACCGGGCGGCGGCGGACCGGTTCACCACGAGGTGCTTGACGACCCATAGCACCGCACCCACCGCCGGCAGGATTCCGGCGACGGGTACTCCCCGACCGGCCTGCCCGACAGCGGCGTCACGAGGAACCCGCACGGCGCGATGCCCAGCCCCGGCGCCCAGGACGGCGCCCGGAAGGGTTCGTGCTCGACGGGGCGGCGACGCAGCACCTGCACGGCGATGTCGACGATCGTGAACACGATGAGCAGCAGCGACGTGGTGCCGCCCAGCAGCGTGCTGCCGGCGGCCGCCACCA